>NZ_FNFP01000003.1 GCF_900100845.1 Natronincola ferrireducens | reverse complement strand
CGCTCGACTTGCATGTGTTAGGCACGCCGCCAGCGTTCATCCTGAGCCAGGATCAAACTCTTAATAAAAAATTTCTGGGTTCCATCTTTCGATGGATGTATTTTGCTGGCTTAATATCTATACTGTTTAATTTTCAAGGACCTTCTTATAAACTCAAAACTTAAAATGTAAAATTAAAAACTAATTCCATTTTCTTTTTAAGGTCTTAGACCTTCTTCATTCTACATTTTGCATTTTTTATCGTCGCCTCTTAGTGACGACCTTTACTACTATATCATATTCAAGATGTTATGTCAACACTTTTTTAAAAGTTTTTCTTAATCTCTTTTTTCTAAGTGTTAACTTATCTCCCGTCACCCCTCAACTTCCGGCGACTTTTACTACTATATCAGAATCCTTTTCCTCTGTCAATACTTTTTTAATCATCATCTTAATTGTCTTGTAGACGGATTTGTTTTTAAATCCACTTTATTACTGTATTTGATTACCGTAAAATACTATAGCATAGTTTCATAACGTTGTCAATCTATTTCAATGTGTTTTTTTGCAACACTATACTTATACCACTAAATGATATTCTATCACTTTTTCTGAGTTTTATGCATGATTATTTTTATAAAGGTTTGGTTATTGTTACAACATTAAATTATCTAATGCTAGGAGGCCCGAAGGCCTCTTAGCATTAGATAATTATATTGGTTCTATTTTAATAATTACAAGCGGCAATAACACTTCCCAAAGCAATAGAGTATAGTTTTGTTTCAGCATCGTCTGCTCTTGAAACTAGAACTATAGGAACCTTAGCTCCCATAATTATGCCAGCAGATTTAGCATTGGCCATGTAGGTTAAAGCTTTGCCTATACCATTGCCAACTTCTATTGTAGGTGCCAATAATATGTCTGCTTCACCTGCCACAGGACTATTAAACTTCTTTATTTCAGCAGCATTTTTTGAAATAGCTAAATCAAAGGCTATAGGTCCTTCAACTAAAGTACTTTTACCAAAATATCCTTCTAAAGCCAATTGCTTTAGGCTATCTCCATCTATAGTAGCCTGCATTTTATCGCTTACTTTTTCCTTTGCAGCTAGACAAGCAACTTTTACCTCTTGAATACCTGTTGCTCTGGCGGCTAGGATAGCATTTTTTAAAATACCCTTTTTTTCTTCTAATGTAGGAGCAATATTCATGCCACCGTCTGTTAAAAAAAGTAGCTTGTGATAGGTGGGCACATCATAAACCATAACATGACTTAACAGGTTTTCTGCTCTTAATCCTACTTCTTTATTTAATACTGCTTTTAAAAGAATAGAGGTATCTATTAATCCCTTCATTACAAAATCAGCTTTACCTGTTGATACCATTTTCACAGCTTCTAAAGCAGCTTCCATTAAATCAGGTATATGAATAATAGTAAAGGATGTTAGATCTATTCCTATTTCTTTTGCTATTACATTGATATCTTCTTCATTTCCAATTAATATTGCTTCAATAATGTTCTTTTCCTGTGCCTCAGCTACAGCTTTAAGCACATCACTGTCCTGCGCTGCAGCCACAGCTAGCTTCATTTTTGGTTGCTCTTGGGCTCTTTTTACTATATCTTGTAGTGTTTTTATCATACAATCACCTCTTCTTGTTGATTTTATTTAGTACTTAAAATCTTTTAGTGATCTGTATTGTATTTATTCTATGTAGACATATATTTTCCTTCTATTTTTTATTAAATATTTGAAAGTATAGTTCTATTAAGGACACTACGCCTTCTTTATAGCTCCAGAGGCCATCTCTATCTCTTCTACTTTGTTTTTACAGGCTATTGTAATTTCATCATGGGGATTCATCTTTAAGGATTTGTTTACATAATCTTTAGCCTTGTGTATATCTCCAAGCTCCAAATACACCATAGCTAGGTTGCACAGAAGATCACTATTGTCTCCACCTAATTCAAGACCCTTGTGAAAATATTCTATAGACTTTTGTAATTCTCCCATCCCCCCATAGCATAAAGCTAATTCTACTACGGCTTCTAACTGATCTTCCTTTAATTCTAAAACCTTTTTAAAGTATTGAATGGCTTCATGAAATTTGCCTGTTTGACGATAGCCTAATCCAAGAAAAAATGCTAAGTTCCACCATTCCGTATACTTTGGTGCTAATTTTTCCAGTATCGATAATCCCTCATGAGGTCTCCCCTCTAAGATTGCTTCATAACCTTTTTCATATTGTGCCATATCCTCTAATTGAATCAATAGTTCTTTTATCTGCTCTTTAATATTATCCTCTAGTTCTAATGTCAATGCTTTTTCCCAGTGGAGCTTGGCTTTATTAAATGCTTTATTATCTTTATAAATAAATCCTAAATAATAGCAAGCCAATGGTTGATTAGGGTCTATTGTTAGAAGTTCTTCTAATTTATGTTGAATCTCTTTAGTAAAAGTTTCGTAGTTTTTTTTCTGGTTTCCTAGTTCTTCATCCCTATATCGTAGTAATGTCATAGTATAACTCAGTAAAGCTTTTGTATCATTTGGTTTTAATAGAGTTAATGCTTTAAAAAAGATAATAGCTTCCATCAATTTTTTTTCTTCTAAATATCGTGTTCCTTCTACAAAAATATATTTTTCTATTTTAGGATTTGCTGCATATAAGAACTTAATATACTCTTCCTTGTATTTAAACCTTGAATCAATTCCTAATAGAAGAATCATTCCCCTAACAATACTTCCAACGGTTATGATTTCGTTTTCTTTTTTTGTCTTAATATTCTTTGCTAACTCTTTTGTCATAATAGGTATATCCAATCCATCGCTGGGAAGTTGATAATTTTCTATATTTAACTGTGCATCATGTTTTAAATGAATAAAAGACAGTTCCTCGGTTTTTTTTAACAAGTACTCATCAATTAAAAATTTCATTTTTCCCCTCCATACTTCTCGTGTTTAAATACTTTTTTATAATATTTTATGAAATATAATATCATCTACATAGGTACCTATTTTCTTGTTAAGATGATGCTGATATACACAGCCCGATACTGTAAAATTATTGGCAAGCAAGGTATTAATAGATGGTTTATTATCACTGTATACATAAGCCCTAGCTAGACTTATAGTCTTTTCCTTTGCTTTTATATCCTCTAAACTGTATCGAATAAGATTTTGGGCAATCTTGCATCCCCTATATGAAGGATCTGTTGCAATAGTAATGAGTATACAGTGGGCTTCATCTTTAAGTCCTCTAACACCCCTAAAAACGCTAACTACTTTATCTTTAATCATAGCAGCATATAAATAATAATTTTGATTATTTAACCAATCTATTAATTCTTCTTTACTGTCTATGTGATTAAAAGTAACCTCTGCTGCTTCAGCTTTTAATTTGTTAAATAAACTTATTATATTATTGATGTCTCTTTCCTCAAGTTTTTTAAATGAAACCTCCATGCACTGACCCCCTTATCCTATATATTTTACATAAAAATATTATTGTTTACTATTTTAAACGATATTCTTTTAATTAAAACTCTCGCATAAACAATCTCTTTCTTCTATTACTAGTACTTAATAGTTCAAAAAGATATCCACGATAAATCATCATAAAGGAAAACCATGCCTGTCCTATCAGAAACATGATGATACCTATGGGAGAAAGTATTAACCTCAAAGGCATAATATAACTAAACATCCCTGTTAATAGGTTACCAGTAAGCATATATAGAACACCAATTAAAACTATATTAGGGATAAACCACTCTATCCAGTTATCCTTTGCAAATTCTACAGCATAGGTTATGGATTCCCATGGATTATAATGTTTTTGATAGATTACTTCTGGCAAAGCATTCAATAGCACAAGCACTAAAAAGTTAATCATTATTCCTAAAGCTCCTGGTTGAAATCCCCGTCTAAACCCAGGCATTAAAAAGGTATTAATAATAAGTGAAGCTACATAGGATATAAACAATATCCCCCATACCTTTCTTAAATATATGATAAATCCATCTTTAAAATCTTGAAGATCAAATTTGTTTCTTTTTATAATGCAATTAATTAGATATAAATAATTAGATAATAAAGCACTCATAAAAATAATGCTTACTAATCCACTTAATATCCAAAAAAACGGCAATATCATCATCAGTATAAGACTTGCTAGTGAATAAAATAATCCCGTGAAGATAATAGGCCAATTTTTCAATGTGCTGGATACTGCCGTTTTACTAATTTTTTTGTTGGTATAAAAAATATCCTTTAGTATATCCATATGATTCATCACCTCTATAATAATTTGTTATATTTCTTATCTATAGAAACTCAACAGCATCTAATAAGAAATATTTGCAGTAGTCTATTGCTTTATTTTCTATATCATAGTCAAACAATAGGACTGTTTTTTCCTGTTGAAGCTGTATTAGGCTTTTAGGGTTCTTTTCTACATCTACAACATTATAATTAAATAATTCAAAGTGCACTTTTTTTATAATTTGTTTAGCTGGAAGTTCTATATAGTTTGGTAAATATTTCTCCAGTACTTCTAACTGTTGTAAAAATTTATGACATTTGTTCTTGAAATCTTTACCTTCCATTATAGGAAGAAATTTAGGGAGGGAGGAGGTTTTGTTGTGTTTAATGTAGTCAAACTTCAATACTTCTCTAAACACATCTATTCTATCAAAATTTTTGTAAGAATAAAAATCTAATAGGATTTCATATAATTTATTTCTACTATGGAACTGATGGTGATACCCCTTTTCTTCCCAGTATCGCCATAAATCTTCAAAAAACCTAAAGGTATTGGCATAATAGTTGGCTAAGATTAATTCAATACTGCTGTTAAACATGTTATTGTTCCAATAGGTTTCTACCATCTCTTCTATACCCTTTAATGTCATAACCTCTCCATAGGTTATGGCATCATTTTCCAACACTTCATAGGGTGGCTTATCATCATAAATATACCCATATTTATTTGCATCTCTTGTAATTCCAGCTCCTTTTAATAATTTTAAAAATCCTACCTGCAACTTTTCAGGCCTTAAGGCAAAAACATCATCAAAGGATTTTCTGAAGCTAAAATAATCTTCATAGGGTAACCCCACAATTAAGTCCAAATGCTGATGGATATTTCTCCCCTCAGATATTGTTTCTACAACTTTCTTTAAACGGGGAAAATCCATTTTTCTTTGTATAGCTTTTAAGGTTTCAGGGTTAGTTGATTGTACCCCTATTTCGAACTGAAATAGCCCAGTGGGAACACCCTGTAAGAAGTTTAGTGTATCTTCATCTACTAAATCAGCTGTTATCTCAAAATGAAAGTTTGTTTTTCCCTGATTATGTTCTAGGATATACTTCATAATTTCCATAGCATAGTCCTTTTTTGCGTTAAAGGTTCTATCCACAAACTTTACTTGTTTAACTCCTTGGTCAATAAAATATTTCAATTCCTTTTTAACTACTTCGATTGGCCTAAACCTAACTCCTTGAAAGGATGAGGATAGGCAATACTGACAATTATAAGGACATCCTCTAGAGCTTTCGTAATATACGATTTTATCTTCTTCTAGCACCTCTCCTTCATAAGGAAAAGGAAGTTCCTCCATAGATAGTGGAGTTGAAGATAGGTTGTTAACAAAAACCTCTCCTTTGGCTCGAAAAGCCAGGGCAGGAATCTGAGAATAATCTTCATCTTTGCCAATAATAGATATCAGTTCTTTAAAGGTTTTTTCTCCTTCTCCTAATATAATCATATCAATAGCATCATTTGCTTCCATAATTTTAGATGCTTCAAAGGAAACTTCAGGTCCCCCCCAAATAATTGTAACGTGGGGCATTACCTTTTTAACTAGGTTACTTATCTGGTGAATCATTTCAACATTCCATATGTAGCAGGAAAAGCCAATAATATCTGGTTGTATTTTATAGATTTCATTGACTATATATTGTTGGCTATGGTTAATGGTAAATTCAGCTATATGAACATCCTCATCAAGATCCTTTATGCTTTGTTTTAAGTACCTAATAGCCAAGTTTCTATGTATATACTTTGCATTTAATGTTGTTAGCAACACCTTCATGTATTTTGCCTCTTTTCTTTATCATTGTCATCATAGTGCTTAAAACCTATGTACATTATAGCATAGTTAATAATATATTAAAGAATATATTAACTATCTTAATATTGTAACCATGTTTTAGAAAAGTTAAAAAATCCTGTTATTGAATAATTGTAAATAATATGTAAACCCTATTGTATTATAAATCTTAATTCAATATAATACTATTGTGTAGAAATAATTTTTAAAGAAAGGCGGTTCATTTTTTGTTACCTCAAAGCCATATCATTATTGCAACTCACCTTCATGAAGCTATTAAAGAAAAATTCCTTGTAGATCTTGATAGAAAGAATTTGATTTACGGCAGTATTAAGCCTGACATCCCCTTACATCTATCAGGCATCCGACATTTTAAACCCCAATCTTTTCAGTATATATGTGATAAAATCCAGAATTTATCTCAATATCCATTAACTAATAATAAAGAACATATCAAATTTTTATCAACTCAAATTGGAATTGTCACTCATTTTATCGCTGATTATTTTTGTGTGCCTCATAATGATAGAAAAACCTATAAAAATCATTTTATTAGTCATGTAGCCTATGAAAGCAACCTTCATCAGCAATACAAAAAATATAATGAAAAAATTAATATTGCTAAATCTTTGTTTAATATAGATAATAAAACGCCTCATTCAATAAAATCCTTGGTAGATGATCTCCACAATAAATACAGCAATAAAAGCGAAAGTTATAAAAACGACCTAATAAGTTCTATGGAGGCCTCTATGGTTGTAGGGTTATATATCGTCTATCATAATATAATGAACAATGAATATATAAATGCAGCATAAAACTAACCTAGCAAAGATAAAGGTTCTTTCAATAGTAAGGACCTTTTAAATTTATTGTAAAATTTTGAAGGTTTTTCTACATTTATGTAGAAATAAATACTATATCTCTCATGAAATCAGGAGGCGAATACTATTATGGATGAATTCTCTAAAATATCCGTTCAGGAAATTTCAAAGCATGATATGTTAATGATTATTAAAGCTCTTGAATATACAGGTGAAAATGCAAAATTACCCTCCTTTATAGAGTTGAAGGATGCAATCGTAAAGCAATTAAGCCTATTATCCAATACTACTGAAGAAGAGTTTATTCGGTATTTAGAAAAGAGTTATTAAAGACAAGGCAGGACAGTTACTGTCCTGCCTTGTCTTTAATAAAGGTATATAGCCCTGCCTTGGTTTCCACAACTAATTGTAAATAGTTAGGACTTTCCACCCTGTCTTTAATCTTTATAACATTTAATATAGGATGTTTTGTTATATCGCCTTTTTCCAATTGAAATAAATCTATGCTCTTTTCTTGTCGATTATAAAAAGGTCTCTTTAATTGATAATCTCTTAACCTACATAAATAGTTGGCCATGTCATTGATAAAGTCTTCATCCTTCAATGTCTTTAAATTTCCATAGCTCTCTTTGGTATTTATACCCCAAAGACCATAGCTAATAGCAATCATTTCTTTATAATCATGTCTAGGGAGATTCTTCAACTCCACTTGTTCCCCCTCCTGTAGTCTGTAGAAGTTATTTAAGCTGTTAAAAAACATAATCTTGCTATCCCAAGAAGATACCTCTGGTAATTCGCTTTTTTTATAACGGTCTAAATCCAACAGGTAAAGAATTCTTTCCTTTTCAAATTGAACAGCATAATTAGTAGGTAACTTCATTTTTATATTTCTATTTAACTCAGAGAATTGCATATGAATAATATAATCCTTTAATTCCTGTATTAATTCTTCTTTAGGCAGAAATCCTTTTTCTAATAAAACATAAGCTCCTCTAATCAAAAGTAACCCTGTCAAGATCACTTGAGGATGCCTATTTAAATAAATAATATTTTTATAGGTTTCTTTTTCAGCCGCAGCATAGTTTTTATTGGCCATTAGGATGGGAAAAATTCTACTAATTCCATAGGCTTTCTGTTCCTTCCAATAAACCTCACTGTCGTAATAGCCTTTACTGTTCCTTAATTTATAAAGAATATGGGAAGGGGCTCCATGGCGGTAATATGTCCATACTTTTAATTCCTCGTAGAAACGCGGATAATCTACTATAACTTCTAGCTTAGGTCCATCATCTACTAAAGACTTGATCATAGCAATAATTAATTCTGTTATATAGCTGTATTGACCCCTTTGTTTTTGTATAATAATGTCTTTATTTTCATACCTATATAGAAAACCTTTTAGTATATGGGTTGGTGTATCAATGTTTTCATTTAAAAATCCTAGGGCATCTCCGTAAACCATCCACAATAAACTATTTCTTATTTTATTCTGGGTTGTCAAATTATCCCCACCCTTCTTTACAACGATGGTTTGATTATAGTATTAAACCTCATTTATACAAAAATACAGCGATATCGCTGTATTTTTGTATTACATTTTTTCTGGTGTCTTTATTCCTAATAAATTTAACCCCGTCCCAATAACTTGTCTTGTTGCTTTAACAATAGCCAATCGCGCTTTCTTTAACTCTACTTCGTCCACCAATACTGGATTGTCATGGTAGAAACGATTAAAGGCTTGGGCTACATGTATAATATGTCTTGTTATAATAGATGGTTCATTTTTCCTTTGAGCATCCTGTATGATATCAGGGAACTGTTGTATTGCCTTAATAACTGTCATGGTAGCATCATCTGTTATCAATGTGGTATTAATCTCTCCCTTTACTTCTATATCTGCTTTCCTAAGGACACTACTGGCTCTAGCATAGGTATATTGAACATAGGGTCCAGTTTCCCCTTCGAAATTTAAGACTTTATCCCATGAAAAGGTATAGTCTTTAATACGATTATTAGATAGTTCTTGGAATACTACGGCTCCTACACCAACTTCTTCTGCTACTTGATCTAGGTTGTCAATATTTGGATTCTTCTCTAAAATAATTGATTTTGTCTGTTCTATAGCCTTGTTAAGAACGTCCTCTAAAAATACTACTCTACCCTTTCTGGTGGCAATCGTTCCTTCTTCTAATCTGACCAGGCCAAAGGGTACGTGGATACAATCCTGTGCCCACTCAAATCCCATTAATTCTATAATTTTTATCCATTGTTCAAAGTGTAGATTTTGTTGTGATGCAACCACGTAGATGTTTTTATAAAAATCATAGGTTTCTTTCCTATAAATAGCTGCTGTAATGTCTCGAGTAATGTATAGGGTTGAGCCATCCTTTTTTCTAATCAACGCTGGAGGTAAACCATGGGGCTCTAGGTTAACAATTTCTGCACCTTGAGATTTTTCTAAAATATTTTTTTCCTCCATCATCTCTAAAACCCTAGGCATCTTATCGGAATAGAAGCTTTCTCCTGCTAAAGAATCAAAGGTAATATTTAATTTGCTATATACTCGATTAAACTCCTTTAAACTTACATCTCTAAACCATTGCCATAGTCTTAGTGCTTCTTCGTCTCCATCCTCAAGTCTTTTAAACCACATTCTTCCTTCTTCTTCTAACGTAGCATCCTTTTCAGCTTCATCATGGAATTGAATATAAAGCTTTAGTAAGGTTGGTATGGGAGCGTTTTGTACTTCTTCTTCATTTCCCCACCTTTTATAGGCTACAATTAGTTTGCCAAATTGCGTTCCATAATCTCCTAAGTGGTTGATTGCCACAGTGTTAAAGCCCAAAAACTTATAAATTCTATTGATAGAGCTACCTATAACTGTGCTACGAATATGTCCTATATGAAAAGGCTTTGCTATGTTAGGGGAAGAAAACTCTACGATGACAGTTTTATCTTTACCTAAATCACTACTGCCATATAATTCTTGTTTTTCTAATACTTCCTTGAGGGTTTTTTCTACAAAGACTGCTTTATGTATAAAGAAGTTTACATATCCACCAGCCTGTTCTACTTTTTGAAAGGCTTTATTTCCTTCAAGAGCCTTTACAATTTCTGTGGCAATTAATGGGGGTGCTTTTCGAAAGGTTTTTGCTAATCTAAAGCAAGGAAAAGCATAGTCTCCCATATTGGTGTTGGGGGGTATTTCTATCATAGATAAAATCTCTGATACTTCTAGGTCAGGTATATACTGTTTTAGTGCCTCAGCTACCTCCTGTTTAAAATCAATCATTCTATAACCTCCTATTGTTTTTTAATATACAAAAATAAAAAACCCCCATCTCTAAATTTAGAGACGAGAGTTAAATCCCGTGTTACCACTCTGATTGACACGATACTGTGCCCACTCTTATTCCAAAATAACGGTGGATACCGCCTTGTCCTACTTATTTCAGACAGGACCTCCAAGGTGCGCTTCAATGGAAATATGTGTCAGACTTCCACCAACTCTGACTCGCTGCAACAATCTTTACATTTACTCTCCTCATCATAGGTATATAGCTATATTCAATTATCTTGTCAATTAATATATCATATATTTTAACAACAATCAATAAATTTATTCCTATATTTTCTCTGAAATACTTTCTTCTGTATAAACTTCTATACCATGTTTCTTTAGAAGTGCGGTTGTCACCCCTTCTCCCTTTGTTAACCTTCCTGAAAAAGAACCATCATAAATGTCACCAGCACCACAGGAGGGACTTCTTGCCTTTAATACTGCAAAGTGAACATCCATATTTTTAGCAAGCTTTACAGTCTCCTCAGCTCCTCTAATAAATTGTTCAGTGACATCTTCACCCTCCACATTTATTACCTTTGCCCTACCATCTAATACGTCTTTTCCTTCTCCCCCTTGTATCTCAGCCGGGAGTCGTGGTGTTGTTAGCCCTCCCAGCTCCTCAGGACAAACAGGTAAAAAGCCTTTTTCTTCTAGTAGCTTGATTAATCTAGGATTTTCATTGTTTTTTCCATTATATTTACAGTTTATTCCCAATAGACAAGCACTTACTAAAATCACTTTTTCACCTACCTACTCTATCTATTTTAACTCCACAACCGTCACGCCAGCCCCACCTTCTCCATATTTACCTTCTCTAAAGCTTTTTACATGCTTGTGTTTTCTTAACATCTGCTGTATCCCAGCTTTTAAAACACCGGTGCCAATACCGTGGATAATGGTGATCTCTGTTAAGCCGGCTAAATAAACGTCATCTAAATATTTGTCTACCTCCATAAAGGATTCTTCTAGGTTTTTGCCCCTGATATCCAGTTGACTTTTCATGGTATTAGCCTTTGCCTTTACAATTTTTCCGACACCTGTTTGTTTTCCATCCTTTTTCTCTTTTATTCTCTCAAGATTAGAAATGGGTACATTCATTTTCATTATACCTACTTGAATGTATACTTCTCCACTGCCATTAGCAGGCTCTAGGACATGCCCCACTTGATTTAGGGATAATATTTTAACTGTTTCACCTGCCTTCAGGTTTTCTGGCGGCTTTCTATTGGTTTTAGTAAACAATTTTTCTTCAAAGCCCTCCGATAAGTCACCAAGCTTAGCATCCATTTTCTTTTTTGCTTCCTCTATTTTTCTGTTAGCTTCTTTTTCTTCTATTTCTATCCTTAAATTTTTCAGGACTTCAATCACTTCTTCTGCTTCAGCTTTTGCTTCCTTTACAATTTTAAAGGCCTCTTTTTTGGCTTCCTTAATAGTTTTTTCCCTCTGATGCTCTAACCTTTCTTTCTTTTCTAAATAATTGTTCAAAATATTTTGTGCTTCTAATCTTAAAGCTGCAGCATTATTTCTTTCCTTTTCCGCTTCAATTCTATTTTTTTCAATGTTTTGTAAAAGGTCTTCAAATTCAATGTTTTCATTGGTTAAGAGAGATTTTGCCTCCTCTATGAGACCAGAAGATAATCCTAATTTCTTTGATATCTCAAAGGCGTTGGATTTTCCAGGCACCCCTATTAACAGCTTATAGGTGGGTCTTAGGGTTTCTACATCAAATTCTACTGATGCATTTTCAACCTCTTCCTTTATTAAAGCGTATTGCTTTAACTCACTATAATGGGTGGTGGCTATAACAGAGGTTTTTAATGTTCTTAAATAATTTAAAATAGCCATTGCTAAGGCTGCACCTTCTGTAGGATCAGTCCCTGCTCCTAGCTCATCTAATAACACTAAGGAGTTGGGGGTGACCTCATCTAATATTTTTACAATATTGGTCATATGGGAGGAGAAGGTACTTAAGCTTTGTTCGATACTTTGCTCATCTCCTATGTCAGCATAAATGTAATCATATACTGCTAGCTTTGTTCCATAATCGGCAGGAACATGAAGACCACTTTGGGCCATCAAACTTAAAAGTCCCACTGTTTTTAAAGTAACGGTTTTACCCCCAGTATTAGGCCCAGTAATTACTAAAATACGAAAGTCTTCCCCTATCCAAATGTTGGTAGGAACTACCTCATCAGGGTTTAGTAAGGGATGTCTACCATTTTTGATTCTTATTTTTCCTTCTTGATTTAAGCTGGGTTCTATAGCCTTCATGGATAGAGACAGCTTGCCTTTAGCAAAAATAAAGTCGATTTCCTGTAATATACTTTGGTTACTTTTTATTTCTTCTGCTTTCTCTGCTATCGTAGCGGATATCTCCATCAATATCCGTTCTATTTCTTTTTGTTCTTTTATTTTTAACTCCTTTAATTGATTATTTAATTCTACAATTGCCATTGGTTCAATAAATAGTGTGGCACCACTAGAGGATTGATCATGGATTAATCCTGGAAACTGACCTCGATATTCCTGTTTAACAGGCACAACATATCTATCCTGTCTAATGGTTACGATGGCATCCTGTAAATATTTTTGAGAAGTAGTAGAGTTAATAATGCTATTTAGCTTATTTCTTATGGCATCATTCTTAGAGTGAATCATTCTACGAATATTTTTTAACTCTGCTGAAGCATGATCTGATACTTCTGTTTCACTTAATATGCACAAATCAATTTTTTCTTCTATCTCCCTAACGGTATTTAAACTTTTTATTAATCCCTGTAAAATAGGGCAAGAAGTTTCTGTCCTATCATCCTCTTTAAAAAACTGTTTCAATTTTCTAGCTGCACCTAATGTATCCTTTAAGTATAAAAGTTGTCCTGGATCTAAATAGGAGCCTATTTCTGTCCTTCTAACTAGGTGTAGAATATTATGGATGCCTCCTAAGGGAATATTACCCCTTTTAATTAAAGTGCTTTGTGCTTCACTGGTCTCTTGCTGTAAAATCTGGATTTTAGCAAGATCCTCTATAGGCTTTAATTGCTGGGCTACATCTTTTCCTAGGGAGGATGTGCATTGTTCTACTAATTTTTCAATGATTTTTGTATATTCTAATACTCTTAAGCTTTTGTCGTTCATTTATCTTCACCTCTTAAAGCTTTTTGGCTATTATATAAATAATTATAGCATTACCTATTTATTGTACCATATTACTTTTTTTTCTTCCATTCAAGAGTTTTAAGGACTAAAAGTAGATGATCTAAAACCTATGATTTCGTAAAAGTAGCTTCCACAGGATACAATAAAAAAAAGATACGGTTATTCCGTATCTTAGTAAGCATAGCTCTTATTATGAACTCCCCATTGTTTCAATTTCTCATCTGTTCCAATCCATACAGGAGTCTTTGTATTTACCAATTCATATAATTCCTCAACATCGGAATTAATCATTCGAACGCATCCTAATGAAACGTTGGTTCCTATAGATGTAGGTGAGTTGTTTCCGTGAATACCATAGGAACCACCTCCCTTATGGGAAATTCCCATCCATCGATAACCCAGAGGATTTTGAGGAGATCCCCCCGCTACAGGAGCTGATATACCTGCGCCACCCCAAGCAGGATTGACCAGTTTATTTACTATAGTAAATTTTCCTTCTGGTGTAGCAGAAGGGTGTTTTCCTTGGGCTATAGGATATTTTTTTATGACCTCATTTCCATAATAGAGGGTTAGAATTCTTTTTGTTTTGTTTATTGCTATCCAATGCTTGTCAGTAGGGGTATTTGTAATTACATCACTATGCCGAAACTCCTTATCTTGCAGACGTTCTTGTAGAGCTTTCGTTGACCTTGGTCCAAATGACCCATCTACTACAAGATTGTGTTCACTTTGAAACCGTAGAACTGCATTTCTCATATTAATGTCTTTACTGGCATGATCTTCTTTATAATAACCTAGCTCTCTAAGAGCTATGGTATAATCAATTTCTTTTTTTTCAGTGGTGTTTTTTTCTCTATCTTCTTTCATATGTTCGTCAAATTCTTCTATCGGTATATGCTCTTCTAGTACAGTATCCTCCTCCATTCCCATATAATGATTTTCTGCTGCATCGCCAATTACTGGTACCAACATGGTAGCAGCAATACATAATGACAGAAATTGCGTTAATATGCTATCACCTCCCTGCTCAATAATTTTTATTACAGGCTTGATTGGTTTATTCATACTTTAGTTAAGTAAAAGGTAATTTTTGTAATATTTTTCTAATTTTTTCTTTATTTTCGTATAGAATAAGATATAATTATTAATAAGTATCCTGTAGGAGGGGAGAATATATGAAATCATTACAGTTACACAGAGTATACAATGAAATATATGATTGTTTATTGTCAAAAGATTTTTTGAAAACCCATCATATTAAAGAAGATTTTATAAAAAGTCATCTCCAGTCTTCATCCTTTATTGATTTTTTAGAAGAAATGTTAGAAACCAATAATTATAGCTGTAAAGCTGTTTTCATGCTTTGTAAAAACATTCTTATGGATTTATGGGAGAAGAAGATTCCCCAGGATCCTCTTCAATACATCTATCAATTTACACTTAGTCTGTCCTTCCCCAATTCTGTTGAATTAGATTTAAAAAATTTTCTAAACAATGGATGTTTTCTCTATTTAAAGGTATTAAGAGTTATATCTCAACACCAAAAACTCTATGATGATAGTATGCAAAGTAAATATCCCTTAGACCTCCTACCTATTGGAGAAACAAATAATCTTATGAATGTTTCTGAGTATAAAAGTTTTGTAGGTGCTTTTTATGATGATTATATTTATGAAATGATGAAGCTTAATCATGAAGTTACAGGTCATAATACATTGGATCATATATGTGGGGTCCATCACCTTGCTGTTTTTATTGCAGAGCAATTGTTGTCTAAAAATATTCCTTTGGATTTAGGAAGGGTTTCTGGAGGAGCTGCTGGACATGATATTGGTAAATTTGGCTGTAGAAGCTCTGAATCTAAAAGAGTAGCTTATCTTCATTATTATTATACAGACCAATGGTTTAAAAAACATAATATACCTAATATAGGTCATGTTGCGTTGAATCATTCTGTTTGGGATCTTGAACTTGAAAATTTATCTATAGAATCCCTTATCCTTATTTATAGTGATTTTAGGGTAAAAAACATATCGGTGGATAACAATAGACCATCAATGAAAATGATCGGCCTTGAAGATGCATTTGATATTATACTAGGGAAGTTAGATAATGTAGATAAAAACAAAGAAAATCGTTATAGACGTGTTTATATGAAATTAAAGGATTTTGAAGACTTTTTACTAAGTATAGATATAATTATTGACCCACATATCCTTGTACAAGAAAATGTTGAGATAAGGAAAACCTATTATGCTTTAATGGAAGGAAAAGGAATAACTGAGCATCTAAAATATATTGCTATTCATCACAATATCAATTTAATGTACAAATTTAGAGATGAGACTTCCCTTAATGAGATTATTGAAATTGCCAGAGCAGAGCAAGATCCAAAGGTGCTCAGAGAATATTTAGATTTATTTGAAGAGTATTCTACCTATCTAACACAAAAGCAAAAAATTATTGCTATAAAATTTCTATACGAAAAGATCATTCATCCCGAAGAGGATATCCGTAGACAATGTGCCTCTACTATTGGTAGCTTAATAGCTACCTTCGATGAGAACTATCGCAAAGAAATTCCTGAAGGTTTAAAACTGGAGAAACCAAAGATAACAAGTTATCAGCTGTTACATCAATACATGAAGAGTTATATTTATCCTGACCATAAAATTATCCCCCTCCATCGCAGATGGATACGATATAGCCTAGCTACATTTATTGATGCTTTATTCATTAAATGCAAAGCTCAACAGGAGGACATCTATAAAGAAATCATTCTAAAATACTATAAGGAGGAGGGTTTGGAAGAAGATATTTATATTGCTCTAATCCAAAGCTTGAAATATATACCATTAAACAATGCATCTGCTTTCTTTAAGTATGCTGTCCATTATGTAATATCCTTTCTGAAGCATAAAGATGATGACATTAGGATTTCTGCTTTAGACACCCTAGGTTATCTAGCACAGAATATTTCTAAGGAATGTGAAACCCATGAATTAATCCTTAACCAGTTAACTGAAGTAAAGTTGTCATCTATACCGGCTGAAAACTTTTTATATTTAAAAATAGCAGAGACATTATGTGTAGAGGATACTATAATAGATAATTTAAAGAGTTTTTATAATCAAGACGTCAACAAAATCTCCAGTATGTTTTTAAACAATCTAAAAACAGAAATCAATTGGGTTACAAAGAAATTTCATATTAAGCTCTTATTGGAACATGCTCTTAAAAATACTGTTATTAATAAACTTTATATAGCAATGCATTTTTCTAACCTGTTAAAGGTTAGTGCTGTGGAAAATGTGAGAAGTGAAGCAGGAGAGTCATTGGTAGAAGTGTTTCCTCATCTTCCCATGGAGCAAAGAAATGATCTTGCTATTGAATTGCTACGAACCCTTGAAATAGAAGGTGCACAATTTACAAAATATATACCAAATTATTTAGGACAAATCATTATTTATCTAAAGCCACTGGAATTAGATGAAATTATTGAAGATTTAATAGAAAAAATTAAACATGCCAACACCCATATCAATTCCTTATTATTAAAAACAATCGGTGTGTTTATCTCTAATTACCCTAAATACAAAGAAATATTTAAAGAAGAAGATGTCCATTATAATCGTCGTTTGACAAAAATGCTAGGGATTTTATTAAATGGCTTAGTGCATCATAATCCTCAAATTAAGCAAGTTTCCTTCAGTGTTATTGGAAAGGAAGTCTTTGGTTTAAGTTTATTAACCTTAGAAGAAAAATATTATATATTCCAATTGGTAGGAAAAAAAGTATTAACACTTTTAACTGATTCAGAGGAAAGCGAGTTATTATTTCTTACTAACTCTGCTGGATTAAATCATATTTATCGTTTTATCTCAAGCTACAAATTTGCCTTCAACGATATTTGTGTAAAAACGCCGGAAAAAGTAGCCTTTTTTCCAGGCTCCTTTGACCCTTTTACCCTTGGTCACAAAGAAATAGCTAAAGCTATTAGAGACTTAGGATTTGAGGTTTATCTAGCAGTTGATGAATTTTCTTGGTCAAAACGTACTCAGCCTAATCTTCAAAGAAAAAACATCATTAATATGTCAATCGCTGATGAAATGGATATCTATTTGTATCCTGAAGATTTTCCAGTAAATCTTGCTAATCCTGAAAACTTAAATGATTTAAAGAATAACTTTTGTCACTCTAAAGTATATATTGTAGTAGGTACAGATGTAATCTTAAATGCCTCTGCCTATAAAAGAGAACTGAGCCAAAGTACCATTACTGACTTTCCTCACATTATATTTGAAAGAAGAAGTGATGATTGCGATGGGGAAAAGGCTTATGACATGGAAAAGATTCTTATTACTTTTAAACAGCCAGTTATAAAACTAAATCTTCCCCCACAATACGAAGATATTAGTTCTACACAAATTAGAAATTATATTGATGAAAATAGAGATATATCAAAATTGATAGACCCTCTTTCCCAAAAATATATTTATACTAACAATTTATATAGAAGAGAGCCTCAATATAAGTCATTGGTTCAAACAATTTCTATTGATATTGATGTTAGAAATAGCTTTAATTATGAGATAATCAATACCATAGCATCCATCTTCCATCCCAAAGATTATCATAAAACCTTTAAAAATATTGAAGCTATTAGTCAAAAGAAAAATGCAACCTTGATTTTAATTCGGGATGCAAAGGAGCATTGTAGGATTCTTGCTTATTCTATTTTTCACTGGCTACCCTCAGATTTAATTTATCAAGAATTTCAAGATAGTCATCTTTCCCAGTGTGTCCGTGAAAATTATACAGGCAGAATTATATTGTTAGATGGTATTTTTGTTAGAGAAGACATTCCTTCCGATAATATTCGTCAGATTATTTTGACAGAAACCTTGGCTTATTGTGTGAAAAATGATTATGGTTATGGTATATTTACTAATAAAATAGATGACCGTACATCGAGGGAGCTATATAAAATACTAAAGCTCCATGGGTTTCAAGAGCTGTCCCACTCCCCAAGCCATCCTCCTGTCTTAGCAGTAAATATGACAAACCCCTGTAGTTTAAATCTTGATATTCAGACATTTATTAAAGAACCCTTTAGAAGTAATGAAAATGTAAAAACCATCATATCTGCTACTAGAAAAAGGCTACAGGAAGCTCTTACAAAGCTATACCCTGGTCACTTAGTTCTTTGTTTTGATAGAGATATAGTAGAAGAAACCCTCGTGAAGAAAATTTGTCGTGAAAATGAAGTTCCTCCACTTCCTGTATATCCTAAGAAGTTAGGATCTTCTATGTGTGTTCCTTTTGGTAATATTTTAAACAGAGCCATCGTGCCAAATACCGTGACTAAAACCCTCCATACAGAGAAAATGTTTAACCCTAATATGAAACACTTTATAATAGGAGCTTTTCCCTATTACCTAAGCTTAGAAAAGCAAATTAGAATAATACATGCCTTCAATAAACCTGTTATTCTAATAGATGATCTTTTAAATAAAGGGTACCGTATTAAAGCCCTTGACCCTATACTGAAAAAAGAAAATATCCATGTGAAAAAGATTGTTGTGGGAATGTTGTCGGGTCAAGGTAAGGAATTAATGGAAATTCAAAATAGAGAAGTTGATAGTGCTTATTTTATCCCTAAGCTTCGTCATTGGTTCAATGAAGGACTCTTATACCCCTTTATAGGTGGTGACACTTTATGGCGTGGAATATACCCCCAAAAAAACTTACTTCCCTCTATTAATTTAATTTTACCCTACACTTCACCCTCCTTTATAAAGGGAGTCTCCAATGAAAGTCTTTATAATTTATCTTTAGTATGTATTCAGAATGCTTTAGAAATTTTAAAAGTATTAGAAATGACTTATCAAAAGACAAATGAAAGAAAGCTCACCCTTTCTTTACTTGGGGAGGTGTTTTTATATCCTCGTTGTCCAGATCAAGGAAAAAATTCCTTCTATGACTTTAATGTTAATCCTTCTACTCACCTTAATAGAGATTTAGAACTGCTTAAACGATTGGAATACAACTTTATTAAAAGCTCTTAAAAGGAGGTATTAAGATGTTTTATTACAAATTCCGTAATAAGTATATGTTTTCATTAAATAATTACCCCCAGTTTGAAAGGGTAGAGGAAGTACTAATAAAAGAGCATAATGAAATCATCTACTACCTATGCTCTTTAGATCCCTTCATATCTAGAAAAACCTTCTCTATTACCCATCCTTCTCTACTGTTTATAAAGAAAGAGGGTCTCAATTTATTGCAGGTTGATGGTAATGAAGTTTATGATTTACCAAAGTGGATACTAGAAAAAATAGAAGATAGGAGAATTATGGCTATTAATACTACCTTTCCTAATTGGCAAAATAAATTACTGGAGAGGCATCCCGCAAAATGGAGAGTCCATATAGCTGGACTAGGGGATGTGGGCAGTACCCTGCTAATAGGTCTTCGCCTGTTGGGAGGAGACTGTATTGATTCTATAGGTATCTATGATAGAACACCTGATAAACTCCAGCGTTGGTCCTATGAAATAAATCAGGTCTATTGCCCTGGTAATGAAGGGTTTCCAGAGGTGTATCCTATTTCTGAAAGTGAATTTTTTAATTGTGATATGTTTGTCTTCTGTATTGCTAAAGGTGTCCCCCCCGTTGGTAAGGATGTGAAGGATGTTCGAATGATACAGTTCCAGGAAAATGCCAATATTATTGAGACCTTTGCCAAGAAGGCTAGAGCTGCCGATTTTAAGGGTATCTTTGCCGTAGTTTCTGATCCTGTAGATTTGCTTTGTAAGGTTGTTTTTAACAGTAGTAATAAAGATTCCCAAGGCAATTTCGATTTTAAGGGTCTAGCTCCAGAGCAGGTTAGGGGATATGGTTTAGGGGTAATGCATGCCCGTGCCGCTTATTATGCAAAGGAAAATCCTAAAACCCTACATTATTTAAAGGAAGGTAGAGCCTTTGGACCCCATGGGGAGGATCTTGTTATAGCAGACAGTATTGAAGATTACAATGAAATTCTTTCTATATATTTAACAAATAAAGCAAAGGCAGGTAATCTAGAGGTTAGAAAGACGGGTTTCAAGCCTTATATCGCCCCTGCTCTTTCCTCTGGAAGCCTCTCTATTATTGCCACCATTAGAGGTGATTGGCATTATAGTGCAACCTATATGGGAGGGGTCTATATGGGATCAAAAAACCGCTTGTCTTCCTCAGGTACAGAAGTTGAAAGGCTGGAGCTGCCGGAGTTATTATTGCAAAGACTTCAAAACACCTATGCCAAGTTGGAGAAAATGGTATGATCCATTTAATTATGTGTGGAGAACCCTCCCTCCAGCTATCTAATATGGTTGCAGCGGCTACCCAGGGTTATGAGGTTACTGTTATTAAAACTCCAGATAATATACCAAATATGCAAAATAAAAAAATTTTATTTGCTATTGAGGTGGATCCTGTTGGCTTTAACATGCCTTTGTTTAAAATATTATCTTCTTTAACCAAAAGGGGTAATGGTGCTTTGAATGGTTCAACTGGTGGTTTGTTAATCCATAGTCCTAGTAACTTATATACAAAAACTCTTGCTAAATCTGTGGTTTTTGCTGCTAATCAACTAGGTTGTAGTTTTATAGGTCATTCTTTAGTAGAGGCCACAAAAAATCTAAGCAATTTTCTTACTTGGCAAAAGAAATTTGATATGTCCCTTGAGGAAATATCTTATGAGTTATCTTTTCGCTTAGGAAAGAGGTTGGTAGAAGACAGGCCCCCAGTCTTAGATAAATCAAAGATTGTGGTTTTACATTCTAGTTCAAAACAAACTTCCAATACTTTAATGTTATGGCATATGATAAAATACAATTTAATCAATTGTGAAATAGATGAATTGCATGTGGAAAACGGTACCGTTCTAGATTGTATTGGATGTCCCTACCAAACCTGCAAGCATCTAGGGATGCAAAATAGTTGTTATTATGGAGGAATGATGGTTAAAGAAATTCTTCCAGCTATTGAAAGGGCCGATGCATTGATATGGATCTGTCCTAACTATAATGATTCTATTTCTGCGAATTTGATGGCAGTTATCAATAGATTAACGGCTCTTTATAGGAAAATGAAGTTCTATGACAAAGCTGTTTTTGCCGTCATCATATCTGCAAATTCTGGAAGCGATGCTGTTGCTGGGCAACTTATTGATGCGCTAAACATCAATAAAGGCTTTAGACTTCCACCTTATTTTTCTATTATGGAAATAGCTAATGATCCTGGTACAATTGTTGAAGTGGATGGTATTGAGGATAAAGCTAAGACTTTTGCCATAAATATGATGTCTCATATCCATAGATAATCCTGTATCTTTTTTACTATTATATTGCCTTAGACTTTCACACCTGAAGATTTTCATTAACCCTATTTTTCTTTAGAAAAAACATATGCCAGCTAAGGATTTCCTTGTATGGTTTTAAAAACATTCATTGACGCATCTTGTAAAATTATGATATAATTTTAACAAAGATACATAAAATAAAACTTAATTCACAAGTGTACTTCAATCTACTAAAGGAGGTTTTTTAAATGTGTGAATCAACTGCTTATTTAATTACAGATAAAGGTGAAGAAAAGATTATGGAAAATGTTGTCTATATGAAGCCAGAAAACGGAAAAATATATTTAGCTGATTTGTTAGGAGAACAAAAAATAGTTGAGGGTAAGGTAAAGGAAATAAAACTAATTGACCATAAAATCATCATTTCTGATAAATAAAATGAGTCTGTAATCCTTGATCTAATGCTTTGAATTAAGAAGCGGCAATTTTGTGATACAGCCAAGATAAAATTTATAACATCGGGGGATTAAAAGATGATTATTGCAGTAATAGATGGTATGGGAGGAGGAATAGGTGGTCAAATTGTTGCCCATTTGAGGCAGGAGCTCCCCTCATACTTTGAAGTATATGGTCTGGGTACTAATTCAACTGCTACTTCTGCTATGTTAAAAAATCATGCCAACAAAGGAGCAACGGGAGAAAATGCTATAGTGGTATCTACAAAGAAAGCCAATGTCATTATAGGACCCTTATCCATCGTTATTCCTAATTCTATGATGGGAGAAGTGACAGATAAAATCGCAACCGCAGTTGCTGAATCTGAAGCTGTAAAGATTTTACTTCCAATTGCACCAGATAATTTTCAACTAGTAGGCTTAGAAAATAAACCTTTAATGCTATTAATAAAAGATGCCATTGATGTATTAAAAAAGGAGTTTAATGTTAAAAAATAAATTCTATCAATAATTAGGGAGGGAAATTATTATGTGTTGCTGTAATAAGGAAAACCATAACCATAGTCACGATCACAGTCACAATCCCACTGAATCCATCGATGATCCTACTTTGAGTCATGATGAAAAAACTTTGAGGGTATTATTAGTCCATTGGATTAATCACAATAAATCCCATCAAGACAACTTTTTAGAATGGGTAGAAAAATCGAAGAAAATGGAAAAACCTGAAGTAGCTGACTATATTAAAAAAGCAGTTGACTTTATGGACAAGGCAAATGAAATGCTGATAGAAGCGAAAAAACACATGTAGCGGAGAGATATCTCCGCTAGTTTTTATTTTTAACAGTTTGTTGTTGTTTTTGATATAACCCCTTCCAATCCGGAAGGTTTCCATGCCTTTTAAATATAGCTAGCGCCAATTCTCCTACCACCGCTAAATCCTCTGCATCAAAATAATAGGAAGTGTTTAAATCAAATAATATATTGGCGGTGGGAGAAAATTCTTCGTCCCCCTTCCAAACAATGAAGGTTAAATAAACATTGTTCAAAAACTGAAAGCGATACCCAGCATCTCCTGTTTTAATGGGTTCTCCATTTATTTTTTCTCCAGCAACAATAAATTCCTCTAGTTTGTTACCATAAGTTTTTGCCAATTTTAATATTGTCCTAGTATAAAAGTTATGATAATAAACATGACCTCCAGGTATTTCCTTATATGTAATGCTTTTTCCCGTGAGGGGTATACCTTTTGCATTTGCAAGATATCTTAAAAATATGGTTTTAATAGCATAGGATTCTATCTCTACTCCATCATCCTTTTCAAATGCTTCTCCTGTAGGATATTTTACAATGTAATCTCTACCCATCAGCTTTATAATGAAGATATTTTCCCTACTATCATAGTAGGTGCCTGATAGTTCAGCCATCTTCTCTGGGTCACAATTCTTAAATATATTTCTAATATACTCATAAGGAACCTTCCCTTGACGATCTTCTTTTATTGCTTGGATATCCATATCTCTCCCCCTTTTCCCTTAAAAATAATAGATACTAACAATTTTTCCTAATTTTCTTAAGCTATTAATTATTTGTCCTACCATCTTAAACTTTCTTTGCAGGTTTTGAGGAAAACCTTCGTTCCGATAGGCAGCGTTTAAACAATGGCCTAAGTAAAAATTAATATGGGTGCATTCATAAAGTAGGGTATTTGCCAAGATAGTAGCACCATTTTGTTCTTCTAATTCCCTTATGGTTCTGGAGGATACAGTATTGTTTAAAAATTCTCTTAAGTAGTTTAATGTTTGTTCCATTGTTAATACACCCTCAGTTATTAAATAGATCCCTTCCATATGGCATATGGGTGGGATTTTTTCTGTAACTGTGTCTACATCCATAACTAAATCTCTTTGTAGTTCTCGGGCTACAATGTTGGCAGCTGTTCCTCCACATATAATTTTTTTTCCAGGACTATCCATAAACTTTTCTACTAACACTGGATCCTTTTCTTTGAGTAATGGTGGTCCAGTAAACAAATCAAAAACTTGAGGCTTTTTCATTTTCATGGCTACAACAGTAGCGTCATCCCCGGGTTTGTCATTGTATAAATCATTACAGATGTTTGTTAAGGACTTTGAAATCATCATAGCATTCTTGTTTAAGCATATTCCTTGTAAATATTTAGCTACATGCTCCCATTCCCAGCCATAGTTAAGGACTTCCCCTGCTCCTGCGTGGATTATCCCATCAGAAACAGCAATAATACTGTCGTTTTCCTTTAAGTGACATTGGGCTTCTAGAACAATCCTTCCATTGATTGTTATTGTATTATACTTTAATTTTGATACTATATTTTTTTCTTTATTGTAATAAAAAACAGAGGGGTTATCGAACTCAACTATATAGGTATCACCTGTTTTTTTTGTATAGATAATAGTCAGGGTAGAGTAGGCAATTTCTCTCTCTTTACAAACGGGTAATGTATTAATGATTGTGTCAATAACCTCCGATAGCTCTTCCCCATTTTTTAACATAGTAATGGCAATTTTAGAAGTGAGGGTAGCTAATATATTCGCCTTTATACCACTCCCTAGCCCATCTGACATCACAGCTATAACCCCATCATCTGTCCTAGCAATCTCTACTCGATCACCACATATTTCCTCATTTTTTTTTGTTAATTGACTATAGCCTACATCAATAAAGTTATCCATTTTACTCATCACCTGACTTTTCCATAGTAAGGTCTAAGAATTTTTTAAGAGCAACCTTTGTTTCGGCTGTTGTTTCCCCTAAAACACTACAAATTTGTTGGGCAATTACCATTTGTTTTGTAATGACTTTTTGTACCATCTCAGCAGTATTCTTTTTAACTTCTATTAATTCCTTTTCCTTTTCTTCAGTTTTTGTAACGTCATTTAATATAGCTAAGATGCTATCTTGCTTTTCTATATATAATAGGTTTTGAATGATGGTAAGATTATGATCCTCTAGTCTAATTTTTTTGCCATATATACTTTTCTTTGTTTCAAAAACCTCCATATAATCTGTATAATCTAATATGGTTGCTAAATGTAAATCGTCATGCTTTTTTTCAACATTTAAATGTTGTATCCCCGCTGGATTTATGCTTAAAATTTTCAAATCCTTGTTTACTAAAAAAATATAATTAGGTGAGTACTCAAAAATTAAATTAGACATGGTCTCACTTTTATTTCGTATATAAGGTAAACACATATTAGGTGTATCCATATGATTATAAATGGCTACCGCTTTATCCCGACACGTTTCATAACCGCATGTGCCACAGTTTAGCTCATCTTTTTTATTAAATTTACCCATTTTTTTTAAAATTTTTCTTAGTTCTATATTACTGGGCTGTAAATTAAGCACCCTTTTATCATTAAATTCCCTATAAAATTTTCCTTTGATCTCCTCAGCTAATTCAAATAAATTGTTTTCTATAGCTTTTTTATTAGCATAATCACTAACCTGCTTTTTTCTTGTAAAGAGATTCACTTGACTATTATAAAAGGTAGGGCCATTAATACATCCATTTAAGCAAAAATTTATTTCAATAAATTTAGCATCTAATTCCTCTTGTGCTATACTTTCTAATACCTGCCGAATATTTTCACCACCGTTTACCTGAAGAAAATCCTCTGCAGAAGTTATACGGTCTGTCATTGATTTTAGTCCATCTACTGGAAACTTTTTAGCAATAAATGTTCCTTCTTGATCAAAATCCTCTTCTTCTAATTCTTCTAAAACGATGTTTTTTGACGTCATCCAATCCTTTAATTCATCAAAGGTTATAACAGCATCTATGGAGCAATCCTCTAGTTGTGTGTCTGTACATTCTATTTTTGAGGCAATACAAGGAGTAAAATAGACAACTTTGATATCATCTCCATATTTTTTTCTTAATAGCTTCCCATGAACCATCATTGGTGGGAGAATTGGAATCATATATTTGTTTAGATGAGGGTAATATTTTTGTATCATTAAATTACATGCAGAACAGGTTGTGGTAATATAATAGTTTTGTTTTGTTTGGTTATAATAATTTTTGTATTCTTCTAATACCCGATCTATCCCTACAGCTGTTTCCTCAACATGATGAAAGCCTAATTTTTTTAGAGCAGTCACAATAGTCTTCTCACTTTTTGGAAAATAGGCTAAAAAAGTAGGGTCTATTGATGCTACTAGTTTATTATTATTATTAGCAAAAGATCTTACTCTAATTAGATGATATTGAGGAGCTTTATCGTTTTGTGGGCATACAATAAAACATTTCCCACAGGCGATACATCTGCTGGCATCTACTTCTGTTTTATTTTCTGTTATGGCTATTGCCTTTACAGGGCAATTTCTGATGCATTTATAACAATCTTTACATCCATTATCTGATAGTGTCAAGGTATGTTTAATGTCCACGCTTATCCCCCTCCAGTGTATTATGACTTGTTTATTATATATCAATATTATCATATTGTTGTATTAGTTCCTATATGGACAATCAATCTTAAACATGCCTTTTATTTAAAAAAGATTTCTTAAAAGCATTTCTATAGCTTTAAAGAAATCTTTAAGTAGCACGAAGATTGTTTACCCCGTTTAAATGGCCCTGTTTGTACTATATTCTTCTAATATCTTTTCCACAGTGGGAAACCTATTGATATCCGTATGAGGTAAAAAGCAGGCAGATATAAATTCGTCCATATATCCTGGATAAACACTTAACTCTATATAGGTCATTTCCTTAGAAAACTCCTCCATCTTTCGTCTAGCGTCTTCACTCATAAGGGTAAGATAGCATCCCATAAGGGAACTGTTCCCTATATGCATAAATTTATCAAATTCTATATCTGGAAATAACCCTATCTCGATGGCTTTATCAATGGATAGACTGCTTCCTATCCCTCCTGCAATATATATTTTATTAATCATATCAAAGTCCATCCCTAAACTGTCAAGGAGTGTAGCAATTCCTGAATAAACAGCGGCTTTGGCTTTGATGAAGTTATCAATATCAATTTCTGTAATTGTTATATCTTCTTCAATGCCCCACTCATCTTTAAAAGCTACTACGTATTCTCCAATATTATATTCATCAAACCGAATTCTATCGGTATTTAAATCTCTGTTAATTTTTCCTCTTCTATCGACTAAACCGGTTTTTAACATTTCAGCAATTAAATCTATTATACCTGAGCCGCATATACCTTTGGGCTTTTCATTGTGAATGATTGTAAATTTTGGTATATAGCTATTGTTGTCTATTTCTATCCTTTCAATAGCTCCACCAGCTGCCCTCATTCCACAGCTTATTTCTCCCCCTTCAAAAGCAGGTCCAGCTGAACAGGCACAGGTAACTAAAAAATCTTTGTTGCCAAACACAATCTCTCCATTTGTACCTAAATCAATTAACAAAATGTTTTCTTCAGAAGCCCATATTCCTGAAGCCAAAACCCCTGCTGTAATATCTCCACCAACATAGCTTGCTATAGATGGAAGGATATATAAAAATGTTTCAGGATTTGCTTCCAATTCCAGTTCTGAAGCCTTAATAAAAGGGGCACCTGAAAATGTAGGTATATAGGGTTCTCGCCTTAAATAGTCAGGATAAATTCCAAGTAACAAATGGGACATAGTTGTATTTCCTGCTGCCACAAAAGCTGTTACTTCATTTTTATCTACACCTGCATCTTGATACATTTTTTTAAGTAGAGGGTTAATTGTTTCATGAATAATAGCATGGGTTAACTTTTCTAAGCCATTATTCTTTGTAGCATAAATAATTCTATGAATAACATCAGCCCCATATTTCATTTGGGCGTTTCCAGAGGATGCTTTTGCCAATAGTTTGCCTTCGTAAAGATCCACTAGACAGGCAGCAACTGATGTTGTTCCAATATCTAAAGCTACACCATAAAGCCTATTGGTGGTATCTCCTATTTCCATATTTATAATAGTTGTTCTATTGTCTCCTCTAGGTATGTGGGTTATGGTTATTTTGAATTCACTTTCCCTTAAGAGGGATGGTATTTTTCTTAACATAGGTAGTCTGCAAAACACCATTGAATACCCTAGTTGGTTTCTCAAATGTCTTTTTATTCTATCCCAATCAGAAATATTATCATCTAGAGTAGGTAAATCGATTTCTAGATAGTCCTTTTTAATATAAGAACAAAATTTCATCCCATTGTTTAAAACTTGATCTCTCGCCCGCTGAAAAATTTTTTGATCTCGAGGACCAGATAAATCTTCGATCTTCATACCATTCATATAGGAGGATTCACCTGAAGGAACTTCAATAACAAGGTCCTCAATTACCTTTGTATTACATGCTAGAACATAGCCTGCCTTCAATTCCCCATCTTTTATATGATGGTTATTTCCATTGAAATCTACTACTCCTCTTATGATCCTTACCTTGCATTTTCCACAGGATAAGCCTCCATTGCAAGGTGCGTCTATAAATATTCCATTCCTTCTGGCAACCTCTAATAAATTTTCTCCTACTCCTGCCCGTACATTTATATCCATAGGTTGAAACTTTATATTGATCATTTTATATTATCCCTCCAATGATATCTCCTGAGATAAGGTGAGGAAATATGTTGCAACGCAAAATAACTTTCTATAAGATTAAACTCCTCTGTTTTCTAGGAAAACTTTAACCTATCATAAGAGTTCTATTCTGCAGAAGTAAAATCCTTCAACTTTTATATTTTTCTATTTGATCTTGGCTATAATACTTAATATAGGTTGTTCTACAATTGAGAGGGGGTAGAAACCCCCTCTTTAATTAAGTTACATATTATGCCAATGCACCTTGATAGTTTTCAGCATTTAAAAGACCTTCTAACTCTTCTGCATCTGCTATTTTAACCTTAACAATCCAAGCTTCATAGGGTGCCTCATTAACATGCTCTGGCTCATCCTCTAGCTTTTCATTAATTTCTAATACTTCTCCAGATATCGGAGCAATTAAATCAGATGCTACTTTTGATGATTCAACCACACCAAACTCTTGACCTGCTTGAATTTCATCCCCCACCTCTGGCATTTCTACAAATAATACTTCTCCCAATTGTTCTTGGGCATAATCACTTATGCCTATATAAGCTGTATCTCCTTCTACCTTTACCCAAGTATGTTCACTATGATATTTAAGATTTTCTGGATACATGGCTATTTCCCCCTTTTATCTTGATAGAATACTCCCACTTAAATAAGTGGGAGTATTCTATTTAATTACATTAATGGATCCATAGTTAATGCTGGGTGTCCTTTTTCTGTTAGGAAGTTTAATACTTCTTCTGAATCTGTTGCAATTGTTTCATCACAAATCATGTCTGTGAAATTATCAATTCCATACATTTCTTTTGCTGTTTCATTTAATTTATCACTTACATAATCCTTTAGTTCTTTTGGCATCCATACAATACGTCCTGGTCCACCTTCAGCAGAGATAAACTTCTTAGAAGAAATAAAGTATCTACCGTGTCCCATAAATCCAGGTGTTTGAACCCCACCACCGGTCATGGAAGCAAGTTCACCAAAGGTCATACCAACAGGTGTTGTTGCACCAAATTCTCTATTTACAATAACAATACCATTAGCTTCAGGCATAATTCCTGCAATACACTCAAAGCATCCACAGGATGTCATAGGATCTTCCATTAAACTATACAGCGTAATTCTTTCTACAGCGCCTTGAGATTTTTCAGCAATATGCTCATTAACAGCACTCCAAACTCCCTTTATTTCGTCTTCAACACCTTCTTTAGCAATTGGCTGACATGGACCTGCAGGATCTAGTTCCTTTGTAGCCTTAGCATCTAACCAGCTTACAGCTCCACAAAGTCCCAATCTTTCTGGTGTTACAACACATACATGGGCTGGTGCAAAGGATTGACATAATAAGCAGGAGTAGAAGGTATCTACACTTTCATCGGTTAAGGATGCAAGTCTTTCATCTCTTGCATTATATTTAGGATATGCGTCAGCCTCCTTCATGGTAGCAACCTTCTCAGGATCAGTGATAATGGTAACTTGACATTTATCTACTACAGAGTCAAATTCATCCCTCATCTTAGCATATAAAACTTCACCAATATGCTTTAATCTAAAGCCACTATTAAAGGTATCATTATTAATACGAATCCAAGTAGTATCCCTTTGTCCTACGTGCATAACCCCTTCTGTGTAGTTCATGAAGTAGTGAATACGTCTTTCTAAAACAGGTTCAAAATCTTCCTGCATGTTTTTACCCGCTACCTCTACTAATATCGCTAACGGAAGTCTCTTTGGTGTTCCTTCTACTTCATCAATGTCAGGACCTATTATTTCTATTTTATGATCTTCTATATCTGCTAGATCCCTACTTCTAACAAGCTCCCAACATTCGGTTTTAGAGCCTCCAAATTCAACATTAAGATCATCTTTTCTAACCCTTTCACCTTCAAATGCTGCCGCAAAGCCTACTGGAATTGGAATTTCTGTTACTTTAATCTTAATATTTCTAGCCTCTAAAGAAGTAGCTGGGATTTTATCATAATCTTTTTGTGTCAATAATAATGTTGGTACCTCTGGTACTACTTGATCTGTAATAACTGGGAATCCAAGGGCGATAGCTCCTGCTCCTGCAGATACTACTAACTCACTTAATGGTCCGAAGGCATTTACAAAGGCTGGTACCCTATTTTTAGTGTATTCCATATGTTCAGCCAATTTGCCAGGCTCAACCCCACCAAAGATAAGACTTGCTCTGATGGCTACAGATACAACATGGATTACAGAGGTAACGTCATAGCCTAAAGGAATAACCCTTAGCTCTAGACCCATTTTTACATTAGCTTCTATAGCTTGATCAATGATGTCTCCAACTAAGAAGGTAAGTAATCCCTTAGATTGATAGTCTTTGATTACCTTTGCAGCTGTTTCACTATCAGGACATTTTCCTAAAACAACGGCTACACCTGGAATATCTCCAGTTACTAGAGGAACCCCTAAGGAACGGATAGTTGCATCTGTGATATGACCTGCACAAGGTGCATCATAGGGCGTCTCATTTAAGGCATATTTGATGGCTTCGATAATTTCTGCTGAAACTGCTGTTGCAAGACCTGCATTTAAAGCTTGCTCTAAACGTGGTTCTTCAACAATTAAACTTTTTACTACACCAATGGCTCCTTCTAAATCTGCTAAGGTTGTCATTTTCAAGCCTGTTGCTGCATAAATAATTGGCAGTGAATAAGCTGTTTCAGGAAAAACCACCTTATGATCTCTGCCTTTTTCTTCAATAGCTTGCTTTAATAAACCTTCTGCTGCACTTAATGCTTGATTAGAACCAGCATAAATAACATTAAATAAATTCATGCTTTTACCCCCCTATAAACTTTTTTTATAAATCTAGATAAGAATCAGCATATAAAATATTGTTTTTTATTACATCACAGGTTTTGATGGTATCCATTAATTCTTTATCACATGGATTAATGATGGCTGAAGAAAGTCCACATTGCATCGCCATAGCTGCAAAGGCTGCGTCCATAATTGGTCTCACATGCTTAGGCGCACCATTGGAAATATTACTTAATCCTCCAGTAGTTTTTAATCCCATCTCTGTAATTTGTCTAATTGCTTCTAAAACCTCTGATTGTTTCTCCTGCATACCCTTTACTACTAAGAATAATGGGTCAAATAAGATGTCGCTAGGATCCATTCCTAGTTCCATTGCCTTTTCTAGCATTTCTGTACAATAGGCAATACGCTCTTCACAATCCCTTGGAATACCTTCTTTAGCACATAAACCAATAATTTTAGCATCATATTGAGCTGCTAAATCAAATAAATCAATTCTAGGCCCAGCATCTGCTGAGTTAATAATAGCCTTACCCTTTTCATTGTTATACACCTTTAACCCAGCCTCGATTGCCTTTCTGTTTACAGTATCCAGTGCTAGAGGAACGTTGTCAAACTCTGACTGAATTAATTGAACAGCCCAAGTCATCAATTCTTCTCCGTCTTTTTCAGCAGGCCCTATGTTAACATCTACATAGTCAGCTCCAGCTTCTATTTGTTCCTTTGCTCTTTTTAAGATTGGCTCTGGGTTTCTTTCTGCTAATGCTTTTCTTATGACTGGTGAAATACAATGTATTCTTTCACCAATTACCAGAAACTTTTCCATATCAATACCCCCTATTTTATGTTTTATTTATCATAGAGGAAAGGGAAACCTTTCCTCTATTACCTTGTTAATTACCAAACTCTTCTATGCAAGAGCAGCTTCTTCACTGGCCTTTAATTCCTTTAAAAATTTTGGAAGATGCATTGCTTCCTCTGTTCCTACGATAATCTCCCAGCCTGGCAGCTCATCTTCAATTTCTCCCTTAAGAACAGCAACTAGTCCAGGAATAATTAATTTTCTAGATTTTGTTTTATCAGCTATGCCACTTTCTTTAATGAATTTAGAGATGCTAGAACCACCAAATTTACCGGCAGCCCATGCAGTAAGTACAGAATAACCTCCAGCATCGGGAATTGCTAACCATACCGGCACCTTTGATCTTTCTATTTCACCGGCTACAATAAAGTAGGTTAGGGCAAAGTCCACAGTCACTAGCACTGGTGCGTTTTCATCAGCGCCATTGACACTATAAACATCTGGTTCTACCCTCATTGGTCTTTGAGGATCAGTAAATGCATTTTGTCTTAAAGCAAACAATGGTAATGCCTTGCTATAATCAATATCATCTAATACGATAATTGAACCATACTTTAATGTGAATAGAGATGCTAAGGCAATCTCCATATTTTTGTCTTTATTAGCTAATTCATTAACAAATACAACGGAAGGATAACCAAACTTTCTATCCTGCTCCTTTAAAGCTGTTCTTCTTATCTGAACAACATTTCTAAAGGTTTCCTTAACTGTTCCACCTTCTACTGCCAATAATAATTCTTTATAATCTAATCCCTGCACTTTTTCTGCTAAATCATAAAGCCCTTCTAGATTTTCAGCCTTTATACCCAATGGAAGCTTGCTTCCTTTTGCTAATTCCACCATAGCCTCGTAGTTATCTTTTGTAGCACCATAGATAGCAGGGTTTTCATCTTTTACTAATTCTAAAGCTTCTTTAAGTACGTCAACATCTTCACAAATCAGCATATAAGCTAGGTTAGCACCGCTATCCTTCACTTTTTTAATTAAGTTTATGTATTGCTCTTTATTGGAGGTGTACTTTAAAGCAGCTATCTCTACCCCCATGTTTTCACCAATTCGTACATAGTTTACCTTTTTAATATTGGCTAATTTTCCATCAATTTCTTCTTCTGTCATAGCATCAGTAAAGATTACTGCAAATCTATTTCTATTAACAAAGGTTTTCTCATGACGGAAAAGAACCGTTTCTCCGCCTAATGTATATTCATTATCACCCTTACCTATTTTTACAGCCCTCATTGGAGGTGCTGTTGCTTCAGATAATTTTTCTAATGATTCTGGACTCATATGCGGACATTTTTCTATCTCCATTGCCCCAGCTGCAACCTTCATGGAAAATGCTAAGCAAGTTGGAAATCCACAATCTTTACAGTTCTTTTTAGGTGTTAACTTAAATATATCTAATCCTGTCAAAGCCATTTTTCCTTCCCCCTTTAATAATCCTTTTCATAAGCTCTACTTGGTTAATATTATGCTAAAGCTTCTACAAAGCTCTTGATTGTCTCTAATGATTTTGGATGCCGTACAATTACAGCGTCAGCTCCTACAGCCATAATGCTGGCTGCTGTTGAAATTTCCATCCCAATACCTCTCTCTTCTCTATCGCCCCACTCTGGTGCATCCTCTACTTCTGCAATAGATTCCTTCACATTCCATGTCTCAAAGGATACCGGTGTAATAATTGGCATTTGGAGGGTTTTATCATTTTGTCCTAGTGCTGCTAAACGAATTCTATCTATTGTTGATATTAAATATTCAAATCCATATCCTACGGATGAACAACCGATGTGCATAATTACATCTTCATATTTTACACCTAATTGTCCTAGTAATACGTTTAGTTGTTTTGCAAGGTTAATATCAACTGAGGATTCTGCTCCAACCTTTTGACCATAGGCTAATCCAGCAGCAGCTCCTACCGCTTTATAGTTTTCTTCTGTAGCAGCCAAGATAAGACAATTATGTCCTTCTACGCTAGCCGCAACCTTCTCAAAAACTTTAGCATCCTTATCATGATTTCCTGTTCCAGCAATAACCAAAGGTACAGTAATTGCTTCTACCACAGCCTTGGCAATTTCTCCACACGCCTCTGGAGATTTATCTAATCCATTTGGATCAGCACCTAAAAACCTTAAACAAATAAAATCAGGATTAAATTCTTTTTCCACATATTTAGCCCATTCTACAGGATTGACTGCTACATCCTTATACAGTTCCTGTAAAGAAGGTATCCATTCCTCTGGTGCAATATCTAGAATTTCAATTCCAACCTTAGGTGCATTTCCTGTGTCCCCATCAAAATCATAAAAAGCCATGGTTCCTGTCCCACCTAATTTAAAGGCCTTTTCACCTTTTCCTACTTCTACTTCATTAATTTTTCCCTTATAATCCTGTACTGACATTTTAAATGCCACTTCAATCGCCCCCTTAAGTAAAATTACTTTTTAAACTGGATTTTTGAAAATATATTATTCAATGCCCTTTTTGATATGGAATCCTCTGGTAAGGTTACTGTCGGCATACCCTGAGCATCATATTCATATATTTGTTGATCCATAGGTACTACCCCAAGTAGATTTAGTCCTTGCTTTTCTATCTCTTCTATTGTATCTTCTTTTAACTGTCCATTAGGTACTCTATTTACAATTAGATAAATATTTGCTACATTTAATTCTAGTTCCTTCACCAGTTGATTAATTCTAGCCACCGCTTGAATTCCCCGCCTTGATGCATCACTAACCAATAGTAGGGTATCGATATATTTTGTTGTTTTTCTGCTTAAGTGTTCCATGCCAGCCTCATTATCAATAACTAAGTATTTATAGCTATCGGCAAGGGAATCAATTTGCTCCCTTAACATACCATTTACATAACAGTAACACCCCTGCCCTTCAGAACGACCCATTACCAACAAATCATAGCCTCTACCTTCTATCATCCCAGCATTCAAGCGATACTTTAGATATTGGGCTTTTGTCATTCCACCAGGAAAATTGTTTCCTGTATTTTCTCGTTTACTAACCTCTTCTCTTATTTCTCCAATGGTAACCTCTACCTCTTCCCCTAGCACTTCATTTAAATTGGCATTGGCATCGGCATCCACCGCTAAAATAGGCTTTTCACCATTCTTTACTAAGTAGTCTATTAAAAGCCCTGTCAATGTTGTTTTTCCTGTTCCACCTTTACCTGCTACAGCAATTGTGTATCCCATAGTGTATCTCCCTCCTGTTTGTTGTAGACAAAAGCCTTGCTTTGAGGGGACAGGACTTTTAAATAGGCCCTATCCTCTATACTGCATGCACACAAGCCTTATGTATGTCATGTAATGCCTCCATAATACCCTCCGATAAGGTAGGGTGAGGATGAATTACATCTCCTACCTTTTCAGCTGTTAACTGTAACTCAACAGCCAAACTAAGTTCAGCTAAAAGATCGGTAGCATGGGGCCCTACAATGGCAGCTCCAATGATGATATCTTCATCATCCACCAAGATCTTTACAAAACCTTGGAAGTGCCCTATAGCCTGAGCTTTACCTAATCCTCTGAAGTCAAATTTTCCTACATGATAGATCATACCTTTGGCTTCTGCTTCTTTTTCAGTTATACCAACAGCAGCTACTTCAGGTCCAGTATAAATACATCTAGGTACTGCTCTATAGCTAACTGTTTTGTCCCCACCTAAAGCATTTTCTGCTGCTATTAAACCTTCTTTAGATGCTACATGGGCTAAGAATGGTGTATCTACAATATCGCCTATAGCATAAATGCCCTCAATATTTGTTTCCATCTTTTTATTGACGACAACCTTGCCTTTTTCTGTATTGACACCTATATCTTCTAACCCCAGATTTTCTAGATAGGGTTTTCTACCTACAGAAACCAACATCACGTCAGCTTCTACAGTTTTGTCTCCCTCTAAATATGCAACGACTTTATTGTCCTGTACTTCACATTTGTTAATCTTTTGTCCTGTTAACATCTTTATTTTATCTTTTTTGAAGGATCTTTCCAACTGTTTTGCGACATCCTTATCCTCATGAGGTAATAATTGTTCTGCCATCTCAACGATAGTAACCGTTGTGCCCATTTTACTGAAGAATTGTCCGAACTCACATCCAATTACACCGCCACCAACAATAATCATGGACTGTGGTACTTCCTCTAAGAAAAGGGCCTCATCACTGGTGATGATTTTTTTGCCATCATAAGGAAAGATTGGGGGAACAATTGGCACAGAACCGGTTGCTAAAATAATTTTATCGGCTTCAACTTCTTCTTTAGATCCATCCTCTTTTGTAACCTCTATTTTATTTTTATCAATTAGTTTACCGAACCCATTGATTAGGTTGATACCCTTTTTATCAAATAAAAACTCTATTCCCTTCACCAGCTGCTCTACAATTTTATCTTTTCTCTTCATCATAGCTTGCATATCTGGTTCAATGTTGCCATCAATATTTATCCCGTAACTTTTGGCATCTCTTACAACTCCAAGTGTATCTGAAGAAGCTAATAACGATTTGGTAGGAATACAGCCTACATTTAAGCAGGTTCCTCCTACTCTTTTTTTCTCAATCAAAGTAACATCTGCTCCGAGCATTGCTGCCTTGATAGCAGCTACATATCCCCCTGGACCACCACCGATTACTGCTACCTTCACTTCTAAATACCCCCTTTCATTTTATAATCCTGCTGCATCTAATATGGCAGGTACATTTTCTTCAGCACCGATAGCCATAACATGTACACCATCGCATAGATTTTCTTCTCTAAGCTGTTGAATAAACTCTCCTGCAATTTTTATTCCTTCTGCAACCCGTTGTTCCTTTGGCGTGTTTTTCATTCTTTCAATCAGTTCCTCTGGCACATAAATTCCTGGAACGTTGTTGTTCATAAACTTCGCCATTGCAGCAGATTTAAGAGGTATTATACCTGCTAAAACTTTTGTATCTAGATGCTTTGTTTTTTCTCTAAATTCCCTCATGGTTTCTATATCAAACACTGCTTGAGTTTGGAAGAATTTAGCTCCTGCGTTGATTTTCTTTTCCATTTTTAATATTTGAGCTTCTACAGGATCAAACCTTGGTGTCACACATGCCCCCAAGAAAAATTCTGGAGTTCCCTGCAGATCATTTCCTACTAAGTCTTTCCCATCCATCATAATAGTTGCCGTCTGTAAAATCCCAACACTATCTAAATCATAAACGGGTTTTGCCTGAGGATGATCCCCAACTACTGTATGGTCTCCTGTAAGGGACAATACATTTTTAATACCGAAAACCCCCGCTGCTAAAAATTCCCCCTGAATAGCTATTCTGTTTCTATCCCTTCCGGTCATTTGTAAAACTGGCTCTAATCCTTCATCCTTTAATAACTTACATGTTACTAAAGAAGTAGCTCGCATAACAGCCGATTGAAAGTCAGTTACATTTACACCATGGACTCTACCCTTTATAGCTCTTGCACACTCCATTAAATGATTCAAGTCTATTCCCTTTGGTGGAGCCATTTCTGCAGTTACAGCAAATTCTCCTCTTTCTAATACCTCTTTTAATAAACTCATATGAATACCCCCTTATCCACTAAGCTTCTACAGTTTGTTTGTTTTGTTCTTTTAGATTTATTTTTCTAGGACTATTTGATTTTTGGAAATCTTTTGGTGCCCTCATTTCCATCATGTTAGCTAATTCTCCAGATTCCTTTAGTTTTTCATAAATCATGATCCAAGCACAGTCATTCTCTGTACCAACTTCACACTTTCTATCCCTAGCCCCACCGCATGGCCCATTGATTAATCCTTTAGCACATTTTGTTATAGGACAAATGGATGCGGTCCAGCCTAGTTCACACTCGCCACAGGCTTTACAGGCTTCTTCAAATTGTCCAATTCTCTCTATCTCCCCAATAAACATAGTATCTGTTCCTGGATAAACATGAATCTTAGCAGCTTTAGCTATGGTTTGAGTACCGTCACCACAGGATAAGGAAAGTATAGCATCAGCTTCCTTTATTTCTTCTTTAAATTGCTTTAAATCTTTTCTTGTATTTAAAAAGTTACAGGCACCATCTAACACAGTAGTTCCTAAAATTTCTTTTCCCTCTACTTCTAAACGCTCCTTCATTTCCTGTACTTCTTCTTCTCCCCCTACCTTACATACAGAAGCACATTCACTACATCCTGTAATAATAACCTTGGAACTTTTCTCTAAGAACTTTAAAATTTCTTCCATAGGTTTTTTTTGTGAAATAATCATTTTCTATTCCCCCTTTTAACCAAAGTTTCTTCAGAAGCTTACCAGTAAAAAAGTTTTTTGCTCTTTTACTGGTTAAATAAGCCCTATTGTCCCTATAAATTATTTTGCTGTTTGCAAGCCTTCACTACATGTTTAGCTAATATAGATGTGGTAACAGATCCTACTCCACCTGGTACTGGTGTAATCATGGAAGTTTTATCTTTCACACCATCGAAATCTACATCCCCACATAGATTACCTTCATCATCTACATTAATACCTACATCAATTACTACAGCACCTTCTGCAATCCAATTTTCTTTTACTAATCTAGGTACTCCTACCCCAACTACTACAATATCAGCTTGGCTAGCCACCTTAGCTGAATCCTTAGTAAAGATATGACAAACAGAAATTGTAGCATTTTCATTTAATAATAATAAGGCTGCAGGTTTACCTACCACCATGGAAGCCCCTATAATAGCACAATCTTTACCTTGTAGTTCTACACCATAATGCTTTAGTATTTCTACTACTGCCGTTGGTGTACAAGGAGGAAATCCTGTATTGTCTCCCTCTGTCATCTTCCCAACATTAATTGGACTTAAGCAATCAACATCCTTCTCTGGTGCAATAACATACTTGATAACACTTTCATCTAAGTGCTTTGGAAGTGGTCTGAAAATAAGTATTCCGTTTACAGCCTTATCTTCGTTTAGTCTTTTTAACTCTTCTATAAATTTATCTTGAGTAATATCTTCCGCTAGTTCTATAACTTCTGTTTCGACTCCCACCTTCTTACATCGACCTAAAGCTCCCTTTTCATAGGCAAGGTCATCTGGTCTAGCTCCTACTCTTACAATAGACAATTTAGGTTGTATCCCTTTACCTCTTAATCCTTCAATTTCTCGAACCAAGTCTTCACTGATTTTATCAGCAACTGGTTTGCCTTTAATAATCTCTCCCATGTTAATCCCCCATTCCATATTTTTTATCTATGCTGAAATGTTTTGCTATTTATGAGTAGCCTTCTCTATATTTATATCAACAGGCATTGTTTATTACCTAACATTATCACTGCTTACGAAAGGATTGCTTCTACCTTTTTATACACCTCATCAGCAATTTTTGTTCCTTCTGCTACTAGAGTGTCGGTTTCTTCTTTAACCCTTTTCACATAGTCATCGTCTTTAATCATGCTAATGTTAATAATAACATTTAGTTGACCACTTATTAAAGCTGACCTTAAGCACTGTACCCCTACACCTACATCACTTATAGCTAATTTAGAGGCTTTGTCCACCAATGCTTCGTGGAGTTTGATAGCTTCATAGGAGGTTCTTACAATTTTAATAGGTACTTCACAAGCAATCTTTAAGGCTTCTTGTAATACTCTTTCTTTTTCAGCCCTTTCTTCCTCAGTGTTTTTGGGGAGTCCATAGGCTTTCGAAAGAGGTAAAAAGTTTTCTGCATCTTCGTCTATCATCTTAAGTAAATCTTCTTGTAATTCTTCTGTTTTCCTTAAAATTTCTTTAACTTCTTCTTCATATTGTGCATATTTTTTCTTGCCTATGGTTAAGTTGCAAACCATTCCTCCTAAAGCAGCCCCCAGTCCTCCTACTAAAGCTGCTGCTCCTCCACCTCCAGGCACAGCAGCTTTAGAGGAGAGGACATTAGTAAATTCCCTACAGCTTTTATCTACTAATTTCATTGTCCTTCCTCCCAGCATTTATTTTTAGAATAATCCTGTGATTACCCCTTCTTCATCTACATCAATTCTTTCAGCAGCAGGTACCTTTGGTAATCCTGGCATCGTCATAATCTCTCCTGTAAGGGCTACAATAAAGCCTGCTCCCGCCGATACTTTTACTTGTCTTACAGTGATGTTGAAGCCTTCTGGTCTTCCCAATAAGCTTGGATTATCACTTAAGGAATATTGGGTTTTTGCCATACAGATAGGTAACTTATCAAATCCTAATTTTTCTAGTTTATCCATTTCCTTTAAGGCTGCAGGTGTGAAATCTACCCCATCAGCACCATAGATTTTTGTTGCAATTGCTTTAATCTTATCTGCAATTGGCATATCTGATGAATATGTATACTCTAAAGTAGATTCTTCCTCCGTCAGTCTTAATACTTCCTGTGCCAGTTCTTCTCCACCTTCTCCACCTTTTGCCCATACTTCTGATAAGGCTACATTTACCCCTAATTCTTTACATCTATTTCTTACTAACTCTAATTCCGCCTCAGTATCTAATGGGAATCTATTGATAGCCACTACAGCCGGTAACTTAAATACCTTTGTAATATTCTCTACGTGTTTTAATAGGTTTGGCAATCCCTTTTCTAGGGCTTCAAGGTTTTCTTGGTTTAACTGATCCTTGGCTACACCGCCGTTGTATTTTAGTGCTCTTACTGTTGCCACAATGATAACCGCATCTGGCTTTAAGTCAGCCATTCTACATTTGATATCTAGGAATTTTTCTGCTCCAAGATCCGCTCCAAAGCCTGCTTCTGTTACAACATAATCTGCAAAATGCATTGCCATTTTAGTTGCTATTACAGAGTTACAACCATGGGCGATATTTGCAAAAGGTCCACCATGTACAAAGGCTGGTGTTCCTTCTAATGTTTGTACTAGGTTAGGCTTAAGTGCATCCTTTAATAAAGCTGCCATGGCACCATGGGCATTTAGATCTTTAGCTGTAATAGGTCTATCATCTCTTGTGTAGGCTACGATGATGTTACCTAATCTTTCTTTTAAGTCAATGATATTATTAGCTAGACAGAAGGCAGCCATAACCTCAGATGCTACAGTAATGTCAAAGCCATCCTCTCTTACAACTCCATTACCTCTACCACCCATACCATCAATGATGTTTCTAAGCTGTCGATCATTCATATCCATTGCTCTACGCCATGTAACTTTTCTATTATCTATTCCCAATTGGTTGCCATGGTTAATATGATTATCTAACATAGCTGCCAATAGGTTATTTGCTGCTCCTATAGCATGGAAGTCCCCAGTAAAATGAAGGTTGATATCCTCCATTGGAACTACTTGAGCATAGCCACCACCGGCTGCACCACCCTTTACCCCAAACACTGGACCTAAGGACGGCTCCCTTAAGGCCACTATGGTCTTTTTCCCTAGTCTTGCTAATCCGTCGGACACACCAATTGTAGTTGTGGTTTTTCCTTCTCCTGCTGGAGTTGGATTAATAGCAGTTGTTAAAATAAGTTTTGCTTTTTTTCCACCGTTTCCTTTATTCAGAAGATTGTAGTCTACCTTTGCCTTATACTTCCCATAAAGCTCAATATCTTCTTCTGTTAGGTCAAGTTTCGCTGCTATTTCTCTTATATCCTGCAGCTTAGCCTCTTGGGCAATTTCAATATCGCTTTTAAAGCTCATTATATAACCCCCTTTAATTTATTTGAAATACTACGTACTTCCTCCTTTATCTTATCATTCGCATCATAGGGTGATAGATTGCTTCTATCGGACTCTACTATGCTGGGGTTGTAGCCTATAAAGCCTAAACAACAATCTGCCTCAACTTCCCCTAGTATAAAGTTTTTGTCTTCTTCATTTCTTACCTTATTTCCCACTACAAATATCTTTTCCACCCCTATATCAGTAGCTAATTGCTTAACCTTTCTATAGGTTTGTAAGCTTCTTTCTCCGGGTTCCACTACAACAATAAAGGCATCTACATTTTTTGCTGTTCCTCTGCCTAAGTGTTCAATACCTGCCTCCATATCCATCACGATAACATCTTTATTTCCTAAAATGAGATGAGAGGTTAAAGCTTTTAGCAAAACATGCTCTGGACATACACAGCCAGAACCACCGGTATCTACTGTCCCCATAGTTAGAACCTTTACACCATTGTATTGCTTGCAATATTTTTCAGGTATATCATTGACTTTAGGGTTCATTTTAAACATGGTGCCAAAGCTGCCAGGAGTAGATCCTGTGCGTTCTGCCACAAGATTTTTCATCTCTGAAATTGGCGTTATTTCATCGATTAATTCCTTTGGAAATCCCAATGCTAAGGCAAGATTTGCATCAGGATCTGCATCTACACTTAAAACATTGTATCCTTCTTCTGCATATAATCTACTAACCATCGCTGCAAATGTTGTTTTTCCTACTCCACCTTTACCTGTTATAGCTATCTTCATCTTCATCACCCGTATTCCTAATTTTTTGTCTATTTTTTATCTTTAAAATTTCATGTTTATCAATGTCAAAGTCTTTATATATTGTAGTTAACACAATTGTCACTAGCATTGTAGCATCAATTGTGTTAACTTAAGGATTGAAACTCATTTAGGAAGATGCATAATAGTGTTATGCAAGCTCTTTAACGCCTTCCTCTTCCTCCTCTGCTCTAGTTATGCCATACTCTATTTCTTTTCCTAATCTTGCTTCTAATTTTGCTCTTTTTTCTTCTATTCTATCTAACATCATAGCTGACAATTTATGAGGATCTGTATCTATAAAGAATTTAGCTCCCGTCATCTCCTCAAGCTTGTTAGTTAACATATCTACAACTGCAGCAGAGCCCATTACTGGAGGTTCTACACCTAAGAATACATCAATACCACTTGCTATTACATAGTTAGCTATTGCTACAGCTTTTTCTGACATCCATTCTGGAGCTACGCCAACTACTGGTAAATCACAGTTGTCTACCCCCATGTGCTTAGCTGTCTCACCTACTAATGTTAAAATACGGCTAATATCTACACAGGATCCCATATGAAGTACTGGTGGAATATCTACCAATTCACATACCGCTTGAAGCCCTTTACCAGCTAATTTGGCAGCATCTTTACTTGTTAAACCTGCTTTAGCAGCAGCTTGAGCGGCACAACCAGTTGTTACAACGATAACATCGTTTGCAATTAATTTTTTCATGATTTCTATATGACTATAATCATGTTTAACTTTTGGATTGTTACACCCAACAATACCTGCGGCTCCTCTTAATACCCCTGCCTTAATAACATCTGCCAACGGCTTTACAGTTCCTTGAGGATCGATGTTAGAATTTACAACTCTGTCTAATTGTTTTATAATTGCTTCTACAGAGTAGCCTAGTGTGGCTTGGTTCTTTGTTTGTGGTATAAATACTTTTTCTTTCTTTCTATTTTTAAAGTTTTCTATAGCTTCTCTCACGATGCTTTTGGCTGACTCTAATGCTTTTTCTTCATTAAATTCTATATGGGTAGCACCTGTGATCTTAGCCTTTGGCGATGTGGTGATAAACTTAGTATGGTAGCAGTCTGTTATTGGTGTTAGTGATGGGAAAATACATTGAACGTCTACAATAACAGCTTCAATTACTCCCGTTAATACTGCTAATTCTTGTTGGAAGAAGTTTCCAGCTATTTTAACCCCATGTCTCATGGTTACTTCGTTACCAGTACAACACATTCCTGCTAAGTTAATACCTTCAGCCCCTACCTCTTCAGCTAATTTGATTATCTGAGGATCTTGTGCTGCCATAACAATCATTTCTGATAGACTTGGTTCATGTCCATGAAGTATAATATTTACTTGTTTTTCCTCCAAAACACCTAGGTTAGCTTCTGTTTCCCTTGGCACTGGAGTTCCAAATAAAATATCACTAAACACTGTTCCTATCATGGAACCTCCCCACCCATCAGCAAGGGCTGTTCTCATACCAATTTTTAGCAAAGATTCAGCATCACTGGTACATCCCATATGGGTAGAGTGCATAATAGTAGCGATTTCTCTATCAATAGCTCTAGGCTCAATATCTAATTCTCTCCAAATTTTCTTTCTTGGTTCAGGAGCTCTTTCTAGAAACTTTAATGTGCCGAAGGGTTTACCGAATTCATTCAATGCGATTTCTGCCACTTCATGGGCTACATCATAGATATCTCTGCCCTCTGTGTTTACTTCCCATTCTTCAGCTAATGACAATAATTTCCTTTCATCTTTAATGGTATAATTTCCATCTCTACTAGCCATATGCATAACATGGGCTATATCTCTAGCATGGTCAGAGTGGGCTGATGTTCCTGCCGCTATCATTCTTGCAAGATTTCTAGCTACGATTGTGTCGGCCGTAGCACCACAGATACCTCTTTGAGCCCCCTTGCCCTCCACTGGACTTACTCTACAGGGTCCCATGGCACAAATTCTACAGCATACTCCCTTTTCCCCAAAGCCACAGGGTGCCTTCATAGCTTTTTTTCTGTCCCACATAGTCTCTACGCCTTCTGCTTCTGCTTTCTGGATTAATTGCTCATCCATTTCATCAAGAGAAACCATTTTTGTTTCACTCATTTTTAATTCCCCCTATAAAAAATATATTTTGATAACACATAAAAACTTTTCGTTAAAATTGAATGATTTTTTGTATTTTTTATGTATTACATGAAAACCAGCCAACCTCCATGTCTTTTGTTTATAACACAACATTTCAATGTCGTAATTTGCAGAATATTGAAATAATGGGATTTGCACGTGATCCCCCAGTGTTACGCTTTAAATAATTCTTTGTACATAAAGAAACCTACTTAAATAATGGGATCGAAAATGGATTTTTCAGTAATTAATTGTAATTAATAGTAGTTATTAGAAACATCTTTAATTAATAATCGTTATTAAAATCTAAGGTATTTGAGAGTAATTATCGTTAAAAATATAACACTTTTAATTAATAATTATTATTAAATTTAGAGCCAAATAATAATTGTTATTGTTTTGAGCAATTCCTTTTTTATTGACTTTTACTTGGTTTTGCTAATGTTTTTATTCTATCAGTATGTAATTTACAGGTTTGTGATAATTTATTAACAAAATTCACGAAAAAAATATTCTGTTATATTGTTAATAAAATATCAATAAAAGTCAAAAAAAATGCTATTTTTTGTCACAATTTTATTTTGAACTTTGACTTCAGTGTACCATAATTTAATTACCTTTGCAATAAATATTTTGTTTTTTTCTGAAAAAAGGCACGACAAATAGGCCCTCTCCTATAAACGTTAGGTATAGTTAAGGACTTATATGAATTTTAATTTTTAGAAATTTTAATTTTGAAAATAAAAACCATAAAAGCAGCCCTAACTCTTCACAGTTAAGTGCAAACCTTCATGGTTTATTGTCATTAATATATTAATCTTTAAAAGATAGGTTATCATAGGTTTTTGTTGATGTCAATAATTTTTTTAAAAAAGCTAATAATCTTTTAGTAGATAAACCTTCTCACCCATAAATCTACATAAATTATCCCATAATTTTTAGTGTTTTATTTTATTAACATCGCTTTTAATATAGTAGATAAAAATCAAATAAATTATTGAATTTTCATACTATTTATGTTAATTTATTAATATTACTAGTATGTTTATTATATATTTTAATAGGTAGGTATTTATAGTTGAATTTTTGCACTAAATTGTGAAATTGTCTGGTATCAATAAAGAAGTTTTTGCAAATTTTAGGGAGGTACTGTCTATGCGTAAACTTCAGTTTAGATATCCTATAATGGTTTTTTTAAAATGTTCTTGTAGTAATCAAATACCCATTACCGAAATCCAGATCCGTCGTGAGTTAAATACTAAGCTGTTTTTGAGTTATAGACTGGGCTGTTCTATTTGTCAACATGAAATTCGTCAGACCCTTTATTTAACAACCGAAGAAACTGATTTGACAGATTTTATGAATGTTTTTAAGGTCATTCCTTCCATCAAAGATGAGTTAGCAATTATTAAACTAGATTGTGTAAAGGGTAAAGTGAAGGATGGGAATCCATATTTTTATGGTAGCTACTCTCATCTAAGATTTTGGGATAAAGTTATTCAACGGGATATTATCAAAATACCTTACATTATAGAAGAGTAGGGGCCCTATGGATCCCTACTCTTCTATAATAGTTTAGTTGTTTAATAGATTTTTTCTATTTTTATAAGTAGTTCAATCTTCATGCCTTTAAGCTATTAACTCTTTTAATCCCATCCTAACGTTGATTATCTACTTAAATACCTCTACTAGATTTTTAAAAATATGTTTGTTAGCCTGTATTTTTCCTTCATTCCCTAATACACAGTAATAATTTTTTTCCATAACATCTTTGATTAATCTAGCTAGATTTTTTATATCTTCAGGCTTTGTCCTTAACACTTCATCTCTTTCTCTTTGTATATCCTCTTGACTAATTTGACTTATATAGTAAGCAGTAGCTTCTTGTCCCTTCATGGAAGCAGTTAAAGGTGCATCTATTTTGCTAATAGTACCGATAATATACTTAGTCATTTCCCGTTCATCAGTAGAAAATTCACTTATATATTTATGGGCTTCATCATATACCTTTAATGTTTTATCTAAGTTTGGATCTCTATAGGAGGTGAAATATATGTTTCCATTTCTACTAAAGCCCGCCATAGCCCCATAGGCTCCCCCTGTGATTCTTACTTTGTTCCATAGATAATTTAAGCTAATAATTGTCTTCAGAACTTGCAAATGACCTGTGTAATCATATCCAAGCTTTTGAAAGTTATAGGCTTTAGCTACATATTGTACTTTGCTGGAGGTTAATAACCCTTCATTTTTAGGACCATAATCAAACTGATATTGTTGTTTGTCTAGCTTTTCATTGCCCATATAATTTATAAGAGATTTAAAGGCTTCTTGAAACTTATTATAATCCTTTTCCTCTATTGTTACACTTACCAACAAGTTATCTTGATTAAAAATCATTTTAATTAGCTTTTCTAAATTACTTTGTATTTCTTGAAGCTTATTATCAAAGTTTCCTTCTAATTCTTCAATAAATTCATAGTATGCAATCCCTGTACACATCTCTTTATATTGTCCTATTGGAGAAAAATAGGAGGTGGCTCTCCTTGCTGCCACAATATGACCATCCTGTAAAATATTCATTTCTAATCTGGACTTTACTTCTTGAATTATTTCTTTTAACCGTTTTGTTTCGTTAAACTTTGTAGCTCCTATTAATTCACCAATAATATGAAATAGCTTTGGTAATTGTTTTACTAAAGCACTTGATTGAATCATCAGTTTAGGGAAGTAGGTTCCATCATCATTTTTTAAAGAATAGGCTTCAACCTTAAAATCTATGCCCCCAGTGTAAATATTAATTTCATTAGATAAATCTTCATAATGATAGGTTTCCGTACTAACTTTTCCTAATATAAAGCTTAATAAGCTAACGTAGGGTATAAGCTCTTTAGGTACAGTTGTAGTGTCAAACAATAAATTTACATATGCTATTTCATTTGTAAACATCGGATGTAACAGTATAGGTAGACCATTTTCCTTTTTCTCTATTAGTAGAAGCTTCTCTGCCTTTTCTTCAATATCTTTTAACGAAAGTAGCGGTATTTTTTCTAAATCCTTAGAATCATTAGGTTCTTCTTGGTATCTTTTTAGCATAGAGGTGTTTTCTATTAACTGGTTAATTTCTTCTTTAGATAATTTTGCTTTGTAATTTGCTAGTTTTTGTTTAACTTCTTCTTCTTTTTCTTGGACTAGACCCTTTTTAGGCGTTACAACTAACAAAGATTGATGTTGATTGTTTAGTAAGTATTTTTCTATCAGCTTTTCAAAATAATTAGTTGTTAGGGCAGTTTTAATTTTTCCTAAAGCACTTTCGTAGGTTAAGTGTAGAACTGGATCCTCATCATAAAGCCAGCTTTCCATACTCTTCATACAGTAAATTAATCCCTTTGGATATCTTCCGTAATCTGCTTCCCTAAGCTTAAACTCGTAGATGTTAATAGATGCTTCAATCAGCTTTTTATCAATACCTTTATCTACTAGTGCCTTTAATGTATCATAAACTACCTGCTTAAACCTTTCCTGCTCCTCCTCATTAGAATTTTTAACAATAACACTCAATACAGGTTGGAGAATGCTATGATCATAGGAGCCAAACACATCTTTTCCTAAATCAGCTTCTAGAAGAGCCTTTTTTAGAGGTGCTGCTGGAGTTTCTAGTAATAAATAGGTTAGAATGTCAAAGGCCAAATGAAGCTCTGGATTTGTAGATTTTCCAACAACAAAATTCAAACTTAAAAAGGTTTTATCCTGTTCCCTTTCATTGGCTGATATAGAGTATTCTACAAAAGAGGTTTTGGGTTCTTTATAGGGAGTCTGTAAAGTAATTTCAGAATCTACTTTTATTTTTTCAAAATTTTGTAGATACTCTTCATTAATAAATTTTAGGTGTTCCATAATGTCGCCATCGCCATATAAATAAATATAACTATTAGCAGGATGATAGAGCTTTTTATGGAAAGCTGTAAATTCTTCCTGTGTTAATTCTGGGATAGCTTCCGGATCTCCACCAGAATCATATTGGTAGGTTGTATCTGGAAACAAGGATTCCTGAATTTTTCTAAATAGCACCTGTTCAGGGGAAGAAAAAGCTCCCTTCATTTCATTATAAACTACACCCTTATAGGTTATTTCCTCCTCTGGATTATCTAATTCATAATGCCACCCCTCCTGCATAAGAATTTCAGGTTTTTTATAAATGTTGGGATAAAAAACTGCATCTAAATAAACATCCATTAGATTAAGAAAATCCTTATCATTTCTACTAGCAATAGGATACATGGTTTTATCAGAAAATGTCATGGCATTTAAAAAAGTATTTAATGAACCTTTAGCTAACTCCACAAAGGGGTCCTTTGCAGGAAACTTCCTAGACCCACACAATACAGCATGCTCTAAAATATGTGGCAGACCAGTGCTGTCTGTAGGAGGAGTTCTAAAGGTAATAGAAAATACTTTGTTATCATCATCATTTGCTATGTGTAGTAATCTTGCACCACTCTTCTCATGTTCAAATATTCTTGCCATAGAATTTATTTCTTTAACTTTTTTTTCTTCCAATAGTTTAAAACCGTTATAGCTTGTGTTTACTGTAAAATTCATGGTTAAATACTCCTTTCCAACAAAGTTAAAAACACGGCTTTTTATTGCATTTTGCCCAAATTATAGCTTTTACATTCTTTATCTATGGATTTTTTAAAATATATAGTAGGAATTTACAGCCTCTAATCCTCCCACCGATAGTTTTCTAAAGCATCTTTTGTTATTTGATATTCTTTCTTTAATGCTTCAAATATCTCTACTATACCTTCATTACTAAGGGCTTTTCCACACTGTTCTAATTTGTAGGCAATCTCATAAATACCTTGTATTTGAAGACAAGCAGCAGCACCCTTGAGTTTGTGAGCTTTTTTATATAGTTTATTATAATCCTTTTGATTAATAGCTTCTTCAATTTCCTTTAATAATAATATCGAATACTCTTCTTCAATAAAATCCTCTATCAGCTCCTTTAATAGATCTTTATCTCCTTCTAAGTTAGCTAAGACAGCTTCTATATCTATGGGGCATAAGGGTCTTTTATATTTTGATAATAAGGTTTCTATCGTTTGATAAAGTTCTTCCGCCCTCAAGGGCTTAAGTATATAACTATCCATTTCTACACCTACGAATTTTTCCTTATCTTTGGGTATATCACTGGCAGACATACCTATGATAGGGGTGTACCTTCCTTGGTGTCTCTCTATCCTACGAATTCTGTTAGTCACTTGAAAACCATTGAGTTTAGGCATATGGATATCTACTAAAATTACATCAAAATCTTCTTGGTTGAACTTTTCTATTCCCTCTTGGCCATCTAGGGCTGTGATAATCCTCCATCCTCTACTTTTCAATAGTGATTGTGCTACCTTTTGATTAATTTTTTCATCCTCTATCAGTAAAATGTTAACTGGTCTACTGTTTTTATCCTTCATAATTTTTCCTCCTATAGGAAAAGGCCTTAACCCCCATGTTTTGGTGATAAGTGCCTTTATTATATTACCGTGTTTACATCCATAATCTTAATGAAAATTTCTACAAACTCTGGATCAAACTGTTTATTGGCACAATTTTTAATTTCTCGAAGAGCTTCACAAGAGCTTAAAGGATTTTTATAGAGTCGGCCACGGGTCATGACATCATAAGCATCTGCAATGGCTAATAACCTAGCTGTGATGGGAATATCCTTTTGTTTTACTCCTAAGGGATAACCCGTACCATCCCACCATTCATGGTGAAACAAAATAGCCTCTGCAATTGGAATTAAATTTGTGGAGGATGATGCAATTCTATATCCTGTAACAGGATGCTGTTTAATAATATCCCATTCTTCTTTTGTCAGGGTTGTCGGTTTATTTAATATTTTTTTAGGTGTTGAAATTTTCCCTATGTCATGGAATTCTGCTAATAACATCAGCTCATTCTTAACTTTTATAGATAGCTTTAAATAGTCTGCCATTAACAACAGTTTTTCTTTAATATTATTCATATGCTCTATTGTTTCATGGGTTTTGATGGTTAAATTTAGTTTCAAAGAATTAATAATGTTTTCATGGGCTTTTTTGCTTTCTAATAATTTGTTTTTATACATTTTATTTTCTGCCTCTACTAAAAGCCCCAAAATATCTTCTTCATCACTCTTAGTAACAAAGCCTAACGCTATACTTGTGGGAATTAAACAATCATCCTCCAGCCTACAGGCTTCTCTTATTCTAGCACAAATATCTTTAACGGCTTCTTCATCAGCTTTAGGTAGCAAAATAACAAACTCATCTCCACCCCATCTTGCCACTAAATCTTCTGAGCGACAGCTTTTTTTCAGCTTTTGAGCTACGTTAATTAAAAGCTTGTCTCCCTCCTTATGACCAAACACATCATTTGCTAGCTTTAGCCCATTAATATCCCCAACAATCACACTTAATGGCAGCTGTCTTTTTGTGTCATATCTTTTTAGTTCTTCTTCAAAATAAGCACGGTTATAAAGTCCCGTTAGTTTATCATAGAATGTTAGATATTTAAGTTTTTCTTCTGAGGTTTTTCTTTCTGTTATATTTGTCAAAAGTATAGAGAGGTAACCCTTTTGTGGAATACTGATAGTAATAGAAATCCACTTTTGTACTTTTTTAAAATAGTGTTCATGAATATGTAAATTTTTTTCCTTTCCTATGGCCTCTTGAAGAATTCCCATTTCATCAATAAAACCATTATTTTCATTAGATTCAAATACTTCCCTTATACTTTTTCCTATGATTTTTTCTCTTTCCACCTCTAAAAGCTTCTCAAACGCATCATTTACTTCAAGAAAAATATAATCTACAGGAATATTATTTTCATCCAATACAACTTTATAATAGGCAAAACCCTCAAACATATTGTTAAAAATATTGCGATATTTCACTTCATTTTCTTTGGCCTTCCTTTTCATTTTATGGGCATAGGTAATCATCTCTATATTGGCATATAAATCCCTTTTTCTAAAAGGTTTTATTAAATAAGCAAATCCTCCTGTTGCTTTAGCTCGTGTTAGGGTATCTTCATCAGATAAGGCTGTTAAATAGATGATAGGAATATCAAAGGATAACCTTATCTTATCAGCTGCTTCAATCCCATTCATATTTCCTTCAATTTCGATATCCATTAAAATCAAATCCGGTTTATGCAAAAAACAAGCATTTACAGCGGCTTCTCCCGATGTAACTATTTCTACAACTTTATAGCCTAGGCTTAATAAGCTTTTTTGAATTGTTTTGGAAGTAATCTTACAATCTTCTACAACCAAAATCCGTATTTTTTCCATTGTCACACCTACTTCAGGAAAATTATTTTGTATAGTGACTATAATCCTACAATAAAATTATAATACTATTACATTATTTTATCACATTATTTTATCACATTATTTTGGTTTTTCCAACATATAGAAAAGCTTAGCTATGTAAAAAGATAGTAATCTTACTATTATCTATATCTCCTTTATTTTCACTTATTTGTTTTGAAAAAGTGAAGAAACCTCGCTTAAATGCGAGGTTACAGGGGTGATTTAATAGTTTTGTTTATTTCCTTCTATTCTCCATGCCTTTAAGTATTTTCGTAAATCCTTTATCTTTCCTGCAAATACAAATACCTTCACCTTTTGCACCTCCACCCAATATCCTAGAGCCTTTTTATTATTGTATTTGCTTGTTCATAAAAATATGACAACATTATTTTATGCTCCATCTTCTCTAAGTTTATCGGATGAGTATTCTTTTTTACCACTCCATATCCATACTAAGGCAAAACCGGCGATAAAAATCAGTACAATAGAAGGTTTAAAGGAATAGGGTAGAAGAGCCCTTGAAGAACCAGCTATTAAACCTGCAAAACAGTAGGAAATGTAACTTCTATACTTTTCATATATTTTATTAATAAGGTTCACTAAAAGGAACATTCCTAACAGACTTCCAATTCCAAAAAATAATAGGTTTACTATTGCTAGCTCTTTTATATAATACAGCATATTATCATAAAGTCCCAAAGCAATCAAAACGGAGCTACCAGGTATACCAGGAATAATCATGGCGGCACTGGATATAGCTCCTCCAACGATTAGGAGGACCCAACTTACTTCTTCTCGATTCATCATAATACCAATTGGCTCTCCACCTACATAATAGCCCATTAAAAGTCCAGTTACTAAAAAAAGAAATCTTTTCAAATTTAACTTTGGACAGGAATTTAACACGGCTCTAATAGATGCTATCAAGCATCCCATCAAAAAAATAGCAGTTTCATCTCTAAAGGATTCAAAGAATAGTGCAAAAACCATTCCACCCCCCAAAATACCCACAAGGGCCCCCCCTAATAAAGGAAGATAGGGCTTTACATTAAGCTTTACTAGATCCTTTAACATACTTTCATATATGCCAAAAATAACAAATACCGTTCCCCCACTCATGCCTGGTAATACAATAATAAATCCTAAAATAATTCCTTGGATAATTGAATGCATGGTTTCCTCCACTTACTTTCTATAGTTTTTTTACTCCACACCTAATATAATATCAAATGCGGCTCTCATGATTCTTCTAGTGGATACATTGTCCATATTGGCAAATACACCAATTCCTAGAGATTGTTCAGGTATTACTCCAAAGCTTGTTCTAAAGCCTATATCACTACCTTCATGACCCTTTATATCGTACTGTCCTTGCTTACTCAAAAACCAACCTAAGCCTATTTTCTGTTCTTCTCCTTTTATGTTCATCGTGGGGGACCACATAAGCCTATAGCTACTCTCTCCTAGTATCTTCTTTCCCTGGAATACACCTCTATTTAAGTTAACTATTGCCCATTTGCTCATATCTACTAGATTTGAAGTAAGGGTTGAACTAGGGGCATGTCTGCGATTATAGGGGAAAACTTGGGATAGAACCACTTTTTTGTCTTGATTCTTGCTATGGGGCTTTGCCATTTCATCACTTTGGCTTCTAGAAAGCAAGGTGCTATCCTCCATTTCCAAAGGCTCTATAATGTGCTTCTTTATGTAATCTTCAAAGGTCATATCAGAAACTACCTCAATCAAGTAACCAAGTATTTCATAGGCTATATTACTATAGTGAAATTCTTTACCAGGGTCACTAATTAAGTGTATATCCTTTAAACCAGTAATATAACGTTTTAGAGCTTCATCATCATATTCTGGTCTATCCCATCCATAATCTTCACAATCAGGGATGCCGGAGGTATGACTTAGCATTTGGAGAACAGTTATTTTTTTATATCTTTTATCTTCTATGGAAAAATGTGTAAGATAATGGGTCACTGGTTTATGAAGGTCTATTTTTTCTTTTTCCACCAGTTGCATAATAGCTGTAGCAACAAAAAGCTTTGTAATCGAAGCCATATGGAAGATTGTTTTCTCAGTTACAGGCTTTTTAGATAATATATCAGTGATACCAAATCCTTTACTGTATATAATTTTGTTTTTATCTGTAATGACCATAGCAACCCCTGGGATATCTTGATAAAACATAGTTTTTTCTATATAATCTTCTAATTGTTTTTCTCTATTCCCCATCTTTATAAACCCCTTTTTTATTATAGTATGTTTTATTTTCATTCTATCATATTTTGTTTTGTATCAGAAGTATTCCTATCATTAATTATAGTAATAGTTGAACTTTTAAATTCTTACCTTTTACAAAAGTCTTCGTATTACCATTGCATTTATATAGCCTGTATGTTTTATTTGTCTGCCTAATCCATTTATGCTATACTATTGATATTATGAAAAATTGTTAAAGCTTCTCTAATACTATTCAGCAAAATATATTTAAAAACAACGAGACTAGGGTATCCATGTAGGAATATCACTGTGTCGTTTTTTATCGACAATTAATTTCTTAACCTTAGTAAAAAACACAGGTTCCTGCGCCCCAGCCCCTAGATATGGGACTAGAAGTTATAATCCCTTTTTCTAAAGGCTATCACTTAGTATTTTTCATTAAGATTTATGTTTAATCATTTATAAAGAGAAAATTGACCTAATAGGAGGATTAGTTATGATTACCGAACTTATTTATGCCTGTTTTTTTATCTTCCTTGCTGAAATGGGGGATAAAACACAAATACTAGCCATGACCTTTGCTACTAAATACCCCGCTAAAAAGGTTTTATTAGGAGTATTATTTGGCTCTCTAGCCAATCATGCTTTGGCAGTTTTTATAGGTTTTTATCTATCGAAAACCATCTCTTTAACTCTTATTCAACTAATAGCCGGTTGTTCCTTTATTATCTTTGGTCTTTGGGGACTAGTAGAAGATACTGAAGAAGAAAACAAAAAATCAACAAATAAATATGGTCCTATTTTGACTGTAGCCACAGCTTTTTTTATTGGAGAGTTGGGAGATAAAACCCAATTAACTACAATTGCTCTAGCATCACAAGCCACTTATCCCCATTTTATATTGATAGGTACAGTATTGGGAATGGTTTTAACCAGCGGTATAGGTATATGGATAGGTAGTAAGATAGGTAAAAATATACCTGAAATAGCAATAAAACTAGCATCATCTGGTGTTTTCCTTCTATTTGGTATTATGAAATTATGGGAAACAATTCCTCGTCACTATGTTACCATTACAAATACTACCCTATTTTTTATGACTTTAACAGGAATTTTGTTATATCTACTAAAACCTATGGTTAAAAATAGAGGTCATAAAAATACTCGATTAAAAGAAACAGCCCAAGAACTTTATTTAAACACTTTAAAGATCCAAGAATCTCTTAATTTTGTTTGTTCACAAGGAGATGAATGTCAAGCTTGCCAAAATCAACAATGTTCTATCAGCTTAGTAAAAGCTATGCTGAAGGAAGCTAGACAAAAAAATCAATATGTACTACCAAATAAAATCCACATCCAAGCAGATGTTCAAACGATTGATTTGGATAGAGACCAGTTAAAGCAAAGCCTATTAGTAACAATAGAGACCTGTCTCCATTGTTCTAAGCATGAAGAAAGGTGTGTAGGGAATATCGCAAGAGAGACTTTAGAGCGTCAATACTTTGGAAAAAGTTTGCCCTTTACTGGTGATGCTGCTGCTTACTATAAAGAAGTTGAGACATTAGAACAAAACTTTTTTACCAATAAACCTTCTTTATCCCACTAAATGTATAGGATGACCACAGTTATGTGGTCTGTTTTTTTTGATTATTATGTAGTTTATATTGTAAAAAATATCGCCCTTCATCTTTAACATCGTTTATGTTGAAATCCTAAATTTTTCAGATAAATTTTATACAATAGATTTAATCATAGATTTAGCCTTCATTGTGAATAATAAGTATTAAGGAGGGATTTTTATGGCTAAAAATAAGTTTAAGGAAAATCATAGGGATCGAACTATTGAAAATCATCAAACAGCTGCATGGGCTAATATTAAAGATTTAAAGCCCCAATCAAGAGTTCCTATTCCTGATGAAATAGAAGTGCGAAATGCTAAGGAGTATGTTGATACAAATCAAAAGTAAAAGGATATTTGGTAATATTAACCAGTAAATTCAGTATTGAAATTTTAGAAAAGGGACTAGTTTGTTAGTCCCTTTTCTATTACAGCTTTACTGATACTGCATTTCAGCTAATCGTCGATAGGTATCATATTTATCTCTTGCATTTTTCTCTGCTGCATCGAACAACTCTTCTGCAATATCAGGGAAGATATTCATAATCTGGGAATATCTTATTTCTCCTTCTATAAAGGCTTTAAAGGATTCTTTTGGCTCCTTAGAATCCAACACAAATGGATTCTTGCCCTGTTCCCTTAGCTCTGGATTATAACGATATAGATGCCAGTATCCTGCTTCTACCGCCTTCTTTTCTTGAGCTACAGTTGTACCCATACCGGTTTTAATGCCATGACTAATACAAGGAGCGTAACAAATTACCAGTGATGGACCTTTATAGGATTCAGCTTCGTTAATGGCTTTAATAGTATGGTTCATATTAGCTCCCATGGAAACTTGAGTAACGTATACATACCCATAGCTCATAGCCATCATCCCTAAATCTTTTTTTCTAATTTTTTTGCCTGATGCAGCAAATTTTGCAACAGCAGCGGTTGGTGTAGCCTTTGAGGCCTGACCACCTGTGTTGGAGTAAATCTCGGTATCCATAACAAGTATGTTTACGTCATCCCCCATAGCTAAAACATGATCTAATCCACCATATCCTATGTCATAGCCCCAACCATCTCCACCAACAATCCAAACAGATCGTTTCACCAGATAATCCTGTTTATCTAAAATCTCTTTAATTATTGGATTGTCATGATGTCCATGGGTTTTTATTGAATTAATTAATCTGACACTAGCTGTTTTTGATTTCTCTCCATCATCCATTGCTTCTAACCATTCTTTACAAGCATTTTTGCAATCAGCATCTAAATCGCTGTTTATAGCCTGTAACATTAAGTCTGCCAGCCTTTGTCTGATTTGTTTCGAAGCTAAGTACATGCCATAACCAAATTCAGCATTGTCTTCAAATAAGGAGTTTGCCCATGCAGGTCCTCTTCCTTCTGCATTGGTGGTATAAGATGTCGATGGTGCACTGGCTCCCCAGATAGAGGAACATCCAGTAGCATTGGCAATCAGCATTCTATCACCATAAAGCTGTGTTAAAAGCTTTACATAGGCAGTTTCTCCACATCCTGCACAAGCTCCAGAAAACTCTAGTAATGGTTGGGCGAACTGACTGCCCTTTACAGATTTCTTGTCCATCAAATAATCCTTGTAGGTTACATTGTTATGGGCAAATTCCCAGTTGTCTTTTTGTCTTTCAACTTCCTTTTCTGCATCCACCATCACTAACGCTTTTTTAGGTGCTGGACATATATCTGCACAGTTAGCACATCCTGTACAATCTAATGGTGTAATTTGTATGCGATATTCTAATCCTTCTAATCCCTTTCCTATAGCCTGTTTTGTTTCAAAGGCTTCCGATTTGTTTTTCATTTCCTCTTCATTTAATAGGAAGGGGCGAATAACGGCATGGGGACAAATATAAGCACATTGATTACATTGAATACATTGCTCTGTCTGCCATTGAGGTATCATAACAGCAATGCCTCTTTTTTCATAGGCTGTTGTTCCAAGGGGAAATGTTCCATCCTCCATACCCTTAAAGGCACTGACTGGCAGTTCATCGCCTTCATGTCTTGCTATAGGTCTTTGAATATTTTTTACGAAATCAGGCTCTTCCTTGATAGGTATGTTTTCATCTTTAGCATTTATCCAGTTTGATGGTACATTAACTTTAACTAATCCTTCCACCCCCCTATCTACTGCCTTATAATTCATTTCAACAATTTTTTCTCCTTTTTTCCCGTAGGTATCTTCGATTGCTTCCTTTAAATATTTTGCCGCATCTTCTATAGGGATTACATTGGCCAGTTTAAAGAAAGCAGCCTGCATGATCATGTTAATTCTGCCCCCTAAGCCTATTTCTTGAGCAATATTTACAGCATCAATTATATAGAAGTTGATATTTTTTTCTGCTATAAATCTTTTAATAGATGCAGGAATTTTGTCATCCAACTCATTTTGAGGCCATGGACAATTCAACACAAAGGTTCCGTTCTTCTTTAACCCCTTTAATAAATCATAATGATGTAAATAGGATTTATTGTGACAAGCAATAAAATCAGCATTGTACACCAAATAAGGAGATTTAATAGGCTTATTACCAAAGCGTAGGTGAGAAATGGTTGTACCCCCTGATTTTTTACTATCATAGGAGAAATACCCTTGAGCATATAAATCAGTTTTATCTCCTATAATCTTTATAGCCGTTTTATTTGCTCCTACCGTTCCATCGGAGCCTAAACCCCAGAACTTACATCGAATTGTACCTTCTGGAGATGTTTCAACAATATCTTCTTCAGGTAAAGAAGTATTGGATACATCATCTACTATGCCTATTGTAAAATGATTCTTAGGATTATCTTTTTTAAGGTTGTTAAATACAGCTAAAATTTGGGACGGTGTTGTATCTTTTGACCCTAAACCATATCTTCCACCTACAATAATAGGATTTTCTGGTCTATCATAGAAAAGATTTCTTATATCTTCGTATAGAGGTTCCCCTAAGGCACCGGGTTCCTTGGTTCTATCCAAGACTGCAATCTTTTTAACGCTTTTAGGAAAAACATTGAAAAAATATTTAGGAGAAAAAGGTCTAAATAATCTTACCTTTATGACCCCCACTTTTTCCCCCTTTGTCCTTAGATAATCTATGGTTTCTTCAATAACGTCACATACTGAACCCATTGCTATAATAATATTTTCGGGATTTTCATCACCATAGTAATCAAAGGGATGATATTCTCTCCCTGTGATCTTTTTAATCTTTTGCATATAATTTTCTACAATATCAGGTACTGCATCATAATAAGGATTAGCAACCTCTCTACCTTGAAAATAAATATCTGGGTTTTGTGCTGTTCCTCTTATTACTGGTGTTTCAGGTTTTAAGGCTCTATTTCTAAATTCTTTAATTGCTTCATAGTCCACAAGTTTATCAAAATCTTCATATTCTATTACTTCCACCTTTTGATATTCATGGGAGGTTCTAAAACCATCAAAAAAGTGTAGGAAGGGTACTCTTGCTTTAATAGCTGCTAAGTGGGCGATTCCTCCTAAGTCTATCACCTCTTGGACACTACTGGATGCCAATAGAGCAAATCCTGTTTGTCTAGTAGCCATGACATCTTGATGATCACCAAATATGGATAGGGCGTGGGCGGCTATAGCCCTTGCACTAACATGAAACACACCAGGTAACAATTCACCAGCCATTTTATACATATTAGGAATCATCAATAATAAACCTTGAGATGCTGTATAGGTTGTGGTTAAAGCTCCACCCTGTAAGGAGCCATGGACGGCTCCAGCAGCACCAGCTTCTGATTGCATTTCTACTACTTTAACTGTTTGTCCAAATATATTTTTTTTACCATGGGCAGACCACTCATCTACTCCTTCCGCCATCGAAGAAGATGGTGTGATTGGATAAATAGCCGCCACTTCTGTGAATGCGTAGGATACATATGCAGCAGCTTCGTTCCCATCCATTGTTTTCATTTTTTTAACCATAAATTTCCTCCTTTGCCTATATAAATACTTTTTAGGATGTTGCTAATATTATTACTCAAATCTTATTATTTAACTTTTTGGAAATATCATACATAAAAAAAAGCGGTTAAACCGCTTATTCTACGTTATCTTTTATATATGCTAATATTTCATCTACATGTCCCTTTACTTTCACACCTCGATATTCTTTAACTAAAATGCCCCCTCTATTAATAATAAAGGTTGATCTTTCTGTACCGAAAACCTCTTTCCCAAACATTTTTTTAGGCTTTAGAACTCCATAAAGCTTAAGTACATTTTTTTCTTCATCGCTTAGTAATGGATAAGGAAGATTTTGCTTATCTCTAAATTTTGCATGGGATTTTACACTATCCTTACTTATTCCTAAAACCATTGTGTCTAATTGTTTAAATTCATTATAGCGATCTCTGAACTCAGAGACTTCTGTAGTTCATCCAGCAGTATGATCCTTTGGATAAAAAAATACAACAATATTTTTGCCCTTAAATTCATTTAAGGACATTTCCTCCCCTATATCTGATGGTAAAGTAAAATCTGGTGCTTTCTTTCCTATTTCTACTTTTGTCTTCTGCTCCATTTTATTCACCTCTTAACATGTTTATTTTCTTCCTCTAATTATTACCCAGTATCAACAGTGATAATCAGTTAGTAGTCTTCGATTTTTTTTCAATAAAAATCTCCCTAGCAAACTCCAAAGTCCATATCTTAGAGTATCTAGAGAGATTTTATATTTATTATTTTATTATTATCTATTTAATACTGCATTTAATACAACACCTACGATTGCAGCAAGGCTTAGGCCTTCTATTTTTACAAGTTCAGTTATTGGAATACCAATTGATATACCTAAATACGTTTCAATATATCCTGACCCTAAACCTAGTATTAGTATAGTGGCCATAATTACTATATTTTTTGCATTAAAGGTTACATCATTGTTTTTTATAGTTTTTACACCTACTAAAGCAATCATACTAAAGAGCATCAAACTTATACCACCCATAACTGGTACTGGAATTGTGCTTAGGAAACCGCCCACTTTAGCAACAAATCCTAGAATTATGGCCAATACCGCAGCAAGTCTTAGAATAGTTGGGTCATAGTTCTTTGTTATGGCTAGTACCCCAGTATTTTCACCATAGGTTGTATTTGCAGGGCCACCTATAAATCCTGCAAACAAGGTTGCTAATCCGTCTCCTAATAAAGTACGGTTTAATCCTGGTTCTTCTATAAAGTTTTTACCTACAACTTGTCCGTTTGTTGTTATATCTCCAATATGCTCCATGAATACTGCCAATACTACTGGTGCAATAATTGCTATTGCTCCTAACTCAAACTTAGGTAGTGTAAAGTTTGGCATTGCTAAAATTTTTGCTTCTCTTACTGCTTCTATATTTACTAAACCAATATTTAATGAAAGTATATATCCTACTACTACGGCTATTAAAATAGATAATTGTTTTGAAAACCCTCTTCCCTTTAGGGTAACGGTCACGGCTGTAACTAAGGTGATGGCCGCCACCACAAAGTGAGCTGATGCCATATCATAAGCTACAGGTACTAGGTTTAAACCGATAACCATAATCATAGGACCTACTACTTGAGCTGGTAAATATTTTTTGATTTTCTCTACACCAACCTTTTTAACTGCAAAGGACATCAATATATAAATCAATCCTGCTACCACGATGCCTCCTTGGGCATAGGTTAAATCCCCACCATAATTTTGACTAACAGTAAGAATTACTGGTATAAATGCAAAGGATGAACCTAAAAATACAGGAATCTTACCGTAGGTAACTAGATGGAATAATAAAGTTCCTACCCCTGCTGATAGTAGTGCAATAGAAGGATCTAACCCTGTTAAGATTGGTACTAAAACCGTTGCCCCAAACATAGCAATTAAATGCTGGACAGCTAGTACCACTTTTTTTGCGTTTTCTAAATTCGTTGTGTTTTCTTTTACTTGCATAGTTGTTTTTGTTAATGTGTTTTCTGCCATCATAAAAACCTCCTTTGATTTGTGTTAAAGGAGAAAAGTGTTGTTTTCTCCCTTTTCAACCTCACTGGGTTGATTTAAAGGTATTACTTTAGAAAAGTAGATGACCCAAATCTTTGATTTGGTGTCAGTCACTTTCACAGAGTGCAAATAAAAAACTTCCTGCCTACTGGCAAGAAGTCATAGTAATCTTGTAATAATTATTACTATATATTCCGGTATCTTGCCAGCCTCTCTGGACTGAATTAAAGACTTTTTATTTTCATCTTAGTAAGTATATCATTTTTTTTGCCTACATGCAATAGATTATCAAAAAATTATATTTTCTAATAACTATTTAGAAATATGTTTCCTCTACTTGAATCAAAAACAATAATACCATCTAATTCTATTCCACCCAGTTGTCTAAATCATGCTTTATTTTACCATATTTAACTTCTTGATTTTCTTTATATGCTGTTATAATAAATGTATATATCTCCTTAAACATAGTGGTTCCCTTTTTGTATTTGATTTTTCTATCAATGTGACCAGTGGAATTTTTTCTAATATTATTCTAGCATATTTATTTATAAGGTATAATGTAATTTCCAAAAAATTCAGCCCTTCCTGAAGGAAAGGGCTACTGATATCAAATTGTAGATTTAGTTGATCTATTTATTTTTCTATAGCTTCACCTGATTTTTCATATTCTATCCATGAGCCATCATAGTTTCTTACATTTTCATAGCCTAGTAATTCTGTTAAAACAAACATGGTATGGGCTGATCTTACAGCTGCTCTACAATGGGGCATGATAGCTTCTTTGTTTTCTGTAATGCCATTGGACTCATAAAGTTCTCTTAATTCATTAGCGTTTTTAAAAGTTCCATCAGCATTTAGTGCCTTGGTCCATTCAATCCATACCGCCCCTGGAACTCTTCCATCATTCCATTCTCCTTCACTTCGGGTATCTAGTACCACTAAGTTGTCATTATCAAAACTTTCTTTAATCATGGCTAAATCAGCAATCATAGTTGTATTTGCTTCTTTAGCCGTATAGGTTGTGGCCTCTAAAGAATCCGCTGTCATCTGGGTTCTAAAGCCCGCGTCCCTCCATGCATCAGAACCACCTTCTAATATTCTTACATCTTCATGGCCGTATACTTTCATGGTCCACCATAATCTTGCAGCCCATAATCCATTATCTCCATCATAAATTACAACAGTATCATCGTTAGAAATCCCTGCACCTCCTAATAACCTTTCGATTATTTCTTTATCAGGAAGCATATTTGCTACACCCTCTATCTCTGCAAATTGCTCACCTCTCCCAATTTTAATAGCTCCTGGTATGTAACCCCCTGGTAAGGTAGCATCTCTAAAGTCAACGATAATCACATTTTCCATATTGTTTAATTCCTCTGCACTGACTAAGCTTTCTGGTCTTGCATAACCTCTGTCCTCTACTACTAGTTCTTCTGTGATTTCCTCTGTTTGCTCTTCACTTTCTACAACTGGTTCTTGAGCTGTAGGTTCAGAAGTGCACCCAACGACTGAACCTACTAGAATAAGTACCATCAATAATGCTACAATACTTTTAAATAATTTTAACATATACATCCCCCTTAACTTATATGTTTGTTAAATATTTATCTTTTATCTTCATTTTATCATAGGTTTTTCCATATTTTACATAAGGATTTGTTATGTAGTCATAACAGTATGTTATGGTTGCATAATCATACTTTACCCATCGATTACTGTTTAGTTGCAAAATTTAATTAGTAAAAGAACTTAATATAAAATTTTATATTTAAATAGACTCTTGATATTTTTTGACAAAATTATACAAATTAAAGAATTTTTGACAGCAAATTCTGATTGTCAAGAATTAATTTCATAACAATTTCACAAACATCTCCTGTAACCTTAGTACATCTTTCTATATGCTCCTTAGAAGCAAACTTATAATCCTTAATAAGAACCCTACAACAAGTACTACCATATTTTTCACGGAAAATATCATGTAATTCTTTGGACAGTTTCATAATCTTTTTATTGCTCCCACCAGGCTTTTTTCTTCCGTAGACCAATCCTAGTGCCACCTGGCCACCTGTCACTGCACCACAACTACAGCCTGCTCCCCCCATTCCTACAGGAAAACCTGATACCATTTTCACATATTCTTCTGGCATACCACATTCTAATACTTCATTTACAGAGGCTAGGATAGCTTCAGAGCATAAATATTTTCCTTTACTATAATAGCTTTCTGCTAAATATCTAGCTTCTTTGATTAGCTTATCACTACTTTTTTTCATAAGGTCTTTCCTCCTTCTATCTTTATTAAAATAGAATTTCTATTATTGTGTAATAAATCATTTCACATCATGATATCTACTTACTTGAGTATATCATGTGTTATTATTATTTTATGATAGAGAGTTTCTATATTTTTATTGCAGATTATTTATAATGCTAATATTTATTAAAAACCGTCTAGAAATTTCTAGACGGTTTTTAATAGATATATAAAATTGGGGGAAATAAAGCCTTATATTTCTACCTTGTTCTTTATTTTAAAAACATTTGCATATTAAGATTTCTTTTCAAACAATAGAAATTGAAATGTTTTTATAAAAAACCTTCATAAAAAACCTTCTTGATTTTATTTATTGATTGTTTCCATATTAATTCCTTTTCTCTTTGCAAATATTTTTGGAACTTGAGAAGCACCAAATAATACAATCCCTGCTATAAGTAATTTAATAAAAAAGGAAGTTGTAATACCATTTTGTGCAATTTCTCCTGCCATATATGCATATACAAACGCACCAGGGGCCATGGTAATAAAGGTAATAATAGCATAGGTAAATAAGTTAATATTTGTAACACCATAGGCATAATTTTGAATATTATAGGGGAAAACAGGTACCAGTCGAGTTAAAATTAAGAAATCCTTCCCATTTTTTTCAACCCCTTCCTCTACCTTTTGAAACATTGCATTCTTACCAAATTTGTCTACAATAAATCCTCTGGCAATATATCGAGCTACTAAAAATGCTGCAACAGCACCGATGGTTGCCCCTAATAGTGCTAAAAGTGCACCAAGTACTGGACCAAATACAATACCACCGCTAATGGTAATTACACTTGCTGGCAAAGAAAATACCGCTGCCACAACAAATATTAAGATATAAATAACATAGCCAAGAGAACCTGCATCTTTAATTAAGGCTTGGAATTTGTCAAAATCCTTTAGAGTATCTATCAGTCCTATTGAATAAATGCCATAAAAAACTAGGGCTAAAACAGCGATCATAATAATTGTCTTTAACTTCTTATTCATTTTATTTCCTCCTATTAAGTTATTTAACTACTTTAGCTATACCAACCTTAGATTTATAACGGTTAATCCAGGATTTAATCGGTGATGCCAACACATCTACTGGTGGCTCATCATTAAGATGCACTACAGGTCCCCAAACTAGATCTAAAATATGCCAGGCCTTTGAACCCCCTTTCAGAATAGAAGATCTACAAGCAGAACAGTAGACAACTACATATTCACTGTCTAGGGTTTCTACACGACGTTTCATAACTCTTTCAGCAACTTCAGGATTTGCAGGCACTACCATTCCACCAAAGCCACAACACCTTGTCTTTTCCCGAGAGCACTTTGATTCCACATACTTATAACCAAGTTCTGTTAGTATCCATCGAACACCATCATGGAGTTTAGTCATATGTCGAGTTGAACAGGAATCATGTATGGTAAATACTACATCACTGCCCTTTGCCTTCCCTCTTAGTTCTTCTGGAAGACCAATCAAAGGAAGGATTTCCCATAGGGAATGGGTTGGTGTTGTGCTTGCTTCATCAAAGGTTAGTTTGCAGCTTTGACAAGCTACAATCATTTCTTCAATATTTACATCGTCCATGTCTTTTTGTAGATCTGCAAACCTTTCTTTAAATAGATCATATTGTCCCACTGCTTTAGTTGGCTTACCACAACATTTTTGAACTGCTGAAAATCGAGGAAATACAGAATCTAAATAGGCTGTTGTCTTTGTTACTGCCTCTGGACTATAGGATGGCAAACTACATCCGGGCATAAATCCATAACGTTTATTCTTGTCTATTTTTATTGTCATTATTTCTTACCTCCTCGAACTTTAGTAGTAAATATCTTGGAAAAACCAAGTAGTTGATGGACTTTAATAGCTCTATGACCTTTCATTGGTGATTCGCCCTTGTTAGCTTTAACAAAATCTTTACGGGAACCAATAAAAATGTCCTTCATTGGTAATTCATGGGGACATACAATTGTACAGTTGTCACATGCATTACATGAGTATGCTAATAAAGCCTCCATCCTACCTTCTTTTGTCAACCCTTCTACAATATCCTTTGGACAACTTCCAAAATCATTCATCATAACACATTCCTTCATACAAAGCTTACATTCACAAGCTAAACAACGAGAGGCCTCTTCAATTGCTTGTTCCTCAGTAAAACCAAGGTCTGACTGATCAAAGTCCTTCTTCCGTTCTTCTGCCTGGCGCATATTAGTGTATAATCTTTGTCTATCCTCAGTACCTTCTGGTAGAGGTATATCTAATTTTGTTTCGTAGAACCACTCAAACTTAAAGCTCCTATCAGCCTTAAGGTCCTGTTTCTTTAGATATCGGTCGATACTGATGGCTGCTTTCCTTCCTAACGCCATAGCCTCAACAACAATAAATCCACCAGCTGCATCTCCTGCTACAAATACATTCTCCATATTGGTAGCAAGGGTATCTTTATCTACTTCATATCTTCCACCCCTTGTTTGTGGGAGGACACCTTCTGTGATGTCTTCTACAACTTGACCTGTTGCCATAATAATAGTATCTACTTCTATGATTTTTGATTTCCCTTCATATTGAGGATTAAATCGCCCCTCTTCATCAAAGATAGACTTTACTTTTTCAAGCTTAATTCCTGTTACTTTACCCTCTTTCTCAAAAATTTCAGTTGGACCCCATCCAGCATTAAATATTACTCCTTCTTCTAATGCCTCATGGATTTCTTCTTGTGATGCAGGTAAATTTTCTAGATCCTCCAAAGAACACTGATAAACTACATCAGCCCCTATTCTCCATGATGAACGGGCACAGTCCATAGCAACATCTCCACCACCGATTACCATTACTCGTTTTCCACCTCTAGGAAACTGTCTTGTAAGACTTATTTCCTTTAAGTATTCGGTTGCAGGATATACCCCCTCTGCTTTATGACCTGGCATTGGTATAATATTTCCCTTGTGGGCACCATGGGCCAATAATACTGCATCAAAACTTTCTGTCAATCCTTTAAAGCTAATGTCCTTGCCTACTTCTACACCAAGTTTAAATTCAACCCCAAGCTTATTAAGGTAACTATATTCATAATCAATAATATGTCTAGGTAGTCTGTATTCAGGAATGCCGACCCTCATCATGCCCCCCACCACATTTAACTTATCAAAAATAGTTACGGTATGGCCTTTTTTTCTAAGATCTATGGCAGCTTGGGCCCCTGCAGGACCAGCCCCAATGATGGCAATTTTTTTTCCCGTTGCTTTTTCTGTTGTTATATCCCAAATAGCCTCATCATCTGCCTTTTCAGCTGCAAAACGCTTAAGAGCAGCTATGGCAATAGGTTGGTTAAATTCCACCCCTCTTCGACAGTCTTTTTCGCATGGATGGGCACAAATTCTACCCAAGGTATTTGGTAAAAATAGCTTTTCACGAATAACTTTAATTGCTTCATCATACTTTTTTTCAGCTATTAAATTAACATATTTTTTTGCTTCCGTACCCATTGGACATCTACTCTGACAATATGCATCTTCAAGTCCCATGCAGTCATTTACTATTTTTTCAGCATTTTTAATAATAACTTCGCTAAAAACTACATTGTTCATCACAGTACTCACCATCATCATCCTTCCACGTTTTGATATATGTCTTAATTGAATAAGTAAAGACAAGATTAATCTAATCACATAGCATGATTAGATTAAGTTATCTTGTTTCAGTTTTTACCTAGTTTCCATTTTCTACTTGAGCTAGAGGATTATTGTTTTCATAATGCTCATAGCTCCACTCAATCCAAGATCCATCGTAGTTCATTACATCTTCATAACCTAATACTTGGGTTAATACAAGTAATGTATGGGCACTACGTACACCAGATTGACAGTAGGTAATAACTTTTTTATCCTCTAAATCACCATATAATGCTTGAAGCTGATTTTTTGATTTTAACGTAGTATCTTCATTTAAAGCTTCCGTCCATTCAATCCACACAGCACCAGGAATTTTTCCAGGTCCAAAAGCACCACTTAGGGTTGTACTCCCATCTTCTTCTTCAGCACCTCGGGTGTCAATAATAACAGTATCTGTTCCTAATGCTGCAACAACATCATCAAAACTTGCTATTAACATTTCTGAAGGATTTGGTGCTTTATAGTTTGTTGCTTCTACCGTTGGATTTCCACCACCAGTTGGATATCCTGCCCCTACCCAAGCATTTAATCCACCATCTAAATATCTAACATCTTCGTGACCTAATAACTTAAACTGCCACCATAATCTTGCGGCATCATGATGAGCGTTAGATGCGTATACAACAATGGTTGTATCAGGGGTTACTCCATAGCCAGAAAGAATGGCTTCTGTTTCTTCAATGGTATTTCTCATACCTCCAAAATCGTAAACACCTTGTGCCGCTGAATAGTCTGGTCGCCACATTGTGAAAGAACCTGCAATTGGCGCATCACCTTTAATAGGGTCCAGTGCTCCAATTACAACAACGTCCTCTTGGTTATCTATTAATTCTTTTAATTGTAGTGGTGTAATAAAAGCACTTGGATTGGCATATTCAGATATTTTATCCATTTGCTCCGATGCAGCAACTACCACTTTTTTAACACCAAACATTTGTCTGTAGCCATAATACCCCCCACCAACAAGAACTACTACCGCCAATAAAATAATCCATAATTTATTTTTTTTCACACAAATTCCCCCTTATTCTTCATTTTAGTTTTAATTAAGTATTTCTGTGAAATAAGTAACCCTTAACTTTAACACGTTATTTTACTTGACTGACTACCCCCTTTTATTTTAAATTTCCATTGTTTTTGTTTAGAAATAGTTTGTTAATTTCTTTACAACTTCATTATATAATAAAAATTGTTTGTCAAATAATAAACATTATTTATAATGTATAAGGATAATTTATTACAAGTTAAACATTTAACAAGTATTTTGTAATTTTAATTACAAATCTTCTTTATTCCTAAATAAGGCACATCAAGAATGATAGTCCTTTTCAGTATAGGTACTAACGTAATATCGTTATATTTGTTTTTACACTTAGTAATGGAATTCTTTGTTAACAATGGGTTGTTGTTGGGGGTTACTTTATACTTCTACCTATTTAGCTCAACGATTTATATTCCATAACTCCTTTAAGAAAAACTCTATTTCATTATCTTCATCTAGACTAATTAAGACAAACTGACTATTTTATAAGGAATTAATACAGGGATAGATCTCTACAGAACTAATGGTATAGAAGGTTTATAAATGACTTTATGTAGTTATGAAGAAAGTATGTCTATGTATGATAAACCCTTATATGATATAATAAATTATTAGGAGTATTCTAGTAAAAATAATTATAAATAGGTGATAAAATGAATCTTCAGTATCTAAAGGCTTTTTATGTAACTGTAAAGGTAAATAGCATATCAAAGGCTGCAAAGGTTCTCCACTTGACACAACCTGGCTTAAGTATGCAGATACAGTCTCTTGAAAAAGATCTGCAGGTTAGTTTACTGAATCGTAGCAATAAAGGTGTAGAATTGACAGAAGCCGGTAAGATTGTGTTTGATTATGCCAACACAATTCTATCCCTTCAAGAAAACATTGAAAGGGATCTTTTGAACTTAAACAGTGATAAGAAACAGTTATTGATAGGGTCTTGTAAGGCTGTAGGAGAATATGCTCTACCCTGTAGTATCTATATTTATAAACAGGATAATAAAGATGTAAATATTCACTTGGAAATTAGTAATACAAAAGATGTTATTGAAAATCTTCTTGATAGAACAATTAATCTTGGTATTGTCCATGGATGCTACAATTGTATGAACACTAACCAATTGACTATTGAGAAAATTACCAATAATTCTTTGCTATTAGTAACTTCCCTTCCTTTAATGAAAAATACTATAACCCTTAAGGAGCTTGACCATATACCTCTTATCTTTAGGGAGGGGGGTTCAGGCACAAGGCAATGTATTTTAGATACCCTTGAAACCCATGGAATATCTGTGGATGATCTAAATATTATTTATGAGTTGAATTCAATGGAGGCCATCAAATCCTCTGTTATTGCAGGAAAAGGGATTTCCTTTATTCCAGAATTATCTATAAAAAGAGAATTAAAAGATGGTATTCTGAAAAAAATTGACGTTGAAGGCCTAGAGGTTATTTCTGACTTTTATGTAGTCTATAGAAAGGACCACGTCTTAAGTCCCCATGAAATGGAGTTTATTAAATTTATTAAATCCTCAAAGCGTGGATTTTGTTAATATTAATATGATAGATTATACTAATATACATAAGGTAATGTAATTTTAGAAATAACGAAGGAGCTTCAACAGGTTAAAGCCCATAGTTTAAGCACACCCCATAGGTGTGCTTATTTATATTCTCTAAGTAGATTTTCCATAAAGTTTATATCTAAATAGGATTTTATTTTTCTAAAGGTATCCATATTTTTAATATCTTTATCAGGGTTTTGATATTCAAGCCATGCATAGGCGCACCAGGATAAAGCTCTTAAATATAGATAGGGAGTATACAAGTGTACCCTTTCACGAATGTCTTTATCCCCTTCTTGTAGGTTTGCAATATAGGTTTTAAAGAAAATCTCCTTCTCTTCTTTACTTAATATGGTTTCTGTCTTCCACAGGGTGGTGGTGATGGCTAAAAATTGGGTCAAATCCTGACAAGGATCACTAATAACCGGTTTTTCCCAATCTATTAAATAACTTCTTTCCTCTCCTATAATGAAGTTATGGGAGTTAACCTCAGTATTGTTAATAACATGCCATTTGTTATCTATAAAATATTTTTCCTTGTAGCTATTTTTTTCAGCCCATTCTATAAATTTATTAAAGAAGGCTCTTAGTTCTTTATCAACAATTGGAGATTGTAGATAATTCTTCAATAATCTTTTGCCCTCTACTATTCTATCGGAAAAAATATTTTCTTCTAAAATAAAAGGGTTATTTTTTACACTATTTGTAGTAAGAGAATGGATTCTACCAAAAATCTTAGCAGCTTTATTTAAATCCTTTTGATACTCCAATGGCCTTCCTTCAAGAAACTCCATTATTAAAACACCGTAGTCCAAGTAGTTTTTACTATCATCCACATAATATACTTTTGGGGTTACACCACTGATCTCCAGTGCCTTTAGCGCATTGTACTCATATTGGATTTGATTTTCTAGCTCCAATTGGCTACTGGTATTCACACGAAAAACATATTTTTTGTTACCCATTTTTATGGTGAAATTAATATTGTACTCCCCTTGGGCCAAAAAATCTACTTCCAGCTTATTATTTTGTTGAAATTTTTTTATTGGGGTATTATGGGCTAATAAATATTCTTGTATTTTAGACTTTAGCTTGTTTTTTAGCATAGTTTTCATCACTCCAGCAATTTTTAATAAATTGTATTGTATGTTGAGGAGCTATTTTATTCTGAAAAACCCCTAAATTAATTTTTTTAGTCAAGGCTGCTAAATCCTCCTTTGTATCTATATCTCTGTGTTTTTCTATCAAGCCCACCTGTAGCCCCAATCCATTAATAATATCTATTGTTCCCTCTAAAACCGATTTATTCCCCCACTTTAAGCTATCATTAAATATTTCCCTATGAATTTTCTTCATTCCAACAAGGTAATATCCTCCATCGAAGGTGGGGCCTAGGCATATATCATTGTTTTCTAAGACACTATAAGCTTCTTGGATATGTTGTGGCTGTATTTCAGGTATATCAGACCCCATAAGAAGAACTTTTTTATAGCCTTTTCTTAATAATTCTTCTATAGCATTTGCCATTTTTTCCCCTAATTTTGTACCTTTTTGGGGAAAACAGGCTATATCTTTAGGCAGAATATTGTCGATAATTTGAATAGCGTCATCAGGAGTATAGGTTAAAAATATATCAATATCCTTTTCTAGCATAGAAAAAACATAAAATAAATCCAAGAGAAAACATCTATGGATATCGGCACATTGTTTTCCTGATAAAATTTCCATTAATCGGGTTTTCGTCTTTCCAGGAATAGGTATTCTTGTCATCAAAATAAGTGCCTTCATTATCTAGCCTCCCTATATATTTTCACTAGCTTAGCAGGGGCCACCCCTAAAGTATACAACACTTTGATTTTATGCATCAATAGAAGGGTTTTTAATTGCCCCCCCTGCTTAAATCTTCTGCCAGAAGTTCCTATGGGGCTTTGTAGCATCTTCATTTTCCCAATTTCCCTTAATTTTTTTCCTATCTCCCAATCCTCCATAATGGCAATTTCAGGATATCCTCCTATATGGTGAAAAACCTCTTTTTTAATAAATATTCCTTGATCCCCATAATATAAGCCTAAATATTTAGCTCGCCAATTTGAAGTAATGGATACAAATTTCATAAAAGCAGTGGGGTAGTCATGAAAATACAGAGAAAATCCTCCACCGATATAGCCTTCCTTAATAGTATTTTCGATCTGCTGGATGGCGTCACCGACTATAACACTATCTGAATGAAGAAACCACAACCCCTCTCCCCTAGCTATACTGGCCCCTTTATTCATTTGGAGTCCTCTTCCTTTACCACTGGAAATAACCGTAGCATACTTTGAGGCAATCTCCCTTGTTTGATCTTCACTACCCCCATCTGCAACAATTATTTCCTTATCCCCCTTTAAAGTGTGCAGTTCCTTTAGAAGGTGATAAATATTTTTTTCTTCATTTAACACCGGTATAATAATGGATATCATCTTTATCACCTTCATCCTTCATAAAATACGATGTTATTCCCATTAATATTTAATGAAACCTCTTGACCTATATGAAAAATCTCCTTTGTCGCGGCAATACACTTTAATTCTATATCCTTTAATAAAATTCTATAGTGTACCCTATCCCCTGCATATCTTTTTTTAATGACTGTACCCTTAATGCCTGTCTTATACATTTGGGAAGAAATTTCAATTTTCTCCGGACGAATCATAGCTCTAACAGAGCTATGGTGGTTTATGTGGGTTTGAAATTTTCCTATGCTACTATTAAAGTATCCCTTTTCTATGGTGCCGGTAAGATAATTGGCCTCTCCAAAGAAATTTGCCACTTCCTCTGAAACAGGATTTTCATAGAGGTCTACTGGACTTCCAAATTGTTTGATTTCTCCCTCCAACATGACTGCAATTTTATCAGAGATCATCAATGCCTCTTCTTTATCATGGGTAACTAAAATTGTAGTAATATTTAATTTTTTTTGGAGACTACAAATAAATTCCCTCATCGTTTCCCTTAACCTTAAATCAAGATTAGAAAAGGGCTCATCTAACAAGAGTACCTTGGGCTCTACTGCCAAGGCCCTAGCAAGGGCAACTCTTTGTTTCTGTCCTCCAGATAATTGATTAGGATATTTTTCTTCTTGACCCTTCAGTTCCATTAGGTCAAGCATTTCCTGTACTTTATCTTCCCTATAATTCTTATCTGCCTTTGCCATTTTTAAGCCAAAGCCTATATTCTGCCTTATGGTTAAATGAGGAAAAAGCAAATAATCTTGAAATACAATAACTGTGCCTCTTTTTTCAATAGGTGTGCTTAATATGGATTGACCCTTCATTAAGATATCTCCCCCATCTGGCTCAATTAATCCAGCAATGACTTTAAGGGTAGTGGTTTTTCCACATCCAGAAGGGCCTAATAGGGAAATCATTTGTCCCTCCTGTACAGATAAATTAATTCCCTTTAGCACTTTTTTATTATTAAAATCCTTGGATATTCCACTTAATAAGATTTCTGACATTCTTTATATCTCCTTTTATGGATTCTACTGTTTTTTATGACTCATTTATAAGTAAAAATAATTTTTTGCTCCATAGTAGGATTTAATTACCTTCTCCATAAGGATTAATACAACTAATGTAGCTGCAACAAATACTAAACTATAGACGGATGCCATCATGCGATCACCACTTTGTATATAGGGAAACATCATCATAGCAAAGGTAATCACTCTCCCCCCTCCAATAAGAAAGGTCAAGAAGTATTGACTAAAGGAGACAATAAATACAAGACTCCCTGCCGATACTAAACCTGGAGCAATCAAGGGAAGAGTAACATAAGTAAAGGTCTGCCATGGGGTAGCGCCTAGAACTCTAGCCTGCATTTCCATTGATTCTCCAATGATTTCAAAGACATTGGTAAGAATTCTAATACCATAGGGCAAGCAGGGTATAAGGTGAACTAAAACAACTCCCCAAAAGGTATTGGCTAGTCCTAACCGAATAAAAGTTAAATGGATTCCCAAAGCTACTGCAACAGGTGGTACAATAATTGGTGCTAATATAAGGATTTTAAAGAATTCTTTTCCTCTAAACTTATATACCCCTAGAGCTTTTGCAGCAGGTATACTTAAAAGCAATGTAATTATTGTTACTACCATAGATAAATATATGCTGAATAGAAGATTTTTCAAAGCCCTGCTGGAGGGTCCCAGAAGGTGGAGTATACCTCTTAGCCCTAGTTCTTGAGGTAGCAAATAGGGCCAAGGCCAATTTTTAGCAAAGCTCCATATCACTAGGTTTAGTAGGGGAAACACTAATAAAAAGATAATACTATACATCATAATATCAAAAAATATGTTTGTAGTTTTTTTCATTTTCTCACCCATCATACTTAGAAATATATTTAACTGTTTTATGATAAATCCAAATAAACAAAAGAGATAGTGCTGTTAAAATCATGTTGATGGTCATGGTATAAGGACGATTAGTCCAATCAGGATGTGTATACTCTATAAAGGCTTTTACTGGTAAAGCCCTTGGATTTGTAGGACCTAATAAATAAGGCACTTCAAATGCTCCAAAGGAAAAGGCAAATATAATAATAAAGGAGGATAAAACAGAAGGCATGATTAAGGGTAATAATACATGCAAAAATACTTGCCTCTTATTTGCTCCTAAGTTCATAGCTACATCCTGCAATTTTTCATTAATATTGCTCAATACTGTATACACTACCATTGCAATAAATGGAGTTCCCTTCCATACATAAGCAAAAATAATCCCGATGCCGTTTCTATCAAATAAAAGGGCTGGAAACTGAAACTGCTCTTGAATAATGCCTACGCTATATAAAAATCTTGGCAAAATTCCACTTTGAGACAACAAAGTATAGATCAGTAACGCTGCCACAGCATGGGGAACAATGATAGGTAATTTATAAACTATTTCCTCTAATCCTTTTTTATATTTACTGACAACAATAGAGTAAGCTAATAGCACACCTATAACCACCGAAAGAAGCGAGGACATAAACGCAATCCATAGACTGAATTTTAAGGAGGATAAAAATCCTTCATCCATAATAACTTCTTTATAGTACTTTAATGTAATCTCCCGTAGACCTACTGCTGGAAAATAGCCTAAGCTTTGGAGCAGACCTAGGGTAAGACCAGCTACAAATATCCCTAAAATAATAATCATAGCTGGCATTAGCATAAGATATGGTTTAAGTTTATGATTCAATTTTTTCTTCACCCTTTATCTTCCTAATACATTTTCTTCCCAAATCTCTTCAATAATAGGCACAAAATTGGCTGGCATTTCTGGAACCCTGTGGTTAAGAAGTATGTCTTGTGGTAAAGCTCCAGGAGCTAAGTCAATGGCATCAAAGGTTTTTCTTTCCTCATTATTCAACTTGCTATTATCTAACACTGGAAGATCTCCCCAATTTTTCGGATCATACTTTGAGGCCTGAGCTTCTACACTTAAGATAAAATCAATAACAGCTAATGCTCCAGCCTTATTGGGAGCATTGAAGGGAATAGCTAGAAAGTGAGTGTTTCCTATAGTTCCCTTATCAAATACAAAGGTATTGGTGGTTGAAGGAAACTCACCTGTCAAAATTTTCCCTCCCGCTGAATTAGGATGGTAGCTTACACTCATAAATACTTCTTGATCAGCAAACATATTATCTAGCTGAGCAATGGTTGCAGGGTAAGTTTCTCCCCCTCTCCATAAATAAGGTTTTAACTCTACTAAATAGTCCATCGCCGGTTGAATTGCGTTAGAAATAATTTCCTTATCTGCCTCCATCGTGACAAACTGTTCATATCCTACAATATCGTAAATAATATTTCGAACAAAAGCACTCCCAGTAAAATCCGGGGGGGCTGGATAAGTAAATTGTGCGGGATTATTTTTTATTAATTCCATCAGTTCCTCATGGTTTCTAGGTACAAACTCTACCCTTGCTTTGTCATAAATCATAACCAATTGAGCCTTTCCATAAGGAGCTTCATATCCTTCTACAGGAAATCCAAAATCATATTTTACTTCTATGGACTCTGTATCAACATATTTTTCAAAGTTTGGTAGTTTTTCTACAAAAGGTCCGTATAATAGCTCATTGGTTTTCGCTGTATAAAAATTTTCGCCATTAATCCAAACAACATCAATGGTTCCTGAGGTATTTAATTGTTTTTCCCCCAACAGCTTATTTAAAATCTCATCAATGTTCATTGGTACTCTATTTAAAGTGATATCGTATTTTTCTTTTAACTGTACAGCTAAATATTGATCAATCCAATCATTGGTCATTTGACTCCCACCCCATCCGTAGAAGCTCACCTCCGTGCCTTTGATCTCTTCTAAAATCGCTTCCCAGCTTGATTCTAAAACATCTTCTCCTGCTACCGGGTTGCTTTGACCACAGCCTGTTAAATTTAATATAAGAATGAAAACAATAACTAATACCATCGTTTTTTTCATGTTTTTCCTCCTTAGTTAATTGATTTTTTCACTAATCTAAAATGTATTTTATTAATATTTTAGAACCTATCCAAGCACCTATAAACATAAAAATTGCAAATATCCATCCATGCAGGGAAAGTGAAGGTATGGCACTGAAGTAGCCTCCAATATTACAGCCAAAGCTTAGTCTAGTAGCATAACCCATCATAATGCCACCCATGAGGGCAAAAGAAAGTTGTTTTTTATTTTTTATTCTTTTCCATTTAAATTCCGATGCCAATAGGGTGGATATTAAAGCCCCTAGAATAATAGCTGTATTTAATAAAATATATGGGTTGGTTAAAAAGGTTTCACCATCTTTAAAATCTATACTTCTATAAACACTAAAATAATACCACTCAGATGGTTGAAATCCTAAAGTTTCCAATATATATGCACCAATAGATACGATTCCATTTGTTACCCTCCACATTCTTCCTGTTAGGAAAAACAAAAGGCTATTTAATAACGCTAGAACAACACCACCCGTTATATAAGGCCAAGGCTTTTTAAAAACTTTTTCATAAAGCTTCACCATGTTCTCCTCCAAACATTATTTTTAAAAACTTACTTTACCTTCTCAATAAAAATCTCCCATTCTCCTTCATTGATCTCAATATAATCCACATGATGACCTTGTTTTTTCACCCAATCCACTACGTTTTTTATAGAACAATTATGGTCTGTTTCTAAAATCAATACATCTCCCACCTTCATTTGCTGTAATTTTTTATGGGCTTTTAACAATGGGATGGGACATGCCTCGTATAAACAGTCCAGTCTAAATTCTGCCATTTTTCTTCCTCCTATGCTACATAGACATAATATTGTTTTTTTTATCATACCAATCAGCTAAAAAATATAAAAGTAGTAGTATTGCTATTTGTCCAACTACTGCAACAGGAAACCCTACATAATCTGGTATAAAAATCGTAGGAGATTTCGAAATCAAAGCTTTATCCCAAAATTCAAATTGCCATGTTCCCAAAAGAGCACCTACAAGAAATCCAAATAATACTACCAATTGTAATAGAAAACCTTCTCCTATTCTCATAAGAAATCCACTGGCGCATCCCCCAGCTATAACCATACCTACGCCGAATAAAATTGCTCCTATAGCTGTGTGTATGCCTACTGGGTATACCTGTCCCATAGTTTTAATTTTATCCAAGTCCCCACTATCTCCAACGGTTCCATACTCAATAGCAACAAAGCCTATGGTGGAAACAATCAGAGCTATCAATATTGCTTTTAAAATGTTGGTGCTTCCAACCAATACAGGATCCCTAAAGCTAGCAGCAAAACAAAGTCTTGATCTTTGCAAGGTGATACCTAATAATATACCTATAATCCAAAAAATACTCTGATTAGAATTGTTTTGTAAAAAAATACTGTATATTGCAACAGCTGCAATTATACAAATTATTCCATAGGACACTTGACTATTTTTCTTTTTAAATTTACCCTGCCTTTTTTGCTTCAATTCTTGTATAGCCTTACTTGTCATTTTCTCACTCCTTAGAGGAACGTTAATGTTAAAAAATAGTCAAACTCTACCTACTATTATTATATAATAGTTTTTCTTATTTTCTTATAGAGTAGCTTTATAGTGGATAACAATATTTTATACTTATTAAACCGATGTCATAAACCTAGGTTTTTCAAGTGTCCTATTCATTGTTTCAAATTTATCATTTTTTTATCTATTTCATCATAGCAATTTTTTTGTTACAATGTAACTGGAATTTTATATAAAGCGAAAAAAACTATAGGTATATAAGGATATAATAAAATTTTTCTATAGGAGCTGAAGACATGAAAAAGGTAATATTTGATTGTGATAATACAATGGGTGTGCCCAATAGAGATGTAGATGATGGATTGACCCTACTATATCTCCTAGGTAGAAAAGATATAAATATTTTGGGAGTTACTACTACTTTTGGTAACAGTACGATTGATATTGTTCATAGCAATACAATAGAAATGTTTCAAGAGTTAAATCTACAGCATATTCCCCTTCATAAAGGTGCTGCATCTCCAAGGAATCGCCAAAGTGATGCTTCAATCTTTTTATTAGAGACCGTTAAAAATAATCCTGGTGAGATAACATTACTGGCTACAGGATCCCTTACAAATTTATATGGTGCCTATCAATTAGATAATAAGTTTTTTAGCTATGTTAAGGAAATTGTATTAATGGGAGGAATTACAGAACCCCTCGTTATTAATGGAAAAAATTTAGATGAATTAAACTTTGCCTCTGATCCGGAAGCCTCCTATCATGTTTTAAGTTCTGGTGCCAAAGTTACTGTCTTAACAGGGCATATTTGTCTACAGGCCTTTTTTGGAAGAGATGAATATAAAAGATTAATGGAAAACCCCTCTATTAAAATTTATCAATATATTAAAGAAAAAACATTACCTTGGTTTGAATTTATTATGGAGGAGTTTGGTATAGAAGGATTTTATAATTGGGATGTTGTAGCAGCTGTCTATATAAATCATCCAGAAATTTTTGTTGAAAATTCTCTTCCTATTATCTCGTTGCCGCAGGATTTAAAAAGAGGTTTTTTAAAAGTAGATACTCTAGCTTCTAATAGCTACAGGGTTAATGTTCCTACTAAAATTCAAGATATAAACATCTTTAATGAAGTGGTTTTTAACAGCTGGGAAAATGCAGATATCTTTTTGAATACTGATAGGGGATAAGAAAAAATTCTATCCCTACTCTTATTTATTGATGACTTTATCGTTTTCCCTTCATAATGGTTACTATCAGTGGAGGTATGATAAATTTATTTTATGTGCTTAAATAAGCTTTGTTGGTTGACAGCGTAAAAAAGGATGCTAATAATATTATTTGCAGTTAATCCATAGGGAGTAACTGTTACTTACTGTCCTTAATTTGTTTAATAAGCTCTTGATGCTCCTGAGAACCTAATACCTTCTCCGGTATTAATTCTCTATCTACAGCCTCTAAAACACCCCGTTCATGTTTTACTGTTAAAATCCGCTTTATGGAGGCATTTAATCTTTCCTCTGTAATTCTTCCCTGCCCTACGGCATTTAATAGTGCTCCATAGGCCTCCTCTAGGGATTCTGGCATCAATAGTATATCAGCCCCTGCTTCAAATGCCAGGACAGCTGCTTCTCCAGGAGACCAATACCTTGCTATAGCCGCCATTTCTAAAGCATCTGTAATAATCAGTTTTTCGTGTTGCAGATCCTCCCTCAATATATCTGTTACTATTTCCTTTGAAAGGGTGGCGGGCAAAGGTTTTGAAGTAAGGTGGGGCACTTTAATATGTGCTAACATAACACCGTCTACATCCTCTTTAATGCTTCTTTTAAAAGGAAGAAATTCAACACTTTCTAACCTATCTCTATCATGGTGAAGGGTAACAGCCCTCTCATGGGTGTCAAAGGAAGTATCTCCATGACCTGGAAAATGTTTGACTACTGCACTAATGTTTTCCTCCTGTATTCCCCTTGCCATATTGGCCACCATTTCCCCCACCTTATAGGGATCCCTGCCAAAGGAACGGTTTCCTATAACAGGATTTTTAGGATTGGTGTTTACATCTGCAACGGGAGCTAAATTCATATTAAAACCTAATGAAGCTAATTCACGACCCAACAGTCTACCAATTTTATAAGCCAGCTCTACATCTCCCGTATCTCCTAATGCCTTGTTGCCAGGTAATCTTGTAGCAGGCATATTGGGACTGCTATTCAACCGACTTACTAGTCCTCCCTCCTCATCAATAGCTATAAATAATGGAATTTTACTTATCTCCTGCATAGCCCGAATTAGGTTTTGAGTTTGCTCTATTGTATCAATATTTTCTGCAAAAAAGATAATGCCACCAAGTTGATAGGTTTCAAGAGTTACTATAACCTCCTTATCTAAAGATGTAATTGGTTTATTATTTTTATTGTAGCGAAAAGCCTCCATGAACACTTGACCAATCTTTTCTTCCACAGTCATTTCTTGTATATATTTTTCAATAAGTATCTTTTTTTTGTCTTCCTCGTTAATATCTTCTTCTCTATCAACTAATTCTTTTTGTTTATATTGTTGGTATTTCTCCAAATGTGTTTCTATAGTAGGGGCTTTTTCTGCAGCGATATTACTACAGCCTACTAAATCTAAAAGGATAAAGATAAATAATAGCATATAAATGTATTTTTTATTCATAATATTGACTCCTTACCTTAGCAATTTCCGATGTAAAGTTTTGATATTGATAGAAGGCCTCCTGTTGGGCTAATAACCTCTTCTCATTTATTTGATAGTAGTGCTCCTTAAGTATAGATACTATATTGGCATCTAGTACTTCTTCTTTCCCCATCTTTTCTAAAACTTCTATTGCCCTTTTGGAGGTCATTCCTCTTCTATAGGGTCTATTTTCTGTAATAGCTGTAAAAACATCTGCAACCCCCATGATTCTAGCCCCCTCCGATAAAGCCTGTCCTGTAATATGAAAAGGATAACCTTGCCCATTTATTCTTTCATGATGGAAGGACGCATATTCATTAATTTCTTTTAATCCTTCAACATTATTTAATAAATGATAGCTATAATAGGTATGGGTTTTCATAATATTAAATTCTTCTTCTGTAAGTTTATCAGGTTTTTCTAATATTTCTTTGGGAATAGCTAGTTTGCCTATATCATGTAAATAGCCTGCAATCTTTAGTTTTGTGGACTCTTCTTCTGTCCAATGAAGGGTTTTTGCTAATGCTTCAGCAACTATTGCCACGCCACTACTATGTACAGAAGTAAACCTACTTCTAAAATCAATAATATGTGCAAAAACTTGGGTAACCTCCAGCAATTTTTCTAAGTCCAATATCCAACTATCTTCTTTTCCCATACACCTAAGTTTATTTTCAATATTAGAAGAGATAATATCTAGCCAAAAACTTTCTTTTATTTTTAGTCTTCTAAAGGCTTCTAGTATTTCTGGATGAAACATATTATGGTATTTATCTTCAACAAGAGCACTGATTGTTTTTGCTTGGGTTATAATTCCTGGATTCTTTTTTATTGAAACAGCGATTCGATCCCCTAAATGAATAATATGACTTTCCATGGGTACTGTTTCCCCCTGAAATTCCTTTCCCTTTCCATTTTCCCACGGTAAGTGATGATACTTAATTATTTTTGCAACTTCTTGAAACTCTTCGAGATTTCTTAACAAAAGATAACCAATTTCAGCATGTCTATAGGGATTCTGAGCTTCAAAGGCTAATGCTTCCAGTCTATCTTTAAGGGTCAATCCTCCAACATCATGTAATAAACCAGCTATGATTAAATTATTAGTGTTGATGGAGGGTAGGTTTAATTCCTTTCCTATACAAGAAGCTATGTAGGCCACTTGTTTTTGATGATTGTATAAGTCAGGGCTAATTAAGTCCACTGCATTTGATAGGGTTAAGGCCAAGTCAAAAAAAGATATTTTGTTAAAAATTTTATCCGTCATCTTTTCACCTCAAGAAAGTTTTAGTTTGCTATTTTTCTATATATGTCCAAATATTACAATAGTATTATACCATAAAAAAGATCCATCCAAAATATGGATAGATCTTTTCCCAAAAACCTTTAAGCTTTATATACTATAAAATCAGTTGCTCATTAGTAAGGGAACTAAGTAAGCTTTACTTGATGATACACCTTTTTACCTTTTTTAATAATAATATTATCATTTTCAAACTCCTTTGTTGTAACCACATAATTTAAGTCTTGTACTTTATTATCCTCAATAGAGATTCCCCCCTGTTGTACAAGACGTCTTCCTTCAGATTTAGAGGATACTAGACCCGTCTCTACTAATAATGTTAGAATATCCAATCCTTCTTCAAATCGTCTCCTGTCCATCTCTGTGGTAGGCATTGCTTCTGCCGAAGTACCTCCACTAAATAAGGCACGGGCTGCTTCTTGAGCCTTTTTCGCTTCCTCCTCTCCATGAACCAGCTTTGTTACTTCAAAGGCTAATATCTCCTTAGCCCTGTTGATTTCAGCACCCTCTAATGCACCTAATCTTTTTACCTCATCCATAGGTATAAAGGTAAGTAGTGATAGACATTTTTCTACATCTCTATCATCTACATTTCTCCAGTATTGGAAAAATTCAAAGGGGGATGTTTTTTCTGCATCTAACCATATGGCTCCTGACTGGGTTTTACCCATTTTTTTACCTTCGCTGGTGGTCAATAGAGTAAAGGTCATACCATAAGCGGCTTCACCTTCAACTCTACGGACAAGATCAGCTCCAGCGATAATATTGGACCATTGATCATCCCCCCCAAGCTGCAACCTACAACCATGTCTTCTAAATAGTTCTAAAAAGTCATAGGATTGCATAATCATGTAGTTAAACTCTAAAAAAGATAGCCCCTTTTCCATACGACTTTTGAAGCACTCTGCCGATAACATTCTATTAACAGAGAAGTGTTTGCCTATTTCCCTTAAGAAAGGTATATATTGTAAGTCCATTAACCAATCTGCGTTATTTACTAATATACCCTTATCCTCAGAAAAATCTAAGAATCCTTTGGTTTGCTCTATGAACCTATTTCCATTATGCATAATATCATCCTGAGTTAGCATTTGACGCATATCAGTTCTACCAGAAGGATCTCCTACCATAGCGGTACCTCCACCAACTAAAAAAATTGGTTTATGACCAGCTCTTTGCATATGGGCCATAGCTATTACTTGAAGAAAATGTCCTACGTGTAGGCTGTCGGCAGTAGGATCAAAGCCTATATAAAAAGTGACGGACTCTTTTCCTAAAAGCTCTCTTATTTCATTTTCATGGGTTGCCTGTTGTATAAAACCCCGTTCCTTTAAAATATCAAATACATTTTCCATAATAAAACCTCCTAATAATTTTTTCAAAAAATAAAAGAGTCTACTCATCACATAAGGACGAAGAAGACCCGTGGTACCACCTTAATTTACATCTAACCCAGTTAGATGTCTCTTAGTCAAAATATCGGTTGACAGCCGCAATAGTTTCCCATTGAAACTCCAGAGTGTAATTCACCCCTTTATGTACTACAGACTTTTCACCTGCCAGTCTGCTCTCTGAATTGTAACCATAAAGTGTTACTGACTCTTTCATCGTTAACAACAAAATATTATTTTTACCTATATTATTATAATGTCCTATATCTGTCAAGGACTACAATAAAAAAATTATTCTACCCCTCGATAATAATGACCCCTGGTAAAACCTTCTGACTTTGAAGGAGGTTTTACTAAATCTCCTCCTTGTAAAAGGACTTCTATGCTTTTTCTATACTCCTTAATAATCCTAATGACATCTTTGGGCTTTTCATCAGTAAATTCTAGTCTGTAGGAAGTAAGCCTAATATCCATTAAATCGTTAATTTTATCCATCATATACAAAGGCTTGGCATTGACTATAATTGTTTTACCTAAATAATCTTTAGTAAAGGGAAAAATAATGCCCTTCTCATCCTTCAAACCCCACTTATAGTGATACACTTCTTCTTTACACTTTTCACAATGATGATGACACTGATTAACACTAACCAATGGACAGGTTTCTGTTATCATTACTAATAACTTTCCGTAAACAACAATCTCTACTTCTAAGCTTCTATGGACCTTCAATTCCTTTATATTTTTTAAATCTAACTCTGTTGAAAGAGTAACTCCATTTGCCCCTAATTCTTGCAAAAAACCTATAGTGTTACTATTCAGCGTATTTAATGAAGTATCAGCTATGACAGTTTTACCTAAAGTGTTTTTAGTAAAATCTATCATCCCCAACTCTCCAGCCAAAATCCCATCTATCCTATGATTTTGTAGGACTTCTTGGATTCCTTCGTTTTCCTCATCCTTAATGATAGAAGGACTTCTGAAAAATATTTCTACTTCTTTAGCTCTACATAGTTCTATGGCTTCTTGAAGAGCTTCTATGTTTCCATAATACACCCTATCTATCTTTTCTTCAAGTGCTGCCTTTAATTGTTCTAATGTATCTACTTTTATTGATAGTTTTGGTATAGTAACTTGATCATTTTTTTCCCTCTTTAATTTTAAAAATGTAGGACAAAATATTTCTTTTTTGTTCGATATATATTTTCTTTTCCCTTTGTTTTTTCTAAGATTGATTAGTTCTTCTATTGCATCCCGTCGAACCTTATTGATGATGGAAAGAGATAGGGCAGTGTTATCCTCTAAGTCAACCTTCATATCCATTAACTCAAAGGGGGTGTTACCTAGTTTTCCTAAGCTTTCTCTAATTTTTTCTTTTGTTAAGGCTACCTTTTGAGCTTTTTCTACGGGTTCTAGACTTTCCTTATAGATATTATTCCCCTCTTCATCCCAAATATAGAGCTTTAATGGCATGCCATAATATAGCTTTACTTGTCCATAGAGTTTTACTTTTCTATTTTCTACATTTTTATTGTAGGATTTTTCTAAAGTCTTCATTAGCTGTAGATCTAATGTTTTATATACCTCATCACCTTTTTTGATATTACCCTCCAGCTGAATTTCTACTACTTCCCCTGCCTTTGCTTCATGGGTTAGCTTATTGTATAAAAACAGCTTATTGATAATCCCTCCAGTTCTATCTCTTATATCACCCCAAATCTCAATACCATCTCCCTGCCTAATGTCCTCAGCCAGTTTCAGTCGCATCCTCATTTTTCTACTATCATATTCCTCTACCTTCCCCAGAAATAAGCCCCTATTATTTGGCTTGTCTATATTCAATTTTTCTTTTTTAAAAGGATTTAAGATATATCCCTCAGTAAATTTACGATTAAACACCTGAGTTATCTGTTTTTCTATTTCTTTATCCTTTAACTTTTCTTTATAAAGTAGATAAGCATCTATTGCCCTTCTGTAAGCATTTACAATAGATACCACATATTGAGGTTTTTTCATTCTTCCTTCTATCTTAAAAGATGTAACACCACTTTCGATTATTTCTCCAACCTTCCCTAAAGTATTTAAATCCCTCATACTTAAATAATATAGGGCTGATCCTCTACTGTTGTTTTTATCTAATGACAAAATCTCATAGGGTTTTCTACAGGGTTGTGCACATCGTCCCCGATTGCCACTACGACCTCCTATAAAACTACTCATAAGACATTGCCCTGAATAACTATAGCATAGGGCACCATGGATAAATACCTCCAATTCCACGGGAGAGTTCCTATGAATTCTTTGTATATCTCCTAAAGACAGCTCCCTAGCTAAAACTACTCGTTTTACCCCCATCTCGTATAGTAGTTGGATACCCAAACTATTGTGTAGCGTCATTTGGGTGCTACAATGGATTTCTAGGTGTGGAAAATAATCCCTTAGGATTTTTACTACACCTAAATCCTGTACAATAACAGCATCTACCCCGATTTGATATAAGCTAGATACATATTGTAATAGTTCTTTCATCTCCGTATCCTTGATCAGTGTATTGATAGTAACATAAACCTTCACGCCTCGAATATGGGCATATTCTATCGCTTCCTCTAAAGCAGGAATATCAAAGTTTGAAGCATAGGCCCTAGCACTAAAAACCCTTCCCCCCAAATAAACTGCATCTGCCCCATTTTGCACCGCTGCCACAAAAGCCTCATAGGAGCCTGCAGGTGCCAACAATTCTACTTTCTTCATAAATCATAACAACCTTTCCTATTTATGTTTATAAAAATAAATATCTTTTGCAAAATAAAAAGTAGCAATATTATTATATCACTACTTTTAAAAAAATTTCATTTTCTTACTTATGCTTGTGGCTTTTTATTTTGGAAGTAACCTCTGTAGTGTTTACATATTCCTCTAAATCCTTCCGCAGTTGAACCAGCTTGATTTGGTTTTCAAAGAGCTTATTTTGAAGGTCATTGATAATTGTCTCAGCTTTAGACAAGTCTTCTTCTTTACTTATTAATTTTTCTTCAAGGTCTATTCTTTCTGCCTCTAGCCTTTCTTTGTAGCTAATCAACTCTTCTACTTGATTTTGTAAAAACTGTAGACCTTCCTTTTTTTCTTCTAACTCCCTTGCAACAAAAGTATATTGGTCTTTTAATTCTTCTAATTCGTTTAAGGGGTCAGTGTGCTCTCTTTTTACTGTATCAACATGGGCTTGTAGCTTCAAAAACTGATCTGCTATATTAATGGAGGTTAATACCGCAATCATAGATGTGCTTAATTTGTTATTGTGCTTTGCTACTTCATCCATTTGTTCATCAACAAAGCTTCCAACCTTTAATAAATAATCCTTAGGCTCTGCCCCTGCAATAGGATAATCTTGTCCATTTATTTTAACTGTAACCTTATTCTTTTTCTCCATAGTAAATCAACCCCTTACTGGACTTATGCAATTAAGTATTATATATGATTTCTGTATAAAAGAACAATATCCTTCAAGAAATTATAAGAAAAATATATTTTTTATTATAAAACAGTGTTTTAAAAAGATTTACCTTTCAAAGAACGTCTATGTTGAAACAAATAATTGAATTTATAAATTCTACAAAATTCCATAAATTTTATAATGGCTATTGATTAAAAAAGACAAACTATGGAATATTATGACTCCATAGTTTGCATTTTCTATTAATCTCTTAAGGTTCCCCCTAGGATTTCTTTGATGTTTACTAAAATCTTCTCATGTACTGTATTTACTTCTTCATCCTTCAAGGTTCGGTTCTTATGTCTATAGGTTAATGTATAAGCTACACTCTTATAGCCTTCAGCCACTTGGTTTCCTTGATAAACATCAAAGAGTTTATAGCTTTCTAACATTTCTCCACCATTTTTCAGGATAATATCTTCTATCTCCTGTACCAAGGTATCTTCCTTCACTACTACAGCAAAATCTCTAGTAATAGCAGGGTATTTAGGTAGTGGTTCATACATAGTATCCAATCTAGTTAATTGTAAAAGTAATTCAAAATCTAATTCAGCACAATAACACTTTTTGTTTATTCCATAGTTTTCCATAACCTCTGGATGAATTTCTCCCAAAATTCCAATCATCTGTTCACCGTAAATTATGTTTCCACATCTACCTGGATGGAAGGTCGGATGATGTTTTTCTACTTGATAGCTATGGCCTTTGATTCCTAGTCTTTCTAACAAACCCTCTACTACACCCTTTAAGGTAAAGAAATCTTCTTCCCCATACATACCAATTACTACATTTAATAACTCATGAGGTAATTTTTTGGAACCATCTGGTTTAGAAATAAAAATTCTTCCTAATTCAAATCCTCTAAATCCTTCTACCTTTCTATTAAAGTTCCTTGCCATAACCTCCAGCAAATTTGGGAGTAAGCTAGTTCTCATAACACTTGTCTCATCTCCAAGAGGGTTTAACAGTGTGATGAAGTTTCGCTTAATACTATTCTCCCCTAATCTAATTTTATCAGCACTTTTAGGGCTAATAAAGGAATAGGTTAATACTTCATTTAGTCCCATAGCATTTAATGCTTCTTTTGTAATATCTTCGATAATTTGACCATTTGTTTTTCTTCCAGCAACAATACTACCCTTTGCCATCGTTGCAGGGATGCGGTCATACCCAAATATTCGTCCTATTTCTTCTACAAAATCTGCTTCTTGATCTAGGTCAATACGATAAGTAGGAACTGTCACTACTAATGTATTCCCTTTATCCTCTGCTGTTATTTCTAAGGTTTTCAAAATATTTATCATTTCTTCATTGGTAAGCTCAGTGCCTAATAGATCATTAATTCGTTGAGGTCGAATATTTCTTTCAATAGCCTTTTTTCCCACTGGATAAACATCTACAGCCCCTCTTAAAATCTTTCCTGCCCCTAATTCTTCTATCAATTGGCAAGCCCTATCAGCAGCTAATCTTGCAATGTTAGGGTCCTGACCCTTTTCAAATCGTGCAGAAGCCTCTGTTCTCAGACCCAGCTGTTTTGATGTTAATCGTGTTGCTTCTGGATTAAAATAAGCTGATTCTAATAAAATATTTTTTGTATCATTTGTAATCTCTGATTCTTCACCACCCATTACCCCAGCAATTGCTAAAGTTTTGTTTGTATCACATATCATGGTCATAGAATCCTTTAATTTTCTTTCAATACCATCTAAGGTTTTAAAAGTTTCATCATTAGTGGCTTTTTTTACAACAATTGTATTGTTATCAACATAGTCCATATCAAAGGCATGGAGAGGTTGACCATATTCCAGCATAACATAATTTGTTATATCTACAATATTATTAATAGGTCTTATTCCTGCTTTTGCTAACCTTTTCTGCATCCATTGGGGAGATGGTTTTATAACAACATCTTCTATCACTCTAGCAACATATCTCTGACAACCCTCAGTGTCTTCTATAATAACCTTAGCTTTTGCTGATGCCTCTTCTTGGACTTCCGACACATTAACTTCAGGATATCTTAATGTTGAACCAATGGTGGCAGCCACTTCTCTAGCTATACCAATCATACTTAAGCAATCTGGTCTATTGGAGGTTATTTCAAACTCTATTATTTCATCTTCCAGGTTAATAGCCTTTACAAAATTTTCTCCTAAGGGATATTGCTGATCTAATATCCAAATACCATCCTTCATATCTTCAGGTATTACAGATTTAGATATTCCTAGTTCATCTTGAGAAATAAGCATTCCTTCAGAAGCCTCTCCTCTAAGCTTACCCCTCTTTATTTTTACACCTCCAGGAAGGTTAGCGCCATTTAAAGCTACAGGCACATAATCTCCTACAGTTATATTGGTGGCTCCTGTTACAATTTGTAGTTTTTCATTGCCAACATTTACTTTCGTAACAACTAGCTTATCAGCATTGGGATGGGGGGCAATTTCCTCGATCACACCAATTACAACCCCTTTAATACCAATACCTATTTTTTTAACTTCTTCCACCTTTGAACCAGACATCGTCATTCTATCACAAAGTTCTTTTGTTTCCATATTTATATTAACATACTGTTTTAGCCATTCTATGGGTACCAACATAAGTAAAATCCTCCTTCTTTCTTCTATGCTATTTTTTATTAAATCTCTGTTAAACGCTATTGTTGATTTTCACATTCTATGAATTCTTGACTTCTGTCAGCTCAGAGTGACAATCCCTCAATATCTTGCCATAGTTTTATTTATACAATATGAACATCTATCTTTAACATAGCCTTTATTAAAATTGATTTAAAAATCTCATATCATTTTCAAAGAACAATCGAATATCATCTATACCGTATTTCAACATAGTCAAACGGTCAATCCCCATCCCAAAGGCAAATCCACTATATATTTCTGGATCTATCCCACAATTTCTAAGAACATTTGGGTGTACCATCCCAGCACCTAATAGTTCAATCCAACCACTGCCCTTACAAAATCCACATCCATCCCCACCACATTTAAAGCAGGAGGCATCCACCTCAGCACTGGGCTCTGTAAAGGGAAAATAATGGGGTCTAAATTTAATTTCTGTATGACTTCCAAGAAATGCTTTAGCAAATACCTCTAAAGTTCCCTTTAAATCTCCTAATGTGATTCCCTTGTCTATTACTAAGCCCTCCAGTTGATGAAACATAGGGGAGTGGGTAGCATCTGGGGTATCATTTCTGAAACACCTTCCTGGAGAAATAATTCGAATAGGTGGTTTAATTTTTTCCATAACCCTTACTTGTACAGGAGATGTCTGGGTTCTTAAAATAACATCTTCATTGATATAGAAGGTATCTGTCATATCCCTTGAGGGATGATTGGCTGGTGCATTTAACGCATCAAAGTTATAATAAACAGTTTCTACCTCTGGGCCTTCTGCAATCTTGAAGCCCATACCAATGAAAATATTTTTCAACTCATCCAGTCCCTGGGTTAAGGGATGCTTCTTGCCCAGTTTAATCTCTTTACCCGGCATAGTAATATCAATTGCTTCGGCTGCCAATTGTCTTTCTAAATCTTTTGTCTTTAAAAGACTTTTAGCTTCTTCTAGTAAAGCTTCTATCGTTTCCCTTACTTCATTAGCTACTTTTCCTATTTTAGGTCTTTCTTCTGGAGATAAGCTTCCCATCCCCCTAAGTACTTCTGTTAATTCACCTTTTTTTCCTAAATATTTTACCCTAGCTTTTTCTAAGGCCTCCATTGAATTTGCAGCAGCAATTTCATTTTTAGCAGTTTCCTGCAGTCCTTTAAGCTTATTTTCCATCATAATACTCCTTCCTAATTATTATTTATTATTGTAGTATGCAAAAAAATAAAAACCTTCATCCCACAAAAAGGGACGAAGGTTTGCTCCGCGGTACCACCCTAGTAGTATCCTTTTGGATACCTCTCTAAAAGACATTAACGGTGTCTTGCCGATAAAGCCTACTGTTTTCCTTCAGCTCTATAGCTCTGGAGGGAACTTCTGCTATAGGTTTCGAAGTGCTTTCAGCCTGCGGCAGCTTCTCTCTTGTAAATATTGTATAGCATACTTTACTCCATCTTAGCTAATTTTATTATATATTTATTGATTCATCCTAAGTTTTTTATACATCATATAGGCTTTTATGGAGCCAGTTAGTTCAAATATTCTCCAAAAGGTATCTGCTGTCTTCAACGAACCACACCCTTCCCTAAGCCATTTATTGTAGATTTATTATAGCATAGGTTTTGTGTGGAAACAAGGGTAAATAGGTGAAATGTAGATCATTTTTTGAAATCTCTATCAATTTCTAGAGCCCCTTTGCTTCTACCACCTTATAGATTAAAATAGCAGCAGCTACTGATGCATTTAAGGACTCTATTTTCCCTAGAATAGGTATTTTTACAAGTTCATCTGCCTTTTCCAGTAAAGTCTCATCAATACCGTTGGCTTCATTGCCAATAATGATAGCAATCTTATTTTTATAATCCACATCTAAGTAGGTTTTTGGGGTGTCTAAATCACTGGCTATCAATTTCACACTATTATCTTTTAATATGTTAATCCATTCCTCATTACTATTTGTTTCAATAACTGGAATATGCAATAAAGCTCCCATTGTAGCTCTAATCGTTTTACTGTTATAGGGGTCTACACAACCCTTTGTTAAGATGATTCCATCTGCTCCTGCAGCCTCAGCTGTCCGAAGAATAGTACCCATATTTCCAGGGTCTTGGACTCTATCCAATATAACAAAAAAAGCATCTTCTGAAATTTTTATGGATTGCAAGTTATTTTCTGGCATAGAAACAACAGCTATGATTCCCTGGGGATTTTCAGTGTCTGATATTTTAAGTAATAACTCTCTAGTTATTTCATAGGATCTGTAATCTTTCTTTACCTTTTCAAGCAACGCCCCTCCACCCTGTAGTTTTACCAAGTCCTCTGTATAAAACACATAATGTATGGGAATTTGGTGTAGAAGACATTCCTCCAGTACCCGAATACCTTCTATTACAAATTGTTTATGAAGCCTTCTATTCTTTTTAGCCTGTAATCCCTTTACATGCTTAATTATCTTATTTTGTTGACTAGTAATTTTATCCCGTTCCATTAAATCTCACCTAATTTTGTATTTATTTTTCAGGTTGTTGAAAAAGCTTTAAGCTTATATAATTTTTCAACAGTCTCATTTTATTTTTGTAGTCTTTTTAAATCATTATTATGGCCAATTACTACCAAAACATCACCCTTATGGATATTGTCATAGGCTGTGGGAGACACATTAATATGGTTACCATGTTTGATTGCCATAATATTAATGCCGTATTTTGAACGAATGTTCAAATCTAGTAAGGTTTTTTCATGCCATTCCTCCAAGGCCGTTATCTCCATAATACTATATTCTGGAGCCAACTCGATGTAATCTAATATATTGGTGGAAATAAGATTGTGGGCAACCCTCATCCCCATATCTCTTTCAGGGAAAACAACTCTATCGGCACCAATTTTGTATAATACCTTGGCATGAATTTCACTTTGAGCCTTGGCCACCACGTATTTTACACCTAAATCCTTTACAATTAAAGTAGCCATAATTGAAGACTGTATATCAGATCCTATCGTGATAACCGCCACATCAAAATTTCTTATACCTAAGGAACGGAGGGCATTTTCATCAGTTGCATCCGCTTCAACAGCATGGGTCACTTTATCAGATATACTTTGCACTGTTTCCTCGTTTTCATCTATGGCCAATACATCATTTCCTAATTTATAAAGATTTTCTGCAACACTTCTACCAAATCGTCCACAGCCAATGATTACATATTGTTTCATTTTTCCACCTTCCTAACCTACCAATATTTTCCCTTCTGGGTATTTTATTATTCCTCTATTTTTTCTTTGTTGTCTTGCCAATGCATAGGCAATGGTTAAGGGACCTACTCTCCCGGCAAACATCATAAATATAATAACTAATCGTCCCATATTACTTAATTGTGACGTAATACCTAGAGATAAGCCTACCGTTCCAAAGGCAGAAGTAGTTTCAAACAATATTTCTTCAAAAGTAAATCCTGCTTCTGTTATCATCAAGATCATAGTAATAACGGTAATCAAGGTTAATCCTATGACCGCCACCGTAATAGACCGATTAACAATATCTCTAGAAATCCTTCTATTAAATACTTCTGTGTCTTCTTTACCCCTTATGACAGAGACAACCGAGAATAGAATCACCCCTAAGGTTGCAGTTTTAATACCCCCTGCTGTGGATGCAGGAGAACCTCCTATATACATCAGTATAATTGTAAGCATTTTGGATGCATTGGTCATTTCATCTAATACTATTGTATTGAAGCCAGCTGTTCTGGTGGTCATAGATTGAAAAAATCCTGCCAGCAATTTTCCTCCAAAGTTTAGATTCCCTAGGGTTTCAGGATTGTTCCACTCTAACAATAAAAATAGTCCAAACCCTAATGCCAGTAACAATACAGTTACAAATAACACCATTTTCGTATGCAGTGACAATCGTTTTAAACTTTTTTGATTCGTTAAATCTACTAAAACAGAAAAGCCTATTCCTCCAATAATAACCAATGACCCTATACTAAAGTTCACAATAGGATCTGTCACATAGGGTGTAAGCCCTCGTCCTTCTCCAATCAAGTCAAATCCTGCGTTGCAGAAGGCAGAAATAGCATGAAATATTGAATAGGCTATCCCTTGAATCCATCCATATTCCGGAACAAAACGAAAGGATAAAAATAAAGCACCAATACCTTCTATAATAAAAGTACCCATAATAATGTATTTCGTAAATCTAACAATACCTGCCAAAGAGTATTGATTAAGGGCTTCCTGGATAATCAACCTCTCCCTTAGAGAAATCTTTTTGCCTAGAAGAACAAAAACCATTGTAGCCATTGTCATGAAACCTAGACCACCAATTTGTATCAATATTAAAATGACAGTTTTTCCAAAGGTACTCCAATAGGTTCCTGTATCTACTACTGCTAACCCCGTAACACATACAGCAGATGTGGCAGTAAATAAAGCATTGATAAACCCCACCCGTTCTCCCACTTCAGAAGCAATGGGTGTATTCAATAGTATAGCTCCTATCATAATTACCGATGCAAATCCCATCACTAAAATCTGGGTCGGATCTAGGTGAATACTGCCTATTTTGCTCTTCATTGTATAACACCGCCTAATATTTACAAGAATTATGTATATTTGTCTATATTATAGTCGTTTTATCCTAATAATTCCAGTTAAACTTTATTTCTACTTAGCTATTATAAATATAGCAATCAAAAAATATACTTGTATAAAATCATTTAAAGAGTCCTCATACAAGGACTCTTAAGTTCTTAAGCATTTAATTTTTCTTTAGCTACATTTACTAATTGAGCAAAACCTTCTTTATCATAAATCGCCATTTCAGCTAATACTTTTCTGTTCATTTGAATGCCCGCTGTTTTTAATCCATTCATAAATCTTGAGTAAGATAATCCATTTGCTCTAGCAGCAGCATTTATTCTTGTAATCCATAGCTTTCTAAAATCTCTTTTTCTTAGCTTTCTACCAACATAAGCATGCTTTAAAGCCTTCATTACAAACTGATTTGCTGGTCTAAATAATTTACTTCTTGCTCCTCTAAAACCTTTTGCAAGCTTCAATATTTTTTTATGTTTCTTTTTGGCATTAACCGCCTTTTTTACTCTAGCCATTATTTACTACCTCCCTTTACGATATCTACTATGCTAAAATTTGTGCTAATGTCTTGGCTTCACCTTTAAATACCAGTGTAGCTTTACGTAGGTTTCTTTTTCTCTTAGCAGATTTTTTAGTTAAGATATGGCTTTTGAAAGCCTTCATTCGCTTAATTTTACCTGTTTTTGTCTTTTTAAATCTTTTTGAAGCACCTCTATGACTTTTCATTTTTGGCATTGTTGTTTCCTCCTTCTAATCTATAAATTCTTGGGAGTCAAAACCATAATCATTTGTTTCCCTTCTAGTTTTGCTTCTTTTTCAACTTGACTAATTTCACTTAGCAAATTTTTAAACTCATCAATTACTTTCTTACCTATACTTATATTACTAAGTTCTCTTCCTCTAAAACGTAAAGTTACCTTCACTTTATCGCCATTTTTTAAGAACTTAATAGCTTGATTTGCCTTTACCTCAATATCATGCTTTTCAATATTGGGACTAAGTCTAATTTCTTTAATCGTAATAACCTTTTGATTCTTTTTGGCTTCTTTTTCCTTTTTGGCCAGCTCGTATTTGTACTTTCCATAGTCCATAATTCTACAAACCGGGGGCTTAGCCTGTGGTGCAATTTTAACTAAATCTAAGTTCTTACTGTTAGCTAGCTTTTGTGCATCCTTAGCCGTCATAATACCTAATTGTTCACTATTGGAATCAATTAGTCTAACTTCCTTATCCCTAATTTCTTCATTGATCTGAAGTTCATTAATATCTCTAATAACTTGACACCTCCCATAATAATTTACAACAAAAAAACGAATAGTATTTTACTATCCGCTTCTATTACAATAACATAACAATCTCTAGTTTATTTGGATTCCGTTAGTTATTAACCTTAACAACCTCTGTTGTAAGGTGAGAAGCGGTACCTTCTGCTTTGTTTTCTATATCATAATATCAATCATTTAATAATCTGTCAAGTTTTTTTATTGTCTATTTTTATTTTTTATTTTTACTATATGTCGATTCATTGAAAAAATACAATTATTTTCCTTGATTTTTATGCTACATCTCTATCATTTTTAATGATGGTTTTGGGTATGCTAAATTTAAAGACAGTATAAGGTGGTGATTCAGTGAAGAAGAAAAAAATAATACTTACATTTTTCTTGATTTTTCTTGGTTTAACTATTATCTCAAGTTTTTCATTGTTTTCAGGAGATGAAATAAATCATGGTTTTAGCAGTAAAAATCGTTTAATGCTTATTGGAATTACAGGTTTCTTGTTTGTCTATTATATTAAATTAGATAAACCCTTTCAATATGCTCATGCAACTATAAACAATGACAAAAAAGAAAGTGACCAAAAAGATAATGAGTTTTTTACAAAGCCTAAAGTAACTTTTGAGGATGTAGCAGGCTTGGATGAAGTAAAGGAAGAGTTAATCGAAGTTATTGACTTCATTAATCAATCAGAGAAATACAAAAAAATGGGTGCAAAAATTCCTAAAGGAATTTTATTTCATGGACCCCCTGGCACTGGTAAAACTTTACTAGCCTCAGCTGTTGCAGGAGAAACAAAATCATCTTTTTTTACTGCCAGTGGCTCAGAGTTTGTAGAAAAATATGTAGGTGTTGGAGCAAAAAGAGTTCGTACCTTATTTGAAAAGGCAAAAAAAGAAGCCCCCAGTGTTATCTTTATTGATGAAATTGATGCTATCGGTGCTAAAAGACATATGGATAGTAACAATGAAAAGGATCAAACCCTTAACCAGCTATTGGTAGAATTAGACGGCTTCAATACTGATCAAACTGTTGTTGTTATTGGAGCTACTAATCGAATGGATTTGCTGGATGAAGCCCTACTTCGCCCAGGGCGTTTTGATCGCCATATGTATATTGGTAACCCCAATGTTAGAGCACGAGAAGAGATATTGAAGGTTCATACAAAAAATAAACCCTTGGCTTCAGATGTAAAGATTGATGATTTAGCTAAAAAAACCCATGGTATGAGTGGTGCCCATCTATCCAATATTGCCAATGAGGCAGCCATCATTGCTGTTAGGGAAAACCAAACTATTATTTCCATAAAGCATTTTGAGCAGGCTATAGAAAGGGTTATTGCAGGATTACAGGTTAAAAACCCTACAGTCCTTTTAAAAGAAAAGCAAATTGTATCTTATCACGAGGCTGGCCATGCCTTAATTGGCAAGATTTTAAATACCGATGTGGTACAAAAGGTATCAATTATCCCTAGAGGACAGGCTTTAGGCTATGTTCTTCATATGCCTCAGGATGACCGATACATTATGACGAAGGAAGAGCTCTGCAATAAAATTATGGTTATGTTAGGAGGCAGAGCTGCTGAAGAATTGATTTTTGGTCACCTTTCCACCGGTGCAAAGGATGACCTAAAAAAGGTAACAGAGATAGCTATGCAAATGGTATGTGAGTATGGTATGAGTGACTTAGGCTATATGTCTAATAACCCCACCATGATGCAGGTTTTGGGCAAACAAATTAATAAAGAAATGAATAAAATTATTGACGAGTGCTATGATCATACAAAGCAGCAATTAAAGGTCTATCAGGAGGAATTAGAAAAAATAGCTTCAACATTGATGGAGCGTGAAACATTGAATGGTGATGAATTAACTGCCCTCTTAGGAGACTTTAAAAGAAAAGATGAGACATTGGAAGCAGTATAAAAACAGACTACAATAGAAATGGGGAGAACTTATCTCCCCATTTCTTTATTTTATATCTTATATGGATTTACTTACTATTTCTTTTAAAATATCTTGAATAAAGTCATTGGATTTTACTACCCCAAGCTCACCCTTATCTCTAGATCTTACTGCTACAGATTCTGTTTCTACTTCCTTATCCCCTATAACTAGCATATAAGGCACTCTAGAAAGCTGGGCTTCTCGGATTTTAAAGCCGATTTTTTCATTTCTATTATCTACTTCTACTCTAATACCCTCCTCAGCCATTTTATCCCTAAGATTTAGAGCATATTCACGATGACTATCGGTAATAGGTAGGATTTTTACCTGAACTGGAGCTAACCATGTTGGGAATTTACCAGCATAATGCTCAATGAGAATACCGATAAACCTTTCAATACTACCAAAGATAACCCTATGAATCATAATAGGTCGATGTTTTTCACCATCTGTTCCTACATAATGGATATCAAATCTTTGGGGCATTTGAAAATCTAATTGAATAGTACCACATTGCCATGTTCTTCCTATACAATCTTCTAAATGAAAATCTATTTTAGGACCGTAGAAGGCACCATCTCCTTCATTAATTTTATAAGTTAATCCTTTTTCATCTAAAGCTTTCTTTAAGGAACTAATAGCTAATTCCCATTCTTCATCGGTTCCCATAGAGTTTTCTGGTCTAGTAGACAATTCTATATGATACTTAAATCCAAAAATGTTATAGAAATAATCTACAAAATCAATAACCCCTATAATTTCGTCTTTAATTTGTTCGGGTAGCATAAAGATATGGGCATCGTCCTGAGTAAAGCATCTTACCCTCATTAATCCATGGAGGGCTCCAGATAATTCATGGCGATGTACTAATCCAAGCTCTCCCATTCTTATAGGAAGATCCCTATAGCTATGCATTTTTCTCTTATACATCAAAATAGAACCTGGACAGTTCATGGGCTTTACTGCATAATCCTGTTCATCTATATTGGTAAAATACATATTTTCTTTATAGTGATCCCAGTGCCCGGATTGATGCCATAAAGCTTCATTTAGAATAATAGGAGTTTTGATTTCTTCATAATTTCTCTTTACATGCTCTCTTCTCCAAAAATCCTCCAATTGATTTCTCAATACCATACCCTTTGGATGGAAGAAGGGGAACCCTGGTCCTTCATCCTGAAGACTAAATAAATCTAATTCTTTTCCAATTTTTCTATGATCCCTTTTTTTAGCTTCCTCTAATCTATGCAGATAATCTTCTAAATCCTTTTTCTTTTCAAAGGAGGTTCCGTAAATTCTTTGAAGCATCTTGTTTTTCTCGTCTCCCCGCCAATAGGCCCCTGCTATACTCAATAGTTTAAAAGCCTTTACCTTATCGGTGGATATAACATGGGGGCCGGCACAAAGGTCCACAAATTCCCCTTGTCTATAAAAGGAAATAGTTTCATCCGCTGGTAAATCTTCAATTAATTCTACTTTATAATCTTCCCCTTGTTCCTTCATCAATTGAAGAGCTTCTTCTCTGGAAAGTTCAAAACGTTCTAAAGATAACTTTTCTTTAACGATTTTTTTCATCTCGGCTTCAATTTTTTCTAAATCCTCTGGAGTAAATTTATGCTCTGAATCAAAGTCATAATAAAATCCGTTGTCTATAGCAGGACCTATAGCTAATTTTGTATTAGGATATAATCTTTTTACCGCTTGAGCCATAATATGGGCACTAGTATGTCTTAAGAAACCCTTACCGTCTTCATCTTCAAATCTTAAAATATTTAAATTGCAATTTTCCTCTACTTTATAGGTTAAATCCACCGCCTCATCATTTACTTCAGCTCCTATTGCCACCCTAGCTAACCCTTCACTAATATCCTTAGCAATATCATGAATAGATGTTCCTTTATCTACTTCTTTAACAGTACCATCCTTTAATGTTACTTTTACCTTTGCCATTTTTCTTCCTCCTCTTTGTAATATAAATAAAAAATCCCTCATCCTACTAAAACAATAGGACGAGAGACTTATTTTCCCGCGGTTCCACCTAAATTGATACAAATCCACCTTCATTGACTATAACGTTGTCACCGGTTTTCCTTTCACACTGGCTAATCAGAAACAGCTCAAGGATAGTTTTCAGTTAATCATATACAAAAACACTTTCAGCCTTAGGTGTTTTCTCTCTTAGTATTGGGGTTAACCTACTCTTCCTCTTCATCGCTAAAATAGTATTTTTTTAATAATTATATTTATCAAAAAACTTTTTGTCAAGAGAATATAGATTATTTTTTGTAATAGATAGAAAATTATTCAAGAAATTTATAATTATTGAAGAAAGATTATAAGAATACCTTGTAAAAGTCCAATAACAAACCCCAAAACACCACCTAGAATTTCGATGTGTTTTAATTCTTTTTTAGCAATATCTAAAACAACCTGCTCTAGCTTATCCATAGGAAATTCATTGATTTTTTCTTCTATCATTGTTGATAGCTGTATGGTGGAGGTTCCTTTTTCTATAATAGCTTCCATAATTTCGGTAATAATTTTTTCTCCCTCTTGATCAATAATATCTTCAATATAACTTTGTATCATACCTTTAAAAGGAGAAGGTATGATTGCCGGAAGGCGTTCCCCAATAATTCGATTGATTTTACTTTTTATCACCAAAAAAATTTCTTCTTTATTTTGACTATTTGATAACTTAGATATAATTTCCTCTATTGATAATAAATCCTGTTCTATTGTTTTTCCAATACTTACAGCAATTTCACTTCTTCTCTTAGGTATAAGTCCCTGTAGCTGTATGTTAAGTATGGGTAAATGAAAAGGTTCATAGGGTTTGAATAATAGCTTTACAGCTAGGAGATTTGTTATCCACCCAATGACTGCTCCTATAGTAGCTAGAATTAATAGAATAATTAAGTTCATTTTTCCACCTTCTTCTTATGTATATTCGACAAACTACATAAATGATTATATCATTTTTTGTTTTCATTGCAAGAAGAAAAAACAGCTCTATATTGACAGAAGCTGCTTTACTCTTTTTCAGCATTAGCCTTTACTCTACACCAATCACAATCTCTGCATACCTTTACTTTATTGGCAAACACCTGAGAAATGGTTTTAATCATATCTGGGTTTTCTAATTTAGAAATATTGTGGATAAAAACTTTATTGGGCGCAATCGTTATTAATGAACTTATGAGCAAATCTTCATAATTAATATCCTTATCTCCCATCTCACTGGCAATTACTTTTAAGTACTCATTATTTACTAAATTTCCATACTGGTCATATAATTTATATTTACCCTCATCTTCTAAAAGTATATGAATCAAATCAATTTTAGCCTCTTGAATATCTACAAAGTATTTTAGCAATTTAATAAATTCATTATACTCTTTATCCATTAGAAAATCCTCTACTGCCCTCTCTACTATATCTTGGAGTTCTAAAATGTAATCCTTTAATCTAAAGGTAATGAAACCTTTTATATTGATTTCATCATGGAGTTTAAAGTAATCCATAAACCTTTGAATAATAGTAAACTTTCTATGGCTTTCTTCGCTATTTACTTCGACAGCTTTATTATTTTCTTTTTCTATATTGGTTCGAATAATATTTTGGATCTCCATCCGCTCTTTTATGTTAAAATAATAGTACTCGCAATCTATAATTTTATTGATTAAGTGAGGTTCTTCATAAGCTTTTATATACTCAAATAGGGCATTTGCCCCACAATATTTGAAAATATTAATAAAATCACTTATGGAGTAATTCTTCACACTTTCAATTTCAACACTGTAGTTCAAAATATAAAAGGAATCATCCTGTATAATTTTTTCTTCTATTAAAATTCCTTCATTTTCAAAGACATTGATTTGTTTGTTTAGTTTTTGTTGAAGCTTTTCTACATTTTTGTCAGTAATGATAGACAGCAGATTCATTTTGCATCACTCCTTTCGCTGTATTAGTAGTATATGTTTAAAATATTTTCATATTCTATGTGGTTTATTACATATCATTGAATTTAATCCATTTCTGTTAAAGGAATCAAAGTCCCATAATCCTGCAAAGCTTTTTCATTTATAGCAATAAGACTTTTACCATATTTTTCTGCAAATTTTGAAATTTTTTCATAGTTTTTGTAATCTTGAATTTTACCAAAAAAAGCTAAATAGTTGCTATCTAAATAACCACAAGTCCCACCTATAAAACCGTAATTCAAACCCGGTAATAGAATATTTCCTTCATCAATCATCAGGGAATCTATTCCAAATTTTGTAACTTCTCTATGTATACCAGCATCGGCAGTGATAATAGCTTCTTCATTTATTACTGCAATTGAACATTTAGAGTATCCTTGTGAAACATGGATTTTTATATAGGAGGGTCTGCTGTAATAATTCAAAAGTATTTCATCAGTATATTTAAAGTTATGAATAAGAAAATTACCTACTCTACAAATATTATATGCAATATTTTCTGGGTAGTTCCTTGTTAATAAAGTCTTTCCTTCTATAATATGAAAACCTAAAGGTTCAAGTTTATCTTTATAATAGGAAAATACATTTGGAGCTACAATGATATCCTGTCCACCTAAAGGATGTAAAACCATATCCGGGTGACCTTCTACTGCTTCATAGAGATCATGACAAGGAAGGGTTTTTATGATATTTATTCCTCTTAGTTGCAAATTGTTTAGGGTTTTATCATCCACCCTATAATCCACTAATACCCACTGCACCTTTTTTTCAGGCAAGTATGGGGTTTTAATAAAATTATTTTTCATCATTATCACCTTATCCATAAAGTAACTATATTTATATTTTAAAAACATATTATACAATAAAATTCAAAAAGAAAAGTAGTATTTTACTACTTAACATAAGAATTATTCTTTTTTATTCTGTTCATACTAATATTTAACCCCCTATGGGTGAACTTTCATTTTATATTGACTTTTCAGCATTAAATTACTAAAATGTTATGTTAAGAGGTGAAATTAATGTCTAGTATTATACATATTTCTGAAATGGTTTCCATAGCCCTTCATAGCATGGTTGTCATTGCCAATGCTAATAAGGAGTTGCTTAATGTAAAAAAAATAGCACAAACAACAGGGGCCTCTGAATCCCATTTATCCAAGGTTTTACAAAGGTTGGTAAAGGCTAATTTTATTCGTTCAGTTCGAGGACCTAAAGGTGGTTTTACTCTATCAAAACCTCCTAATAAAATTACTTTTTTAGATATCTACGAAGTTATGGAGGGTTCCTTAACCACCACCCAATGTCCCACCAATTGTGAAGCCTGTAGCTTTGAATCCTGTATTTTTGGAGGCGTCCCAGAAAAATTAAATCAGGAATTTATAGAATATCTCCGAAATAAAAAATTAAGCGACTTTATAGCATCCTTAGGCTAAAAATCGCTTAATTTCATTTATATAAAGAGATACTTTCTTGCAAGAAAAAGACTAATTTTTATGCTAACGCTTCTCCCATGAACATTTTAATATCACTTTCTACGTCAGTTACGCCACCGATACCAAAATTGTCTACTAAAACCTTTGCTACATTTGGTGATAAGAAGGCAGGTAATGTTGGTCCTAAGTGGATATTTTTAACGCCTAAATGCAGTAGGGCTAATAATACAATTACAGCTTTCTGCTCATACCATGCAATGTTATAGGAGATTGGAAGTTCATTGATATCCTCTAACTCAAATACTTCTTTAAGCTTTAGAGCAATTACTGCCAATGAGTAGGAATCATTACATTGTCCTGCATCTAATACTCTTGGTATCCCCCCAATATCCCCCAATTCAAGCTTATTATATCTATACTTAGCACAACCAGCTGTTAAAATCACAGTATCCTTTGGTAGCTTTTCAGCAAACTCAGTATAGTAATCTCTTGATTTCATTCTTCCGTCACAACCAGCCATTACAAAGAAACGTTTGATTGCTCCAGTTTTTACAGCTTCCACTACTTTATCAGCTAAACTTAATACAGTACTATGGGCAAATCCACCAACAATTTCTCCTCTTTCGATTTCTACTGGAGACTGACATTGTTTAGCATGCTCTATAATTTGAGAAAAATCTTTTTTGCCATTTACTTCATCAATATGCTTTAATCCTTCAAATCCTACTACGCTTGTAGTATATACCCGCTCCTTATAGGATGCTTTAGGAGGTACAAGACAGTTAGTTGTCATTAGGATTGGTCCATTAAAGGATTCAAACTCCTTATCCTGCTTCCACCAAGCATTTCCATAATTACCTACGAAGTGATCATATTTTTTAAAGGCTGGGTAATAGTTTGCTGGTAACATTTCACTATGGGTATATACATCAACACCTGTTCCTTGAGTTTGTTGTAATAAAGCTTCCATATCCTTTAGGTCATGACCACTAATAAGTATGGCTGGATTATTTCTTACACCTATATTTACCTTTGAAATTTCTGGGTTGCCATAGGTTGTGGTATTGGCTTTATCTAATAATGCCATAACATCTACACCATATTTCCCTGTTTCCATTGTTAATGCTACTAAATCATCAGCATTTAAAGTCTCATTTAGTGTAGCTACTAAAGCTTTTTGTATAAATTCAAAGATACTTTCATCTTTATAATTTAAAACATAAGCATGCTTGGCATAAGCAGCCATACCTTTTAGTCCATAAACAATAAGCTCCCTTAAGGATCTTACATCTTCATTTTCTGTTGATAAAACTCCTACTGTTGCTGCTTTTGTTGTAAATGCTTCTACAGTCTCTGCTGTCCAAGTAGCTGCATCATGAAGATTGTCTTCAAGTTTACCTCCAGCCTTCAGTAATTCATTTTTAACTTCTTCTCTTAAAACCAGTGCTTTTCTAATTTTATCTATAAATACCTTTTGATCAAAGTTTGCATTGGTGATAGTGGCAAATAATCCTTCCATAATAAACTTATCTACTTCTTCGTTATTTACACCAAGTTTTTTAGCCTCTACATTGTAGATTGAGATTCCTTTTAAGGTATAAATTAATAAATCCTGCAGATTGGCAACATCATTAGTTTTTCCACATACACCTCTTACAGTACATCCAGTGCCTTTTGCTGCTTCCTGACATTGATAACAAAACATACTCATTAAAAATCCCTCCATTTACTTTTTATAATTTGTTTTATTAAAAACTCACTTTCTATAATATTATTTTAGTACTTAAATACCTAAATGTCAATAATTTAACCCTGTGATATTTGTCACAAAGCTTTATGTCTCAAGGATTTTATCACCTCTATCCTACATTTAGGCGGCCAAAATACTATTTTAACTTATAAATACAAAAACAACTAGAAAATCATTTTCTCTAGTTGTTTTTTCAAGCATATTTCATTTATTCCTCCACTCATCCTTCAGTAATTACATCTTCAATCGCTGTTCCAGGAGCAACAATAGGAAATACATTATCATCTTTACCAATGACACAGTTTATAACAACAGGTTTCTTTGAAGCTAAGGCTTTTTTGAAGATTTCGTCAAATTCTTCCTCTACTAGAACATCGTAGCCTTCTGCCCCAAAAGCCTCTGCTAGCTTTGAAAAGTTAGTGGGCTGTTCTAATGTTGTTTGCGAATATCGTTTGTCATAAAATAGCTTTTGCCACTGTCTAACCATACCTAGGACACCATTATTTAATATAACAACAATAATAGGTAAATTGTATTTTACTGCTGTGGCTAATTCGTTACAGTTCATTTGAAAACAACCATCTCCGGCAATATTAATAACCTGCTTTTCAGGTTTGCCCATTTGCGCTCCTATACAAGCTCCTAAACCATAGCCCATTGTTCCTAAACCACCGGACGTAAGTAATGTCCGGGACTTTTGAAATTTATAATACTGGGCAGCCCATATCTGATTTTGTCCAACCTCTGTTGTAATAACAGCATCTCCATCGGTCAATTCATAGATTCTTTCTATCACATACTGGGGCTTTAAGTTTCCATCCTTAGCATACCCAAGAGGGAATTTTGTTTTCCAATCCTTTATCTGTTCTATCCATTCTTTATTTTGCTGCTGAGTAAGTTCTTTGTTTAGTCTCTTTAATACTTCCTTTACGTCTCCGATGATATGGTGATGGGTGGGAATGTTCTTATTAATTTCTGCTGGGTCTATATCAATATGAAGAATTTGTGCATTTGGAGCAAAACCCTCCATTTTACTAACTACTCTATCACTAAATCTTGCACCTATGGCAATTAACAAATCACATTTAGTGGCAGCTAAGTTTGATGTTTTTGTTCCATGCATCCCAATCATTCCAGTAAAAAATTCATGGTTTGCCGGGAATCCACCTAAACCCATTAAACTTGAACATACAGGTGCATCTACTCTTTCAGCAAAAACTACTAAATCTCCATTGGCGTCAGCATGATTAACACCACCACCTATATAAATTAAAGGTTTTTCACAATTCTGTAAAAGGTTTAGAGCGTTTTTTATATCCTCTTCTGTTATGTATTGTGTTACCTTTTGTACTTTTCTTGGCTCCTCTGATATATATTCTGTTAAGTGAGCAGTTACATCCTTTGGTATATCCACCAATACTGGCCCAGGTCTACCTTCTTGAGCAATATAAAAAGCTCTTCTTATGGTTTTTGCTAAATCTCTAACATCTTTTACAATGAAATTATGTTTTGTTATGGGCATTGTTACTCCTGTTATATCCACTTCTTGAAAGCTGTCTTTTCCTAGTAAAGCTAGAGGAACATTGCCTGTAATGGCCACCATAGGAACAGAATCCATATAGGCTGTGGCTATACCAGTAACTAGATTTGTTGCTCCTGGACCAGAGGTTGCTAAGCAAACACCTACCTTGCCAGTTGCCCTAGCATAGCCATCAGCTGCATGAGCAGCCCCCTGTTCGTGGGAGGTGAGGATGTGTTTAATATCATCTTGATATTTGTATAGAGCATCATAAATATTTAACACAGCACCTCCAGGATAACCAAAAATAGTATTAACACCTTGTTCCTTTAAGCATTCTATCAGTATTTCTGCACCTGTCAGTTGCATTTTATCTTTCCCTCCTTTATTATTAATAATTTAATAAACTCTGTTGGCCTACACCAACTCTTCCAAAACTAATTCACCCATTTCCTTGGTTCCTATTAGTTTCATACCATCACTCATAATGTCTGCCGTTCGATAATCTTTACCTAGAACTTTTGTTACAGCATCCTCTATGGCTTTTGCTTCTTGCTCTAATCCAAAAGAAAATCGTAGCATCATAGCAGTTGATAAAATTGTTGCTATAGGATTAGCTTTGTTTTCCCCGGCAATATCAGGTGCTGAACCATGGATTGGTTCATACATACCTAGAGTCCCTTCCCCTAAACTGGCAGAAGGAAGCATTCCAATTGAACCTGTAATCATACTAGCCTCATCCGACAGTATATCTCCAAACATATTGGTTGTGACAAGGACATCAAATTGTTGAGGTCTTCTAATTAACTGCATTGCTGCATTATCTACGTACATATGCTCCAAGGTTACCTCTGGATACTCCTTTGCCACTTCCTCTACTACAGAACGCCATAATCTGGAACTCTCTAAAACATTGGCTTTGTCTACATTGGTAACCTTGTTGTTTCTTTGTTTTGCTATCTCAAAGGCGGTACGGGCGATCCTCTCTACTTCTCCTACACTATAGGCTTCTGTATCATAGGCTTCGACTCCCAGTTTGCCATTTTCTCTTCTACCTCTGTCACCAAAATAAATGCCTCCTGTTAATTCTCGAACAACACATATATCGATGCCGTCTCCAAGGATATCACTTCTTAAAGGCGAAGCGTTCTTCAGCGCATCATGTAAAACCGCTGGTCGAATATTAGCATACAAGCCCAATGCTCCCCTTAATCCTAATAGGGCTTTCTCAGGTCTCTTATCCCCTGTAAGACTATCCCACTTAGGTCCTCCTACAGCACCCAACAAAACAGCATCACTTTTTTTGCAAATCTCTATTGTTTCCAATGGTAGGGGTTCTCCGGTTTTATCAATGGCAACTCCTCCTGCTAAAACCTCCTGAAAACTAAATTCATGACCAAAAACTTCCCCGATTCTTTTTAATATCTTCATACTTTCTTCTATTACTTCTGGACCTATCCCATCTCCAGGAATGGTTGCTATGTTAAATTTCATGTCTATTCCCCCATTATTTTCTATAGGCTTGTTTTAATATATTGAATTAATCCATCAGCTTCTATAATCTTCTGCATAAACTCTGGAAAGCCTTGAGCTTGATAGGCTTGTTGTTTTGTTAAGTTAACAATCTTTCCTGTCTTAAAATCCACTTCAATTTGATCGCCACTTTCTATGGCTTTTGCTGCTTCTTCACATTCTAAGATAGGTAGACCTATATTAATAGCATTTCTATAAAAAATTCTTGCAAAAGTCGTAGCTATTACACAGGATACTCCTGCAGCCTTTATGGCCAGAGGGGCATGTTCCCTTGAGGAGCCACAACCAAAATTCTTCTCGGCTACAATAATATCTCCCGCCTCGACCTTCTTAACAAAATCCCTATCAATATCCTCCATACAGTGGGTTGCTAACTCCTGTGGATCTGAAGTGTTTAAATATCTTGCAGGAATAATAACATCCGTATCAACATTGCTTCCGTACTTAAAAACCCTTCCTTTTGCCTTCATTATATTTTGCCCCCTTTATGCTACGTCTTCTGGATTTGTAATTTTACCTGTTAAAGCTGAAGCAGCCGCTACTGCTGGACTTGCTAAGTAAACTTCTGATTCCGGATGCCCCATCCGTCCCACAAAGTTTCTGTTAGTAGTAGCTATAGCTCTTTCTCCTTTAGCTAAAATACCCATATGCCCTCCAAGACAAGGTCCACATGTAGGGGTACTCACCACCACATTAGCCTTTATAAAGGTTTCAATTAATCCCTCCTGTAGGGCTTGTAAATATACCTTTTGGGTAACAGGAAACACGATTACCCTCACCCCTTTTGCTACTTTCTTATCCTTTAAAATCTCAGCAGCTACTCTGAGATCCTCTATTCTGCCATTTGTACAGGACCCAATGACCACCTGATCAATCTTTACATCTCCTACCACATCAATACTCCTAGTATTGTCAGGTAAATGAGGAAATGCAACAGTAGGACGAATGGTGGCTAAATCAATCTCATAGGTCTCATCATATACAGCATCTTCATCAGCTGTATAAATAGTATACTCTTTACTAGAATGTTGTTTTACATATTCTAATGTCTTGTCATCCACCATAAAGATACCATTTTTTCCTCCAGCCTCTATAGCCATATTGGCCATGGAAAACCTATCATCCATTGAAAGATTTTTCACACCCTCCCCTACAAACTCCATCGATTTATAGAGGGCCCCATCTACACCAATCATCCCAATAATATGGAGGATAATATCCTTACCACTAACCCACTTAGATGGCTTCCCCTTTAATACAAACTTCAAAGCAGAGGGTACTTTAAACCAACATTTCCCAGTAGCCATTCCTGCCGCCATGTCAGTGCTGCCAATTCCAGTGGAAAATGCTCCTAAGGCTCCATAGGTACAGGTATGGGAATCTGCCCCAATGGCAACATCTCCTGGTACTACTAATCCCTTTTCGGGAATAAGACCATGCTCTATTCCCATTTCTCCTATTTCAAAATAATTTTCAACCTCTTTTTCATGGGCAAACTCTCGGATCATTTTACACTGCTCTGCTGTTTTGATGTCTTTATTAGGAGTAAAATGATCTGGTACAATAGCCACCTTACTCTTATCAAATACTTCTTTAACTCCGATTCTAGTAAATTCCTTTACTGCCACTGGCGTGGTAATATCATTCCCCAAAACTAAATCTAAATTGGCTTCGATCAATTGTCCTGCCTTTACAGTATCTAATCCTGCATGGGCAGCCAAAATCTTTTGTGTCATTGTCATTCCCATTGTTATTCATCCTCCCGTCGAATCAAATGTATGCCCGTACTTTTTCTTCTATATCTTTAATTAGTTTATATTCAATGGAATCTACTAAAGCAATCCAACTGGCTTCAATAATATCAGTTGAAACACCAACTGTCGTCCACAGATTATATCCATCAGTAGATTCAATTAGTACCCTTACTTTTGCATCAGTGGTCTCAGTTGTATCTAATACCCTCACCTTATAATCTGTTAAATAAACCTCTGTTAGCTGTGGATAAAAGGTTTCCAACGCTTTTCTCAGAGCTTTGTCTAAAGCATTAACCGGGCCTACCCCTTCTGCCACTGTCATTTCATCTTTACCATCCACATTGATTTTTACTAATGCCGAAGATGTGTTTTCTCCACGAGCATGATTTTCTTCAATAATTTTGTAATATTTTAATTCAAAAAAGGGTTTATACTTACCAAGATGTTTACGAATAATTAGTTCAAAAGTGCTTTCAGCCCCTTCAAACTGATAACCCTCGTACTCTAATTCCTTTAATCGCTCAATAAGCTTTTGAGTTTCTGGAGAATTTTTCTTTATATTTGGATTCACCTTCTGAATTTTAGATAACACTGTAGATTTTCCAGAAACTTCTGACATTAATATCCGCCTTTTGTTACCAACCCTTCTAGGATCAATATGTTCAAAGGAATGAGGAGCTTTAGTAACACCATCTATATGCATGCCCCCCTTATGGGCAAAGGCACTATTGCCAATGTAGGGTTCTCTTTCATTCATGCTTACATTAGATATTTCAGCCACCATTCTAGCAGTTGAAGCAAGATTTACCAACTGATCTTCTAGAATACACTGTTTTTCTCGTTTAAGCTGAAGATTAGCAATAACAGTAGTTAAGTTTACATTTCCGCAGCGTTCTCCAAATCCTATATAGGTTCCCTGTACCTGTGTAGCTCCTGCTTCTACTGCCATAATCGTATTTGCCACTGCCATCCCACCGTCGTTGTGACAATGAATCCCCACTTTAACCCCAAGCTTTTCGCAAACTTTCTTTGTAATATTGTACACTTCATCAGGAAAAGCCCCCCCATTGGTTTCACAGAGAACAAGCCAATCAGCTCCTCCCAATTTTGCAGCTTCTAGAGTTGCTAAAGCATAGTCAGGATTGTTTTTGTATCCATCAAAAAAGTGTTCTGCATCATAGATAACTTCCTTGCCCCTTTGTTTTAAAAAGGCAATCGTATCTTTAATCATAGCTAAGTTTTCATCCAAGGTAGTTTTTATAATATCTGTAACATGAAAATCCCAACTTTTCCCGAATATTGCTACTGTCGGTGTATTAGCCTCCAGTAAAGATTGAACATTGCTATCCTCTTCCACCTGTGTATCAGGTCTTCTGGTGCTTCCAAAAGCAGTTAGTTTTCCATGTTTTAGTTTTTCATTCTTCATACGAAGGAAAAATTCTAAATCCTTAGGGTTAGAGCCAGGGTTGCCAGCTTCTATATAGCTGACACCCAAAGCATCTAATGCTCTTACTATTTTTATCTTATCTTCTACCGAAAAAGAGATGCCCTCTGCCTGTGCTCCATCTCTTAGTGTGGAGTCAAATATTTCTATTTTTTTATTCATTTATTTCACTCCTCCTGCCATGCTAATTCGTTCAACATTTTATTAATGGCATTGATGTAGGCCTTAATACTGGCCTCTACTACATCGGTACTAATACCTCTACCATTATAGATGTCTTCATCTAATTTAATCTTGACAACCGCCTCACCTTGGGCATCTTCTCCTTCAGTAACGGAATTTAATGCGTAGTCTTCTAAAGTAAATCCATTACCTACAATTTTATCAATAGCCTTAAAGGCAGCATCCACTGGTCCATGGCCGGTAGCCACTTTTTCTACTTCTTCCTCATTATTCCATAACTTTACGATAGCCGTTGATGTAATTGTGTTCCCACTGTTAATTACAAACTGTCCTAATTTATAGATTTCCTTTGTATTTACAGATTTTTCTTCTACCAATGCCTCTAAGTCCTTATCGTAAACAACCTTCTTTTTGTCCGCCAAGTTTTTAAATTCCTGAAAGGTTTTATTTAATTCTTCCTTACTCAAATGATAGCCTAAAGATTTTAACCGTTCTTCAAAAGCGTGGCGCCCAGAATGCTTTCCTAATATTAGTTTGTTTTTGGTAAGACCAACAGACTCTGGTGTCATAATTTCATAGGTGCTTTTATGGGCCAAGACCCCATGTTGATGTATACCAGACTCATGGGCAAAGGCATTATCTCCTACAATTGCCTTATTATGCTGTATCCTCATCCCAGTTAGTTTGCTCACTAAACGGCTAGCAGGGTAAATTTCTGTTGTTTCAATACCAGTAGTAAAACCATAAACATCTTTTCTTGTATTTAATGCCATAACAATTTCTTCTAGAGCTGCGTTTCCAGCCCTTTCTCCAATACCATTAATGGTACATTCTAGTTGGGTAGCTCCAGCTTTAGCAGCTGCTACGGTGTTGGCAACTGCCAATCCTAAATCATTATGACAGTGAACAGATATCTCTGCTAGATCTATATTAGGTACATTATTCTTAATATTTAGGATAAGATTATAAAACTCATCTGGGGTTGTATAACCTACTGTGTCAGGAATATTGATTACTGTAGCTCCTGCCTTAATAACGGCTTCAAAGATTTCGTATAAAAAGGCCACTTCACTTCTAGAAGCATCTTCTGCTGAAAACTCTATATCACTACAATATTTCTTTGCATACTTTACCATACTGACAGCCCGTTCTAAAACCTCTTCCTTGCTGGCCTTTAACTTGTATTTCATATGTATGTCTGATGTAGCTATAAAGGTATGGATTCTAGGAGCTTCAGCATACTTTACCGCCTCGTAGGCCCTATCAATATCCTCAGGTAGTGCCCTAGCTAAGCTTGCCACTCTACAATTTTTAACAGCTTGTGCAACAGCCTGCACCGCTGCAAAATCTCCAGGAGATGCAATAGCAAAACCTGCTTCAATTACATCCACCTTTAATCTTTCCAGTTGTTTAGCCACCTGTAATTTTTCTTGAAGATTCATGCTGCAACCCGGTGATTGTTCCCCATCCCTTAATGTGGTATCAAATATCTTTATATGGCTTGCCATTTACACCCCTCCCTTTCTTGTATGTGAATCTATTATTTTTTAAGCCAAGTCATCATTTTTCTCAATTCTTTTCCTACTACTTCAATTGGATGATTTTGTTCCATTCTTCTCTTTGCACTGAAGGCTGGGCGATTTGCTTGGTTTTCTAAAATCCAATTCTTTGCAAAGCTGCCGTCCTGTACCTCTTCTAGTATCTTTTTCATTTCTTTTCTTGTATCCTCTGTTACAATACGCTTTCCTGCTGTGTAATCACCATATTCTGCTGTATCGCTTACAGAATATCGCATATAACTAAGACCACCTTGGTTGATCATATCAACAATCAGTTTCATTTCATGTAAACATTCAAAGTATGCTACCTCTGGTTGATAACCTGCTTCTACCAATGTGTCGAACCCAGCTTTGATTAATTCTGTAACACCACCACATAGTACAGCTTGCTCTCCAAATAAATCAGTTTCTGTTTCTTCCTCAAAGGTGGTTTCAATAATCCCTGCCCTAGCTCCCCCAAGGCCTGCTGCGTAAGCTAATGCAACATCCTTTGTGTTTCCTGTAACATCCTGATAAACTGCTACCAAGCAAGGTACCCCTCTACCTTTTTCATATTGACTTCTTACAGTATGTCCTGGCCCTTTAGGTGCAACCATAAATACATTTACATCCTCTGGTGGTACAATCTGACCAAAGTGTACATTAAAGCCATGGGCAAAGGCTAAATAATTCCCTGCCTTTAAGTTTGGTTCTACGCTTTCTCTATATAATTTAGCTTGTTTTTCATCATTTACCAGCATCATAACAACATCTGCTGCTGCTACTGCCTCTGCTGCTATAGCAACCTTCAATCCTGCTTCCTCTGCTAAGCTCCAGGACTTACTTCCTTCGTACAACCCTACTATTACATCTACACCAGATTCATGTAGATTAAGAGCATGAGCATGGCCTTGACTACCATAGCCTATAACCGCCACTGTTTTTCCTTCTAATAATCCTAAGTTACAATCATTTTCATAATACATTTTTGTCATTGTCAATTCCCCCTTGAGTTTTTATAATTATTATTAATTACTCCATCTTCCTAAAGCTGTTAAACCAGTACGGACAATTTCCTTAACACCGTAACTTTTCATCATATCAATAAAGGCCAATACCTTATCATGATCTCCTGTCATCTCCACTGTTAAATGTTCATTGGCAATATCGATAACCTTACCTCTAAAAATATCTACTACCTCCAAAATTGAAGCTCTAGTAGCTTCATCTGCCTTAACCTTTACAAGAGCAAGTTCCCTATAGACTGCCTCATGGGGCTTTAGCTCTACAATTTGTACTACATCAATAAGTTTATTTAACTGTTTCTTAATTTGGTCTAAAGATTGAACGTCTCCCTTTAGCACAATAGTCATTCTACTTAATTTATCATTTTCTGTTTCTCCAACCGTTAAACTATCGATATTATAGCATCTTCTGCTAAACAAGCCTGCCACTCGACTTAATACTCCTGGTTGATTTTCTACCAATACAGAAAGTACATACTTATCCATAACGCAACCTCCTCTATTTAATTATTAATTAAATATTTAAACATATTATTTAAATATTTTAGAATATTTTTGAAAAAAATGCAAGCTTTTTTTAAATAAATAATTAATTTTTGTTAATTTTTTTAAATTATTATTAAATCCCATCCCCTCTATTACAAAATAAAAAAACCTCATCTCTATATAATTATAAATATAACTATACAGGGACGAGGATCTATTCCACGTGTTACCACCCTAATTGAATCTACCTCACAGTAGAAACCACTCTCTAGGTTCTATCAAACCCTTGCCTATAACGGGGCTTACCGTTTACCTCTTACTGGAGTATAAAGCATCGTTTCAGAGGAACTGCTTAGGAGGGATTTGTACTTCACAACAGTATCGGTTTCCAGCAACCACCGACTCTCTAAAACTGCTTAATGTAAAATACCGTTCTCCTTCATCGCATTTCTTAGGAGCTATAATTTAATTTTATTTATTGTATTGTAACAACATATGAAATCATTGTCAATACATTTTTATAATTTTTTAAAAATTTTAAACTTTATATTTCTTTAATTTTACAATATTTTGAAAATAACCACTTGTAACTCTGTATATTTTTCCTTCATTAATTGTTTTACAAGCCGAGGACATGCCAATCTACATTGATGAATTTTTTGAGATTGTGGATAAATATAAATTTGTATAAACAAAAAAGATGTGCTTTGAAAGCACATCTTAATCTATGTAGATAATCTACTATTTACTTGTGGAGGCGGCACCCAGATTTGAACTGGGGAATAAAGGTTTTGCAGACCTCTGCCTTACCACTTGGCTATGCCGCCAAACCCTAAAATTGGAGCGGAAGACGGGACTCGAACCCGCGACCCTCGCCTTGGCAAGGCGATGCTCTACCACTGAGCCACTTCCGCATTAATGGTGCCCAGAGGCGGAATCGAACCACCGACACGGGGATTTTCAGTCCCCTGCTCTACCGACTGAGCTATCTGGGCTGGTGGGCGCAACAGGACTTGAACCTGTGACCCCCTGCTTGTAAGGCAGGTGCTCTCCCAGCTGAGCTATGCGCCCTTAACGATGACAAAATCTAGTATACGTCATTTCACCAATTATATCAAGGCTTTAATTCTCTTGTTTAAGACGTTTATTATAGGTTTTTATGAATTTATATCGTAATATCTTCTTTTTTTGATATCTTTCATCCTGTCATCTAAATTTCATCCAATAAACTTTGTAATTCCTCTTTATTAAAATAGTGTTTTTTATTGCAAAAATGACAAACTAGCTCAGCACCTTCATCTTCCTCAATAATTTCTTTTAAATCTTTTTTACCAATACTAATTAATGCTTTTTCAAATCTATCCTTACTACAATCACAAACAAAATCCACCTCATATTTATCTAATATCCGAGGTGACATATCTCCTAAAATATAGTGTAAAATATCTTCTTCCTTCATTCCTCTATCCATTAAACTAGTTATAGGTTCTAGGGAAATAATTTTTTCTTCTAATTTTGCTAATGTTTCCTCTGCTATATGGGGTAATACTTGAATAATAAATCCCCCAGCAGCCTTAATCCTGTAGTCTTTTTCTATCAATACCCCTAATGCCACTGCCGATGGTTGTTGCTCTGAATTCACAAAATAAGACGCTAAATCCTCTCCTATTTCTCCCGATACCAAAGGGCTTGTGCCTATATAGGGGTCTTTTAAGCCCAAATCCTTAATAATGGTAATATCACCCTTTACCCCTACAGCTTTACCTACATTTAATTTTCCAGGCTTTATATAGTCACCCTCTACTAGTGGATTGCCAACGTACCCCTTCACATTACCATGACTGTTACCCACTACTACGATAGGTCCCAACTCTCCACTACCATTAATTTTAACAGTTAATTTGTGATTTTCACTTTTCAACATTAATCCCATAATAGAAGCTGCCGTCATAGTTCTACCCAAAGCAGCTATGGCCACTGGTGAGGCTTGATGAGTTTGCCTTGCTTTTTCCACCATATTTGTGGTGTTTGCTATAAAAGCACGAACACTATTATCAGCAGTAATAGCTCTGATCACTGTACTTTTCATAAATATACCTTCTTTCTTTCTGTTCTATATTTAGTATGCCATAATTGGAAAATTAATTTACATAAAAAGTTTTTAGCATGAAAAAAAACAAGTTGGTATACCAACCTGTTTTAAATTTACGGTAAATCCTTATATAATTAATCCCTATAGGATTTGACTACAAGATTAACCTTCGTACCTTAATTATGCTCTAGATACGTTTGTGGCTTGAGGTCCTTTGTCTCCTTGAACAATTTCAAATTGAACTGTTTGACCTTCTTCTAATGTTTTGAATCCATCCATAGTAATTGCTGAAAAGTGTACGAATACATCGTCTCCATTTTCTCTTGAAATAAATCCATAACCTTTCTCAGCGTTAAACCATTTAACTGTACCTTTTTCCATTTAAAAATTCCTCCTAAAACTTAATTTAAATTAAACAAAGACACTATGTATCCCTATTCCACATTAGTTTATCATACCCAAATATTGCTGTCAACTTTTTTTTAAAAATATATACCCTATTCTATAGGCTATTTTGCTGTTCTTCCGATGATTTTTTCATCTGCTTTTTTCTTACTGTCATTAAACCACCGATTCTTCCAGTCTCTTTAGCTGTTAAACCACCCCAGCCCATATTCTTTACTTTATCGATGAGTCCTAGTTCTTCTGCTATTTCATATTTCATCATCAAATCCTGAGTAAATTCTTCTTTGGGTTTGTTTTTTGTCATGCTAATCCCTCCCTATTTTTATTGTTGTATAAAAATAGGAAAAATATACAAGTTTTTAAATTTTTTTCTAGCCTAAACCAATAATTTCTTTAACTTGTATAAAGGCCACTAGGAAAAACAAGGGTACCACCAGCAATAAAGGGATATAATCCCTTAAGGATACAGATAGTATCTCTTCTTCATATTTTTCTTCATCTTGCAAAAAGTTATTCTCTTCTGTTGATTTTTTTTGTTCATCCATATCTTTTTTTATAATACCTGCTAGCTTAAGGGCAATCATTCCACTAATAATAGCAATAATTCCAAAAAATACTATACTCATTAGAAGGGCTGTGGTAGTAGATACCTCAGCGGCGGCCTCTTGATTTTCTTCCACAAAGTGGGATAACCTATTGAGAATATATCCTAAAGTAACAGCAAATCCGTTGTTGATAATATGTCCTATAATACCAGCATAAATTGAATTGGTTAAAATCACTAAATAGGAAAATACTAAACCCAAAACAATGGGTCCAAATAAATTATATACATTAAAGTGAAAGATTCCAAATAGAATTGAGGAAAAAACAATTGCTTTTCTCTTCCCCAGTTGCTCATAACCTGGAAGTATAAACCCTCTAAAAAACACTTCTTCACAAATACCAGCAGATATAGAAATAATAAAAATCAACAATATATATTCTGTTGCATTCGTAGCCGTTGGTATCTCAGGAATATTTAAATTCCCTAGGAAGCTTAACACAGCCATAAATATGGCATTGACTAAAACAGCCGTAGGGTACATGAGCAGTGTTATACATATTACTAAAAAACTATGTTTTGGTCTAATTTTATTGAATCGCATTGTTCTTTTTATAGGTATTTTATTTATTGTTAAATAAACAATTGGGGGCAAAAGAATTAGAACATATTGGGTTATAATCAAACCTAGATTTAAGTTTAAATGTTGAAAATAAAATCCAATTGTAAAAAAAAGTATTGCTCCAATTAAATATAAAATATTTGCATCTACTACCTTTAGTTTCCTTCCTTGCTCCATTAATTGACCTCCTCGGATCATATTTTCAATGAACCTCTATATTCTAATAAATTTATAAAGCTTTGTAACCCATCACCTAACACCTTTTCATCAAAATTAAACTGACCATTATGGAGGGGGTGAACAAAGCCTTTTTCTTCATTTTTAGTTCCTAAAAAGAAAAAAACTCCAGGAATTTCTTTTTGGTAAAAAGCAAAATCCTCTGCTAACATAATTGGATCAATGATTTCTATTGCACTTTTTTCTTGAGCTACAATAAATTTTTCTGTTAGTATTTCATCATTATATACAGTAGGGTACATGTCTCTAAAAATCATTTCAATTTCACATTGATAACTTGCTTCCAATCCCCTTTTAAAATCCATCATCCTGTTTTTTATCCTATCATATTCTTCTTGACTAAAGGTGCGAATCGTTCCTTCTAAAATCCCTTTCTTTGCAATGATATTTCTCTTTTCTCCAGCCTCAAGCCTTCCAATGGTTAGTACTGCTGGACTAATGGGGTTAATGCTTCTACTAATAATAGACTGCATCCCCAAAACCATTTCACTGACAATGATAATGCTATCTACACCAATATGAGGCATTGCACCATGGGCGCTTTGTCCTTTAACAAGGATATCAAATTCACCGTTTTGAGACATCATAGATCCTGGTCGAATTCCTATTTTTCCCTCATCTATCCCAGGAAAAAGATGCAAACCATAGATTTCCTCCACTCCATATTTTTTTAGAAACCCCTCTTTTAGTATAGGTTCAGCTCCTCCTGGACCTTCTTCGGCAGGTTGAAATAGTAAAACTATATTATCATTGAGCCTCTCCATGTGTTTTGATAAGAACTTAGCAAAGCCTAATAAAATTGCCATATGGCCATCATGACCACAGCCATGCATTTTACAGGAATGTATTGATTTGAATTGTATATCATTTTGTTCTTCCATGCCTAAAGCATCCATATCAGCACGAAAACAATAGGTTCTTTGGGGATTTTTTCCTTTAAAATAGGCAATAACACCTGTTTTTAAAACTTGTGCCTCATAATTCACATCTAAGCTTTGTAAATAGTTTGCAATGTATTGAGAGGTTTTATATTCTTCAAACCCCAATTCAGGAATTCTATGTAAATCTCTGCGAATACTTTTTAATTCTTCTAATAACTCTTTCACTCCTATGGATAAGACCAATACTATTCTCCTCCTCAATCTTTTTTACTTATTCTATTTTATAGCTTTTGTATCTCTAAAACAACTTATTTAATTATTCTAAAATATATTTTGTCGTTTTTCAGGGCAGAAGCCTTCCTGCTATTTTTGTGTTCTAAATAGAACTATTCTTCCATTTTATCATAGTATATAAAGAAGGGAATTTTTTAGTATTAATAATAATATACATATACAAGAACAGTAATAGAAATTATACTAAGTTTAATTATAAAAGTCTTATGGTTAGAGAAGGGAAGAAGGAAAGGAATGATCACCAATGAGTAATGAATTTCATAACTTACCGAAGTACCTTAATCTCACGGAAGCAGAGGCAATAGCAGAATTTATAAAACAGTCAAAAAAAACTACTCCCGTTAAAGCTTATGTTCAAGGTAAACTTCAATTCACTGGGTCAAAAGATGTTAAAATTTTTGGCCAAGAAAACTTCTGGGTAATCATTGGAGAATTTGAAGAGGTTAGAAACATTCTAGACAACAACAGGAAAAATATTCAACATTACCATCTAGAAAATGATAGGCGAAACTCTGCAATTCCCCTTATGGATCTTTTCCATCTTCAGGCCCGTATTGAACCTGGTGCCATCATCCGTGAAGGTGTAGAAATCGGTAAAAATGCTGTTATTATGATGGGAGCAGTATTAAATATAGGTGCTAAAATTGGTGAGAATACCATGATTGATATGAACTGTGTCATTGGGGCAAGAGGAATTATTGGAAAAAATGTTCATGTAGGGGCGGGAACAGTCATAGCTGGTGTTTTAGAACCTCCCAGTAAAGAGCCTGTTATTATTGAAGACGAGGTTTTTATAGGAGCAAATGCCGTGGTATTGGAGGGTATTAGGGTAGGAAAAGGAGCTGTTATTGCTGCAGGTTCAGTTGTCACCAAGGATGTACCAGCCAATACAGTAGTGGCTGGTATGCCAGCAAAGGTAATTAAAGTAAAGGATGCTAAGACGGTTGACAAAGTAAAGCTTTTAGAGGGTTTAAGGGGATAAAACCAAATAAAAAGTGTCTCAAAGGAGACACTTTTTATCGTTCTTGATCAGTTACTACAAAAACATAGGGAATGTTACGATAGTAGTCTCCAAAGTTCAAACCATAACCTACGACAAATTTATCAGGAATAGTAAATCCTACATAATCAGGTGCAAATTCTACCTTTCTTCTTTCAGGCTTATCCAATAACACACAGCTTTTAATGCTGGCAGGTCTTTTCTTTTCAAGATGCTTTACCACACTATCCATTGTTAATGCAGAATCTGTAATATCATCCACCACTAAAACATCATACCCAGTTAAATCTTCAGTTATATCTTCTAGAATTTCTACATAGCCACTACTTTCTACGTCATGCCCATAACTAGAGGTGGTGATAAAGTTTATTTTTACTGGAACCGTTAGTTCTCTTACTAAATCCGCTGTAAAAATGAAACTACCTTTTAATAGGGATATAATATATAAATTTCTATTTTTATAGTCTTCAGATAACTGCTTTCCTAATTCCTTTAGCCTTGTTTTTATGTCTTCCTCTGAACAGAGAACTTCCCAGACTTTTTTTTCTATGTCCATTCTATTTTCCCTCCATTATTAAGTTGTAATATATAATGTTAAAAACTATTCTAATGTAAATGAAACCTTATGTCAAACTATTTGCCACTATAGTAAACAACCTCTGACTATATCCCTATTTTGTTATAAAATAAAATTATTTATTTGTAAATTTTATTTATTTATTTTTGATAAGTAAATATTATTTGTAATTATTGTTGTTCATTTTCAACAAAATTTCTTTTATTTCCTTTAGTAGTACGATAACTTTATTAATAGAATATTGTATGGATATTAAGATAATTAGCAAAATAATACCAGCCACAATATAGTTTCCGTAATTAACCATCTTACCCCTCCCATAAGTAGTCTCTAGGTAACAATTTCTTAGGTTTTTTCAGTGAATTTTTTTATTATATCACATTATATCACAATTTCTGTAAATGTTGGTAATAGAATAAACACTTCCATCATGTAGTGAAACCCTCCTTGTAAAAAAGCTTTCAATTCAAATCCTCTAGTATAAGTCTAAAGGATTTGAAAAAGTTGAGTCCTTTTAAATCCCTATACCCTTATGCACCATTTTCCTTTTTTTACATACTATGAAAAAAGGTTGTTTTTTTAATTTAAAAGAAGGAGGGGTTATATATGGTGGAACTAACTTTAGTTCATTGGATTTATGTTGCTATGGTTCTAGTTATATTAGGGATTTTAATGCTACGAAAAGATATTGTAATACCTTGTGTCTTGGGTGTATTTTTAATAGGTTTAGCTTCTCAAAAGGGTATTGTCGGCTCTACAGGATCAATTTTTCAATCTTTAATGGTTTCTGCCAACACTCTGCTTAATATCATTATGGTTATTTCTGTTATTGTGGCCATGTCAAAGTTATTGGAAAAACTCCATGCTACAGAACTTATGGTGAGGCCTATAACAAGGTTTATTAAAACACCCAACCAGGCTTTTTGGTTTATCGGTATCATCATGTTTGTGGTTTCATGGTTTTTCTGGCCCTCACCTGCCACACCCTTAATTGGTGCAGTATTGCTACCTATTGCCTACAAGGTTGGTTTACCTGCCATGGGTGCTGCTGTGGCTATCAACCTTTTTGGCCATGGAGTAGCCTTATCCAGCGACTTTATTATCCAAGGTGCTCCAGCATTAACCGCCAATTCAGCTGGAGTAGACATTAACGATGTAATGTTTCAAGCTGGTCCTTTATATTTAGTCATGGCGGTTGTGACTATTACTGTTGCTTTTATTATGCTAAAACGGGATATGAAAAATGGTAACCTACCATCACCAAAGGATATCAGTCCTAGGGTTGAAAAAAGTTTAAAGGAATTTAAAACATCTGCTAAAATAGCAGCTGTTTTGGTACCAGCAGCTTTCTTATTAAATATTGTAGCTATGTTTTCTTTAGGTCTTCGAGGTGGAGGAGCCACTGCCCTTATAGGTGGTACCGCTACTTTGGTCTTAATTGTCTTATCTTTTGTTGAATATAAGCAAAACGCCTTAAGCGAAATTACGAAGTTTATTCGAGAAGGCTTTATTTTTGGTATGAAAATCTTTGGCCCAATTATTCCCATTGCCGCATTTTTCTTTATGGGAGATATGGGAGCCTTTGCTAAGGTAATGGGTGAAGGGGTGTTACCCGAAGCTTCTCAAGGAATTTTGGCGGATCTTGGTAGTCAAATGGCTAACATTGTCACTATGAATAAACCTGCAGCAGCAATTATGGAGGCCATCATCGGAGGGATAACAGGATTAGATGGGTCTGGTTTTTCAGGCATTGCTTTATCGGGTTCTTTGGCTAGAGTATTTGGAACTGCTGTTAATGGTAGCATTGCTACCATTGGTGCCTTAGGTCAGATTAGTGCTATTTGGATAGGTGGAGGTACCGTTATACCTTGGTCAGGACTTATAGCAGTTGCCGCTATTTGTGAGGTTTCTCCTATGGAACTGGCTAGAAGAAATCTAATTCCTGTTATGATAGGCTTAGCTGTTACAACAATCCTTGCAATGTTTTTGATCTAAATAATTATTCATTTTCTTTATATAGTCAATTTATTGAATATCTATTTTAAATAATTGTGGGGATTGTTTTATTTAGGCTTTATAAATTTTAAAATGAGTTGTATGTTTTGTTTTGGTAGGCTATTACAGGGGTTATTAAACCCCTGAGGCCTTCAATCGTTTTTAATCATTTTAACCTTCTGTACTCTATTTTTATATACATCTTCAACAATGAATTTCATGTTGTTATACTTCACTTCATCACCGATTTGTGGAATCTTTCCTAATTGTTCAATGATAAATCCCCCTATGGAATCAAAATCATCCGACTTTATCTTCACGCCAATCGTATGATTAATTAAATAGAGCTTAACACTACCATTAATAATATATTCCTTATCAGTAATTATCTCTATTTCATTTTCTATTTCATCATACTCATCCTGAATATCTCCCACAATTTCTTCAATCAAGTCTTCTATTGTTATAATACCTACTGTGCCACCATATTCATCTAATACAATAGCTATGTGGGTTCTGTTTTTTTTCATTTCTTGAAACACCTTAGTTATTCTATTGAATTCGAAGGTAAAGTAAGGCTCACGTATATATTTTTTAATATCAAAATCCTTTATTTCACTATCTAAAAAAATTAAATCCTTTACATTTAAAATTCCAATGATATTATCAATATCCTGACTATAAATAGGATATCGTGAATATTGTTCATCTTTAACAACACCCATTATTTCTTCATAGCTCAAATCTATATTTAATGCTATCATATCTGTTCTTGGAACCATCACATCCTTAATTTGCAAATCTCCAAAGGCAACTACATTATGAATCATTTCCCTTTCGTTGCCTTCTAAAACTCCTTCTTCATGACTAACATTTACAATGGTCATCAATTCTTCTTCTGTAATTATAGGTTGTTGTTGTTCTATTTTCCCCCCCAACATCTTTATAAGGTTATTGGTTATTTTAATTAAGATGACAACGATAGGATTCAATAAGGATACAGTAAAAGAGATGGTTTTCCCAACCTTTAGGGATACTTGTTCTGAGTTTCTAGCTGCTAAAGATTTTGGCGTTATTTCTCCAAAGATTAATACCAATATGGTCATAGTAATGGTGGCCACCGCCACACCATTATTAGGATAAAATTCTAATGCTAGAGAAGTGGCTAATGCAGATGCTCCTATGTTTATAGCATTATTAGCTACTAGTATAGATCCCAGTAGTTTGTTTGGATTTTGTGTTAACTTTTCTACCAAAATAGCTCCCTTTATTTTTTCTTCCACCATATGTCTAACCCTTATTTTTCCTAGTGCCATCAATGCAGTTTCTGATGCGGAAAAAAAAGCAGAAAAACACAGCAGTACTATTAATACAAAGAATCTTATTATAATATTTGTGTTCAAATCCCTTCTCCCTCCTATCATTCAGACCCTTTTATATAAAAATATATCTATTTTTCATCTCTTTAAAAATTTACTTGTATTTCCATTTAGTATGACCTGCTGAATATAAAAAATACAATCAGTAATAAAATTCAAGGAAATGTATACAATAAGGACCGTACTGTTCATAGTACGGTCCTTATTGTTGAAAAAGTTTTACACTTATTATCTATATAGTTTTTAACAACCTCAATCCTACTTACTTTATAGTAGGACTTACAGTGTTTCATTCATGCTCCCAGTACGATAACCCTCCATATCAAAGCATACATAGGTAAAGCCTATAGCTTTTAGCTCTTTAGCTATCTTTTTTACTAATGAGGGCTGTAAAAACTTTTGAAATTCCTTTTCACCTATTTCTATTCTAGCCAATTCTCCATGATGTCGAACTCTTAGCTGTCGAAATCCTAAATCCATAAGGAAGTTTTCTGCCCTATCTACCATGGATAGCTTCTCTATTGTGATTTCATGACCATAGGGAAACCTTGAGGATAAACAGGCAAATGCAGGTTTATCCCATGTTGGAAGATCCAAATCCTTTGAAAGATTTCGTATGTCCTCCTTAGTTAGCTCTACATGCTTTAGAGGACTTACTACCTTTAATTCTTTAGCAGCCTCCATCCCTGGTCTGTAGTCCTTTAAATCGTCCTGATTACTACCATCAGCTACAAACTCAATGTTTAACTTCTTTGCTACTTCCTGTACTTTTTGGAATAATTCTTTTTTGCAGTAATAGCATCTATTAACTGGATTAGTGGAAAACCCCTCAATATCCAGTTCCTCTGATTCAATAACTATGTGCTTTGCACCAATAGTTTTGATATAGTCCACTGCCTCTCGAAATTCCCTTTCTGGATAAGTAGAAGATCGAGCGGTTACAGCAACTGCCTTCTCCCCTAAAACATCATAGGCAACCTTAATTAAAAAAGTGCTATCCACACCACCAGAATAGGCAATAGCTAAGCTTCCTAAATCTTTTATGTATTCCTTTAGATTCTGAAATTTTTGTTGTAGCATCATTCATTCCCCTTATATATTACAATTTTATAATATTAATATTCTACCATAAAATGAGGGGGGTTCCCCTCATTTTTCTGTTGCATAGTCTTAATTATTGTCATTTGATTGGAACAAAGCGGTTGATAAATATCTTTCCCCTGTATCAGGAAGTAAAACAACAATTGTTTTACCTTTATTTTCTGGTCGTTTAGCTATTTCTGTAGCTGCATAAGCTGCTGCACCAGATGATATACCTACTAACAACCCTTCCGTATTTGCAAGGGTTCTTGTAGCTTCAAAGGCTTCTTCCTGTTTGACTTGATAGATTTCATCAATAACATCTGTGTTTAAAATCTTTGGAACAAAACCTGCACCTATTCCTTGAATTTTATGGGGACCTGGTTTGCCTCCTGATAAGACTGGTGAATCACTGGGTTCAACAGCTATAATCTTTATATTAGCATTCTTTTTCTTTAAAATCTCCCCTACACCAGTAATAGTACCGCCTGTTCCTACACCACCAACAAATATATCAATTTTACCATCGATATCTCTCCATATTTCCTCAGCTGTTGTTTTTCTATGGGTTTCAGGATTAGCAGGGTTGTTAAATTGCTGAGGAACAAAGGAATTTGGTGTATTGGCTGCCAATTCCTCTGCTTTATTAATAGCCCCCTTCATTCCTGCTGCTCCTGATGTTAACACCAGCTCTGCTCCTAATGCCTTTAGCAAATTTCTTCTTTCAATACTCATTGTATCTGGCATAGTTAGTATAAGCTTATAGCCTTTTGCAGCTGCCACAAAGGCCAGGGCTATACCTGTATTACCACTTGTGGGCTCAATAATAACCGTGTCTTTATTGATCAAGCCTTTCTCTTCTCCATCCTTAATCATAGCATATCCTATTCTATCCTTTACACTTCCCCCCGGATTAAAGTATTCTAGTTTCCCAATTAATGTAGCCTCTAACCCATTATATCTCCCATAGCTTTCTAGTTCCAGCATAGGTGTATTCCCTATTAACTCTATTAAACTCTTTGCTATTTTTGCCATTGTATTCCCTCCTATAAATTTGTTTTTTATTTATTATCATTTATATTTTCCATAAGTAAGTCTATAATAAATTATTTCTGTAATATATTTGCAAATTTCTGTAGGTATGGAGCTTATTGAAGGAGATTATTTCCGAGTATTCTTATATGAATTTATGTAAATGATACTATAGGATAACCTTGGCTGTCAATAGGCTTTGGCAGTTTTTATTATTCATGTTTTCCTTTATCACTTATATGCTTACAATAAAACCCTACTGCCATAGTAGGGTTTTATTACTTCTCATCATATTCATCTAAATAAAAATACTTTTGTCCATCTTTCTTCCAACCTAAAATTGTATTCATATTAACATTTTGTGTAGCTCTTAAGATAGATTTGTCTACATCTTTAAAATTTTCCTTTAGTTGTTTGATTAGTTCTTTAACTTCGTATCTTTTTGTACCAGTTTTTTTTGCTGCCACCATACAAGCACAATTTAAAGGCCAAATGCCATTATTCTCTGTAAAATCAATAATAGCAGCTTCTTCAATATGATAAAGGGGCCTAATTAACTGTAGTCCTTTATAATTAGAGGCTTTTAGTTTTGGTAGCATGGTGCTAAAATTTCCTGTATATAACAGGTTCATCATGACGGTTTCAATAACATCGTTAAAATGATGCCCTAGGGCCAGCTTATTGCACCCCAGTTCCTGAGCTTTTTTATATAACGCACCTCGACGCATTTTAGCACACATAAAACAGGGATACTCCTGGGCAATGTCATCTACAATTTTAAAAATACCCGATTCAAAAATGTGAATAGGAATATCTAGGTGCCGACAGTTATCTATCAACAGTTTTTTTACGCTCTCATGATAGCCAGGATCCATAGCAATAAACTCTAACTGGAAATTATCTTTTCCATGACGCTTTAATTCTTGGAAGAGCTTTGCCATTAAAAGGCTGTCTTTCCCACCAGATATGGCAATGGCTATTCTATCTCCATCTTTTATGAGTTCATATTCTTTTATAGCTTTTATAAACTTTCCCCATATAGTTTTCCTATATTTTGTAATAATACTATGTTCTATTTCCTGAAGGGATTTTATATCATTGAAGGGTATTAACTGTTCACAGCCCTCCCCTGAGATTTTGGTCATTTTATCACCTCAACCAGCTATTATACTGTTTTTATCATCTTTTTCTTTAGGCTGTCACAGGAAAACATGGCGTTTTTATCTATTGATTCTATAGCTTTAGCTTTGATAGGGCATCTGCTAAAGCCGTGTTTATTGGTTTATCCTTCTCTTTTTCCTGTTGCTTTAAATATTTGGATACTTCCTTTTTAGAAACCTTGCTGCCCTGCTGTTTCTTTCTTTCTTGAAAAGCAGAAAGTCTTTCCCTATGACCACAGCTACATACAAATATTTGTCCTTCTCCCTGTCCCTTGAGTTCTAGCTTTTTATGGCAATTTGGACATCGAGTATTGGTTAGTTTAGCCACAGTTTTTCTATGGCCACACTCTCTATCTTGACATATCAACATTTTACCTTTTTTCCCATTGACCTCTAACATAAGCTTTCCACAATCGGGGCATCTATTACCTGTTAGATTATCGTGCTTAAATACTGCATTGTTATTTTTTATTTCATGAACAACTGATTTTGTATAGTTTTTCATTTCATAAATAAAATTATCTTTTTTCAATACCCCTTTAGATATAGCTCCTAGTTTTTGTTCCCATTCTGCTGTTAATGCAGGGGATCTAAGGTCCTCTGGAACTAGTTGTAATAATTGTTTCCCCTTTGATGTAATAAAGATGTCCTTACCTCTTTTTTCAATTAAGAAGCTATTAAAAAGTTTTTCAATGATATCAGCTCTTGTGGCTACTGTTCCAATACCACCAGTTTCACCTATAGTTTTGATTAAATCTTTACTCTCATTAACCATATATTTTGCAGGATTTTCCATGGCTGATAGTAGGGTTCCTTCATTAAAGGGTGCTGGAGGTCTTGTCTCCCCTCTAGTTTGAGAAATGGTAGAAATTTTTAGGTCCTCTCCTTTATTTACCTTTGGCAGCAATTGCTCTCCTAAGGCATCTTGAGAATCCTCCTCATCAAAGTTATTTTCGTAGATTGCCTTCCAGCCTTGGGCAATCACAACTTTACCCTTAGCAATAAAAGTTTCATCCCCTATAACAGCGGTAATAGTTGTTTGTTCATATTCAAATGGAGGATATAAAACAGCAAAGAACCGTTTAATCACTAAATCATAAATTTTTCTTTCCTTATCGCTCAATACTCCTAAATAAGCAGGCTCCTCCGTAGGAATGATAGCATGGTGATCTGAAACCTTGCTATTATCTACAAAGTGCTTGTTAGCTACAATTGATTTTTTAAGGATATTGGAAGCTAATGTCGTATAGGGTCCAACACCACAGGCCTTTACTCTATCCTTTAGGGTTTCTACAATATCTGTAGAAATATATCTAGAATCTGTTCGAGGATAAGTCAATAGCTTATGATTTTCATAGAGTTTTTGCATGATAGAAAGGGTTTCCTTTGCCGAATAATCAAAAATTCTATTGGCATCCCTCTGTAGCTCTGTTAAGTCGTAGAGCTGGGGGGAAGGCTTTTTCTTGTAGGCCTTATTTACTTCTAAAACCTTAGCATCCTTTTTTTCTAATTTACCTAAGATTTTATCGGCTTTTTCTTTATCAAAGGTCCTTATATCCTTCGTTTGACCATCCTGCCAAGTAAGTTTTAATCCATTGGCTACAGCTGTAATGCCGTAAAAAGTTTTAGATTTAAAATTTTGAATTTCTTCTTCTCTTTTAGCAATCATGGCAAGGGTTGGAGTTTGTACCCTACCACAGGATAATTGGGCGTTATATTTACAGGTTAAGGCACGGGTAGCATTGATACCCACCATCCAATCAGCTTCTGCACGGGCAACAGCAGAGGCATATAGATTTTCAAAGGCCTTACCCTCCTTTAGGTTGTTAAAGCCCTCTTTTATAGCCTTGTCGGTAACAGAGGAAATCCAAAGACGCTTAATTGGTTTCTTTACTTGAACTTTTTCAATAATCCATCTTGCCACCAGTTCACCTTCTCGGCCAGCATCGGTGGCAATAACGATATCTTTAACATCTTTTCTCGTCATCTGCTGTTTAACAGCGTTAAATTGTTTGCCGCTTTGTTTGATAACGATTAGTTTTAAATGGGAAGGCAGCATTGGTAAATCCTCTATTCTCCATGACTTATATCTTTGATCATAGGCCTCTGGATCTGCTAAGGTAACCAAGTGACCTAAGGCCCAGGTTACGATATATTTTTCTCCCTCCAAATAACCATTTCCTTTTTTATTGCAGTTTAAAACTCTAGCTAAATCCCTTCCTACTGAAGGCTTTTCCGCTAATACTAATGTCTTTTTCATATAAACAATCCCTTCAAAACCCTTTATTCTTTCTGCTTTGCAATTTTCTCTGCTAAATCATTAAGGTATATCCATCTTTCCATCTTTTCATCTAATTGTTTTTCTAGTATCTCTTTCTCAGCCAATAGCTGCTGTAGGAGGTCATAGTCACTGGAGGCTTCACTGATTTGATTTTCTACTGTTTCTATTTTTTCCTCAAGCGTAGCAATTACAGCATCTATTTCTTCATACTCCTTCTGTTCATTAAAGGAGAACTTTAATTTTCGTTCTTTTCTTTTACCTATATCCCTCTTATCCGGGGTATCATTAGCTTTTTCTGAGGCCTTTCTTGCTAATTTATCAGAAATTTCTTGACCTTCATGGACATGAATGCTTCTTTCTTTAAAATCCGAATAATTCCCTGTATATTCTACTATTTTGCCATTGCCTTCAAAGGCAAAAATCTTTTCTGCCACTCTATCCAAAAAATATCTATCATGGGAAACAACAATCACTGCTCCTTTAAAGTCCTCTAGATAATCTTCTAAGATTGTTAAGGTTTGTATATCCAAATCGTTGGTAGGCTCATCTAAAAAAAGAACATTAGGTGACTCCATCAAAACCCGAAGAAGATACAGTCTTCTTTTTTCTCCTCCAGAAAGCTTCCCTATAGGAGTCCACTGAAGGGTGGAGGTGAACAAAAACCTCTCCATCATTTGAGCTGCAGTTATTTTATATCCTTCTGCTGTAGTTAGGTATTCTCCTCCCTCTTTGATGTATTCTATTGCCCTTAAATCATCCTCCATATGTTGGGTTTCTTGGGAGTAGACACCAATCTTTACCGTTTCACCAATCTCTATTTTTCCCCTATCTAGCTTTAATTGTCCAGCCATAATATTAAGAAGGGTGGATTTTCCTCTACCATTGGCTCCTACTATGCCTATTCTATCATCCCTTAACACAATGTAATTAAAATCCTCTATGACCTTATTATCATCAAAGGACTTGTTTATATCCTCTAATTCAATTACTTTTTTACCCAGACGGGTAGAACCCACAGATATTTCTACTTTTTCCTCTAAATCAGGTCCAGTTTCTTGACTCAGCTTCTCAAAGCGATCTATTCTAGCCTTTTGTTTTGTGGTTCTTGCTTTAGCTCCTCTTTTTATCCAGGCCAGCTCTTTTTTTAGCAAACTCTGTCTTTTTTTCTCGCTGCTTGTTTCAATTTCTTCTCTTTCCAATTTCCCCTCTAAAAAGCTACTATAATTTCCTTTATATAAATAAAGATTACCCCGATCCAACTCAATAATCTCATTGACCACCCTATCCAAAAAATATCTATCATGGGTAATCATTAGGAGGGCTCCTTTTCTTTTGTTAAGATATTGTTCTAGCCAATCAATGGTATCATTATCTAAATGATTGGTTGGCTCATCTAAAATAAGTAGGTCAGATGGATTGATTAGAGCAGTAGCTAAAGCTATTCTCTTTCTCTGGCCCCCTGATAAGGTGCCTATTTTTCCATGAAAATCTGTAATTCCCAGCCTTGTTAAAATTGTCTTTGCTTCGCTCTCTAAGTTCCAGGCATCCATTACATCCATTTTTTCCGTAAGCTTCATAATTTTTTCACTGGATGTATTGGGACTTTGCAGCGCCAATTGATACTCTCTTATTAAGGTCATAGCAGGTGAGCTACCTTTAAAAATCTGCTCCAGCACAGAGGCTTCAGAATCAAAATAGGGATTTTGAGAAAGATATTCTACCCTAATAGTGTTTCCTTTAATCACCCTTCCACCATCAGGCTCCTCTACCCCAGCAATGATTTTTAATAGGGTGCTTTTACCTGTACCGTTAATACCGATTACCCCTATTTTATCTCCCTCATTTATTCCAAGACTTATGTTATCCAATAGTTGTTTTTCACTATAGCTTTTTGATAGGTTTTCTGCACTTAAAAGATTCATAGTATTTCCTTTCTCTATAACGATTTATTATAATCCTCTTTATTTATCCTGGGCTTTAGTCCAACTAACCCTATAGAACTTTTAATGGGATCTATGGTATAGGGTCATCAAAATATTAATTGAGACTTTCCTCCATTGTTAGCATCCTTTTTTCTTAAGTTTATACCTATTATCATAGCAGATTTTTCCCCTTTATAAAAGAATCTTAGTCTTTTAACCTTTAAAAGTGAAATTATAGTGGATTTATGATATAATGGTGAGGTTGTTAAAATATATATAAAGGAAGGTAATGACGTGATTACAGTTACAAATGTAAGCTTAAGATATGGTGAACAAAAACTTTTTGAAGATGTTAATATAAAATTCACTCCAGGTAATTGCTACGGTGTTATCGGTGCTAATGGTGCTGGTAAAAGTACATTTTTGAAAATATTATCAGGAGAAGTAGATCCCAATACAGGTGATATCAGCATTCCCCGTGATATTCGTATGTCTGTTTTAAAGCAGGATCATTACCAATATGATAACAATCAGGTGTTGGAAGCAGTTATTATGGGTAACGCAAGACTTTATGAGATTATGAAGGAAAAAGATGCTATTTATTCAAAGGAAGAATTCACCGATGAAGATGGTATTAAGGCTTCAGAATTAGAGGGTGAATTTGCGGAGTTGAATGGATGGGAAGCAGAGGCAGAAGCATCGGCTCTTCTTCAGGGCTTAGGAATTAAAACTGAGCTTCATGATAAGCAGGTGAGGGAGCTTTCAGGGTCTGAAAAGGTAAAGGTGTTATTGGCCCAAGCCCTTTTTGGTAAACCAGGAATTTTAATTTTAGATGAGCCCACTAACCATTTAGACATTAAATCCATCAACTGGCTAGAAGAATTTTTAATTAATTTTGATGGTACTGTCATTGTTGTATCCCACGATAGACATTTTTTGAATAAGGTTTGTACCCATATTACTGATGTTGACTACGGCCAGATAAAGCTGTATGTTGGAAATTATGATTTTTGGTATGAGTCTAGTCAGTTAGCCCTACAAATGATGAAGGATCAAAATAAAAAAAAGGAAGAAAAAATTAAGGAATTACAGGAATTTATTGCCCGATTTAGTGCTAACGCTTCTAAATCTAAGCAAGCTACCTCCCGTAAAAAGCTTCTAGAGAAAATATCTATAGATGATATTCAACCCTCTACTAGAAGATATCCTTATGTGGCCTTTACCCCAAATCGAGAAGTAGGAAATGAAATACTGACAGTAGAAAATCTAACAAAAACCATAGATGGCAAAAAGGTATTGAACAATGTCAGCTTTAGAGTTTCTAAAGGAGATAAAATTGCCTTTGTAGGTGACAATGAGCTTGTTAATAGTACATTGTTTAAAATATTGGCTGGAGAAATGGAGCCAGACAGTGGTGAATATAAATGGGGGGTTACTATTACTAAAGCCTATTTCCCTAAGGATAACTCAGAGTATTTTAATGATGTAAACTTAAATCTAGTGGATTGGCTTAGACAGTTTTCTGAGGAGAAGTCTGAAAGCTATTTGCGTGGTTTCTTAGGACGAATGCTTTTTTCTGGGGAGGAATCCTTAAAACAAGCTCAGGTCTTGTCAGGAGGAGAAAGGGTAAGATGTATGCTTTCAAGGATGATGTTAAGTAGTGCAAATGTTTTACTTCTGGATCAACCTACTAACCATCTAGACCTTGAATCTATTACTGCATTGAACAATGGATTAAGGGACTATAAGAGTAATCTTCTCTTCACCTCCCACGACCATCAATTTATTCAAACCATAGCCAATAGAATCATTGCCATTACACCATCAGGTATGATCGACAAACAAATGACCTATGATGAATATTTAGAAACGCTGAATAATTAAAGAGAAAGAGACTGTCTCAAAAGGATTTAATAAATCTTTGAAAGAGATAGTCTCTCTTTTATTTTTTGCCAAATGGCCAAATTTGAAATTTGCTTTAAAAGCTTATTATTTTTTCCAGTACAAAAGAGTAAATTTTACAATTTAAAGTATTCTTATATTATTAAAAAAAGAATTGAATTTTTCATTTTTACCATTTATCTTTCGACAAATTTCGACAAATATGTTATAATTTTATTCATGAATTATAGTATGTTCATCACTTAATCACTAGATAAATGCTAAAGGATGAGATATTATGACAGCTAAGGGTAAACAAACTAGGAGAAGAATAAATAAAAAACGACTACTTTTAACTATAATGCTATTATCTATAAGTATATGTGTTGTCTTTGTATTAACAGATAAGCTATCTATCTATATTGACAGGGTTACAGCTATAGACATGCCAGAAAAAACCGAGGATAGCATAGATAAGGATATTCCTTCTGATAAAAATGAAGAAGATAGTGTTATTGAAGAAGGTAATATAAATAGTGGAAGCGATAGTAAAAAACTTATTGAGAATACTGATGATATTTTAGTTCTTGTAAATAAGAAAAGATATTTACCTTCAAATTACAAGCCTTCTGATTTAGTAGTTCCTAATGTAAAGTTTTCATTTGATGGAGAATATGAAAAAAAGTATATGAGGCGTGAAGGAGCTAGTGCCTTGGAAGAGCTTTTTAATCAAGCTAGAGAAGAAGGAATATATTTATATGCAGTTTCTGGATATCGGTCCTATAGTACACAAGAGCGTCTTTTCAATAATCGTGCAAATAGAGTTGGGGAAGAAGAAGCTAATAAGCTAAGTGCTAGGCCAGGCGAAAGCGAACATCAAACAGGACTAGCAATGGATATATCTAGTCAAAGTGCTGGGTTTGATTTAACAGAGGAATTTGGAAACACTGTTGAAGGTAAATGGGTAAGAGATAATGCTCATAAATTTGGGTTTATTATAAGATATTAAAAGGAAAAAATTGATATTACAGGCTATAATTATGAGCCATGGCATATAAGGTACGTAGGAAAAGATGTTGCACAAAAGATATATCATGACAGAATTACATTAGAAGAGTATTTTGAATTTTAAATAGGTAGGGTAGTGTAAAATAATCTGTGGGTTCATTTTGAACCCTCACTTTTTTATCTAAAAATAGAAGGACCGTCTCCCCCTAGAAATTATTTTCTATTTTGAGACAGTCCCTAATGGTTCGTTAATATTGATGTAAGTTTGTCATCTTTAAGTAAATTTTTAAAATAGTTAGGAGAAGATTTATAGCCTATTCCATACAACCCGTTTGATTCATCTATGTCCTTATAACTCATACATGCATTTAAAACCACATCATGCTCTTTTTTGTTATCAGCTGTAAAATATAATTTATCTTCATTGGGTATTTCTTTAGAGTACCAAGGTTTTATAAAAAACATAGCGTGTTTAACTTGTCCTTTTTCTGTTAATTCTTTAAGAATTTCTCCACCTTTTCTATGCATTGCATGATCATCATATTTGTAGTGGTGACCTATTTGAGTAACCTCTCCATTAAACTTTTTTTCAAAATCTAATATTGTTTTTTTCAATTCATCAAAGTATGTTTCTCCATGGATAACTCTATCTGCTAAAAATATTATATTTTCAGGCTTAACACCTAAAGCTTTTAAGGATTTCTTAAATTCATTATTTCTAAATTGTTGTTTTTCTTCCTTTGTTAAATTTTTAAATCCCTCATCTGTTTTATATATATTCACTCCTATGCCATCAGATATAAGAGCAACATAAACATGGTCTGCTCCACGCTGTTTTATTGCATCAACTATTGCACTCCCTGCCCATAATACTTCATCATCTTGGTGCTGAGGATAAAAAACTACATTAGATTGAAAAATTGAATCGTTTGAATTTTGATTAGCAGAGGCTTTTATATTTGATAAAGCTGCAGAGCCCAATATTAAGACTATACTTACAAGTATAATTGCTTTAAAAATCTTTTCTTTCATCTAAACAATCCTTCCAAAATATGTTTTAAATTAATATTGATAATTAATCTATAGAATTTTCCCCAATCCCATGATTTTCATTGTTTAAAGAAGGTCCTATAAACATAATTACACTTAAACTAAGTAAAAAAAATATACTAATAGTTTTTTCTTAACTTAAATCTTCTCGTATATACTTATTAGACGTTTTATTCCCCTAAAAGTTCCTAATAATAACATAAGATTATTAATTTACTATATTGCATATAATTTATAGAATATAATTCCAGGAAACATACTGATTTTGTTGTATTTAAATGAATATGAACTATCTTATTTTAAATTTTTTAATCATAGTATAGTTATTGGATTCATTTGAACCCCTTTTTTATTCAAACATAAAAGGGCCGTCTCCCCTAGAAAATTACTTTCTATTTTGAGACAGTCCTTTTTATTTGCACTCTGTATAAGTGACTGCCACGAAATCAAAGATTTCGGGCATCTACTTTATATCTATCTTTTACGATTGTTTTTGTTGCTGAATTTTCCAGGGGAATCCTTCTTACTAAAACTCCTATTTTTTCCATCCCTACTTGTATGCTTTTCTTTGGAAGACTTATATCCTCCATCTCTTTTGCTGTTCTTGTCTGCTGATTTCCTTGTATCTTTATCCTTTTTAAAATCAGACTCTTTCGTTGCTGACTTCCTTGTATCCTTGTGGTTTTTAAAAGTAGATTCTTTGCCTTTTCTGTTGCCTTTAAATTCATCTCTACCTCTTCTAGAAGGCTTTTTAGAAGTATCTCCTAGGGTCTCATCCTGAAGAATTCTTTCCTTTAAAGTCTTTTGTCTAGGGAGTTTCATTTTGATTTGTTTTTCAATAATATTTAAGGCGTTTTGGTCCTTGGGAGTAGCAAAAGTAACGGCCATTCCTGTCTCTCCAGCCCTTCCCGTTCGTCCTATCCTGTGGATATAGCTTTCACTGTCCTGAGGGATATCATAATTAAATACATGGGTGATGCCTTCTATATCTAGACCACGGGCTGCCACATCTGTTGCTACTAGAAATTGTATTTTTGCCTCCCTCAATGCCTTAATAACCCTCTCCCGCTTAGCTTGACTCAAGTCACCATGTAATTCATCGGAGTTGTACCCACCACTTTGTAATGCCTCGTTTAGAGCTTTTGCACGACGTTTAGTCCGACAAAAAATCATTGCTATAAATGGATTATACTCATTGATAGCTTGCAATAATGCCTCCTGCTTACCTCTATCGGTGGTTTCAATGACAATCTGTTTTATTTCATCTAACGTTATGTTTTTGCTATGAACTCTTATACGGGCAGGCTTTTTCATATGCTTAGCAGCTATAGATTGGATCTCCTCTGGTATAGTGGCAGAAAAGCACATAGTTTGTCTTTCTTTGGATGTTTGCTCTATAATTTCCTTAACCTCCTGCAAAAATCCCATATGTAGCATTTGATCAGCTTCATCCAGCACCAATATTTTTAACTGACGAAAATCAATGGTCCCTCTTCTGAGATGATCTAACAATCGTCCCGGTGTACCGATGACCATATGAATATCACCCTTTAGCTTATGAATTTGTTTCTCTACATCCTGTCCCCCATAGGCCGCTAGGATATTCATATCCTTGGCAGGAGCTAGTTTTTTAGCTTCTTGGGTAATTTGAAGGGCTAATTCTCGGGTAGGGGTGATAATTAGAGCCTGTACAAAGTCTTTTGTCGTATCTATCCTTTCCATGATAGGAAGGACAAAGGCTAAGGTTTTACCTGTGCCTGTTTGAGCTTGGGCAATGACATCTCTACCCTCTAGCAGCAGTGGTATGGTCTGGAGCTGAATAGAGGTAGGCTCTACTATGCCATTTTCATTTAAAATACCTACTAGTTTTCTATCAATTCCTAAAGTCATAAAAGTATTTTTCATATTCATTACCTTTCTTGTTTTGGTTTTGGTTTAGTATTTGTCTTCATGATTCAATTCATTCTATCATAAATGAATTTTAAAGGGCAATTAATTCGAAAGCTATTTAATCAATCTTAATACCCCCCCCTTTTCTTTCCTTCTTCCATGGCTTCATCAAATGTCTTTTCCTTAGTCATTAAGATATAGATACTTTTCTATAAATCTGATAAAATATGGATTATATCAACTGATACTTATCATTTGGCTATGTTAAATTTCATTGTTGATTTTAGACTGAATTGTGATTTTAGTATAAGTGTTAGAGACTTGTTATCCTGAAGGCAGTGAAGGATCTAGCCCCTTTAAAAACTAAGATCCTTCGTTATCACTGAGGATGACTGCACCCCAGCACCTCTGTATTTTTCAAATATCAACATTTATTATTAACAGCGCCTATCATTTAAAGGAGAATACCCATGGTTTTAATTAAAGGAAAATATAATGAAGCAAAGGTATTTACTAGCAATCTTGAAAAGGAAACAGCTGCTCAAATAGAGGAATTATGTAATCAAGAATTTGTAAAGGATAGCAAAATAAGAGTTATGCCCGATACCCATGCCGGAAAGGGGTGTACCATAGGTACCACCATGACTATCCAAGATAAAGTTGTACCTAATCTAGTGGGGGTGGATATAGGCTGTGGTCTAGAGGTTATTAAAATCAAAGAAAGAGAATTAAATTTAAAATTCCTAGATAAGACTATTTATGATTTAATCCCAGTTGGGTTTAACATACGAAAAACTCCTCATCCCTATAGTCAATATATTAGTTTCCAGGACCTAAAATGTAAAAAACATGTAGATATTAGTAGAGCTGTTCTTAGTGTTGGTACCTTAGGGGGAGGAAATCACTTTATCGAGGCAAATAAAGACGAGAAAGGTAATATTTACATTGTTGTCCATTCCGGAAGTAGAAATTTAGGCAAGCAAGTAGCAGAATACTATCAACAAAGGGCTTATGAGGAGTTAGCAAATATTGATGCTATAAAGCAAGAGATAATTACTAAATTAAAAGCAGAATGTCGAGAGAAGGAAATAAAGAAGGAACTAAAGAAGCTTAAAATATCTGGAGTTGATAAAGCATTAGCCTACTTACAAAAGGATGGCTTTCATGATTACCTTCATGACATGAAAATTGTTCAGCAGTATGCAGTTTATAACAGAAAAGCTATCTTAGATGAAATTGTTAATAGAATGAATGTAACAGTAGTTGATCAGTTTACAACTATTCATAACTACATTGATTTAGAAACCATGATATTAAGAAAGGGAGCTATCTCTGCCAAGTTGGGAGAAAAGGTTATCATCCCAATGAACATGCGGGATGGTAGCTTGATTTGTATGGGTAAAGGTAACCCTGATTGGAATTGTTCAGCGCCCCATGGTGCGGGCAGATTAATGAGTCGTACAAGAGCAAAGGAAGTCATCACATTAGAGAAATTTAAAGAATCTATGGAGGGTATCTACACTACCTCTGTAAAAAAATCCACCATCGATGAAGCAGCCATGGCCTATAAGCCAATGGATGAAATCATTAATAATATTAAAAATACAGTAGATATTCTCCATATTATTAAACCAATCTATAACTTTAAGGCATAATTATTCTGAACTTGAAAACCCTTTTTGCTAGACAAAGGTTGTTTTATAAAATAAAAAAATCATCGTATCTTTATAAATTTTCCTATATATGGTCATAATTTAATAATAATCATTAAATAAAAGGAGGATATAACTATGAAAAATTTTATGAATGACTGTGGTTGTAATCATGAAAGCCATAAACATCATGATCACCAGCAAAAGAAAATCTATTTAACCTTAATGGATAATACCCAATTGGAATGTGATGTTCTAAATATCTTTGAGGCTGGTGGCAAAAACTATATTGCTGTATTACCAAAGGACTCAGAATCTGCCCTCCTATATGGGTTTGAAGAAGGGAATGAGGGACCTCAATTAAGCAATATTGAAACAGATGAAGAATATGAAACAGCATCTAAAGCCTTCTTGGAGTTAAATAACCATCCATAAGGCAGATGTGGAACATCTCTGATTTCTAATTACAGTAATTTCATTGGAATTTGCAACTTTACAGCCTTCAAGCATCTCTATTCCCTTAAAATAAAGAGCCTAGCTTCATTAGATAAAGCAGGCTCTTTCCACATTTTCTATAAATCTAGTTAGCTTTTTTGGAAAAATCTTTTTTTCTAAAAATAGATCTTAAAAGTACAATCCAGCTCCATGATATGGACATGGCGGGTATTGCCGCTGTAAATACAGCCTCGATGGGTTCCATCGTTGAAAATCTTAATGGACCAAAAAACACCATAAAAGTAACCACTAGCATAAGAAATAATGAGATGCGTTCAAACATTGTTGATGGAGGTGTTAAAAAGATTTTAGCAATATCCATTTTTACTTTCATATTTTACACCAGCCTTCCAACCTCTTCTTCCACCAATTCAATTATTCTACCGGAATGTATTAAATCCTTTAATGTGTTAATATGGAGATACAAATACATATCGTCTTCCATTATAGGTACTGTCTTCCCTATTTCTTCTAAAATCCTTTGGCATGCAGTGGCTGCTAACAAATTGTTCTCCATAAATTGATGGGCTTGAAATATGGATAAAAGTTCAATAGCTAAAATATATTCTAATTTATCTACAATCTGTCTGGCTTTTTTAGAGGCATTATAGCCCATCGCCACATAATCCTCTTGATTGCTAGAGGTTGGGATACTGTCTACCATTGCTGGGTGGGATAATATCTTCATATCATTTAATAAACCCGCCTGTGTATATTGGGGTATCATCAATCCTGAATTCAGTCCCGGCTTTTTAATAAGAAAGGATGGATATCCAGAAAGATTACTGTCAATTAATCGATTATTTCTCCGTTCCGACATTTTTCCTATCATGGTAGCAGCGATACTTGCTGAGTCCATCTCTAAGCCTATATAAGAGGAATCAGGGTTACCTCCAGAGATAGCTTCTCCATCCCCTCCTTCTGGCCAGATAATTGGATTGTCACAACAAGAATTCATTTCTATTTCAATGGTTTTTAAAGCATCCTTCAACGTCTTTTTTACGGCTCCATGAAGTTGTGGTATGCACCGAATTGACAATGCATCCTGTAGTCGATAATTTCTAAATTCCTTTGTGATCTCTGAATCATCTAATATTCTTCTTATATTTTCAGCAGTATTCCGTTGATCTTCATGGGGACGAATCTCCATTAGACGATCATCAAGGGCTCGTACTGTCCCTTTTATCACTTCTAGGTTCATGCCACCAATAACGTCTGCAGTTTTTGCCGCCTGCAGCATATCATAAAGGGCTAGAGCGCCAATAGCAGTAGTACTTGTTGTCCCATTTGTTAATACTAAGCCTTCTTTAGAAGCTAAAACAATTGTCTCAAGTCCCCTTCTCTTCAGGGCTTCTTTGCTAGATAATAATTCACCGTCTAAATATGCCTTTCCTTCTCCAATTAACACCAATGCCATATGAGCTTCAGGTGAAAGATAGCCTACAGATCCCTCCTTAGGTGCAAAGGGGGTAATACCACAGTTTAAAAATTGTCGGTAAAGTTCCATCGTTTCAATACGAATTCCACTAAACCCTTGACCACCGTTTTGTAATATCATCAGCATTGTTCCTCGGACTGCTTCTATAGATAGGGGTTCTCCTACAGAAGTAGCATGGGACAATATAATATTCCTCTGTAATTGTTGTGTCTCCTCTTGGGGTATAGCTTCTGTACAAAGGGAGCCAAATCCAGTAGTGATACCATACATAATTCGACCTTCTTTAATCCACTTTTCCACCAGTGCTCTCGATTTTTTAAGTCGCTGTATATATTTATCGGAAAACTCCACTTCAGCACCAAATCGTGCTACTGCTACAAATTCTTCAATGGTTATTTGATCTCCTAGTATAACCTTTTTAATTTCTTTTGGGTGTTTTTTCTTCTGCAATTTTTGCACCTCCTATTGTATGAACATCAAGGATTTTATTGAAAAATACTAGATATTAATTGTCTTTAATAAATAGAATAGAGGTTGAGAAAGGAGGGTTATCCCCCCTTTTCTCATAATTATCTATTAATTATTCTTCAATCTTATCTATAAAAAACATCTTAAAGGCTGAAATTACCTGCAACACAAATACAAACAATACCGCCGTACCTCCAGCAGCAGCTAGGTATTTAACTCCATCAACCCCCTGGGCCCCACCAGCATAAGCTACCATAACAAAAGAAATAACACCAATTGTAAGACCCCAAGTCAACTTCTGCCAAGCAGCAGGCTCCTCATCATGCTTTATATTTTCAGTACATAAAGAAGCAATTGTTCTAGTCATAGAGTCGGCATTCGTTGAAAACGAAAGCATTAATGCTATCATTACAACAGGTATGAATATAAATCCTAATGGTAGATTAGCTAGAAATGCCCATAGTCCAGCAACAGCACCATGCTGAGAAATTGTACCAATTAAATCTACCACCCCTTCTTGCTGCCAATATAGAGCAGTGGATCCAAATACACCAAACCAAATAACGCTAAATACAGAAGGTAGAATCCAGTTAATAACCATGAATTCACGGATTGTTCTTCCGTAGGAAATAATTGCTAAAAACAGTCCCATAAGAGGTGCATAGGCAATCCATATGGCCCAATCGTATAATGTCCACCACATAACCAATGCCTCTCCACCTATATCAATGGGATCTAAACCCCATATCCAGAAATTTTGAAGCCAATATGCCATCCCGGCTGTAGATGTTCTAAAGATATACAACCCTGGACCTATAATAAACAATAGTGCTAAAAGAACATAAAAGACTTTTGCATTTAAATCTGAAAACCATTTAATTCCTTTATCGATTCCAAGTAATGATGAAAAGATAAAAGTTGCTGTTATTATAAGTACTAAAATTAACCAAACTATTGGGCCTTGTTTAATGCCATAGGTCATCTCTATACCAGAGCCTACTAATGCCAAACCTGCCCCAAGAGAGGAAGCTAAACCCAGTGCTATGGCTAAAAGAGCTAAAGTATCGATAACGTTTGCCCAAATACCCTTTGTAACTTTTTCTCCAAATAATGGTATCAAAGTGGCTGTTACAGATAGAGCTTGTTTACGATTAAAGTACATATATGCAACAATTAGACCACATAAGGAATACATGGCATAGGGTACAAATGTCCAGTTATAAAAACAACGACCCATAGCAAAAAGTAGTGCTGTGGAACTACCGGGTTCGATGCCAGTTTGCCCCAACTCCCCGTAGATGTTGCCAAAATAAATCAATGGTTCGTTAACACCATAGGTGATAACCCCTGTAGCAATTCCTCCAGTTAAGGCCATTGCAAACCAAGTTAAAAAGGAATATTTGGGTTTTGCATCTGCTCCTCCAAAACGAATCTTGCCTAATTTAGAAAAAGTGATGATAGTCACAAGAACTAAAGCTACAATTGATATAATTTGATACAACCACCCAAAGCTTCTTAGGGAAAACAGAAAAGTATTCATAGCTACTTCGGTTAACATAGTATTATTAATAATTCCTAAAAGAGCGGCACCACCAACTACAAAAAAAGATGGTAGGAATACTCCATTTCGAATTTTGTGTTTTGCTACGCTTTTTTCTACCATTTCATCTCCTCCTTATGCTGTATAAATTAACTTCAAAGTAAATTCCCTTACATTATCTATTATCTACACCTCCTGTCTTTAAGCTATTTATGAGGAATAATATATCATATCCTAGCTCTGCTAGTCATGAAACTTAAAGTTCCTCCCATAAAATAATGCAAGTTGAAGACTATTTATTGCAAATTTCATGCCATTTATTTAGATGTAGAATATATTGTAGTGTTATTATTGAAATTTTAGTCTTTTAGCTCCTAATCTTATTTTTTATCTGTCAATGTAGTTTGAAATTTTTAAACATTTAATTTTCAAATGTGCAAAATTTTTTTGCTATTTTTTTGAACTTCTGCTAAACTTAAGGCTTTTTAACGATAAAGATAACGCCAAAAAATTTGGCTCTATAGCAAATTTTTTTGGCGTTACATGTTAGAAATCCCTAGTTTTTTCATCCTATACTGTAGACTTTGTCTGCTCATACCTAGTGTTTTTGCACTTTGTGTAATGTTTCCTTTATATAATATAAGACTATCTATTATAATCCTTCGTTCATACAGTTCCATCTGTTCTTGAAAGTTCTTTGGATTTGTATCAGTGACTTCTGAAACAAACTCCTTAGGCAACTGAGCTGTTTTATGGGTATAGCTTTTAGAGGATTGAATATAGTCTGGCAGGTGTTGAAATTCTAGGATTTCTGTTTCTTCTGAAGCTCGATTAAATCCGTATTCTATCACATGCTGAAGCTCCCTTACATTTCCTGGCCAACTATATTCCAGTAACGCAGTCAATGCCTGAGGTGCAATAATAATTTCTCTCCTATTATACTGATTGCACAGGTTCTTTAAAAAATATTCTGCTAAAATTGGTATATCCTCTCTTCTTTCTTGCAAGGGAGGTATATTGATTTTAATTGTAGAAATTCTATAATAAAAATCTTGCCTAACTTTTTGTTCCTCCATCAACTGAAAAAAATCTTCATTTGAAGCAGCAATAATCCTAACATCGCATTGAATGTACTTAGTACCACCAATTCGTTGAAAACGTTTTTCCTGTAGTACTCGCAATAATTTAGCCTGCATTTCCATACTAATAGAATTGATCTCATCTAGGAAAATTGTTCCTCCATCTGCCATTTCAAAGAAACCCTTCTTCGTAACACTTCCAGTAAAGGCACCTTTTTCTGTTCCAAAAAACATACTTTCAAATAGGTTATAGGGCACTGCACCACAATTCACATCTATAAAAGGCTTATGTCTTCTGGGACTAAAGGAGTGTATACTTTGGGCAATCAGTTCTTTGCCAGTTCCAGTTGCTCCCACAACGAGAACACTAGAATCTGTTAATGAAACCTTTTTACCGAAATAAATAATATCCTTCATACCCTTAGAGGTGTGGACAATATCGTCAAAGGTGTACAGAGAATCATCTGATGGAGACTGATTGCTTTCTACATAATTCTCTAGGTTAAATGTACGTTTCTTAATCTGTTTTAATACCGATAAATCACTTTCAAAAACAACAGCCCCGTAAATTCTGTCTTTTATCTTTAGGGGATACCCTGAGTTTATAGTTGTTAGTGTCTTTCCATTCTTTACCTTAAAACGATCACAACGACTAGCAACAGGATTTTGGGTTCTTAAAACCGTTAAAATTGTACTATATTCTTCCCTAAGATCATAAAGCTCTAATACATGCTTACCTTTAAAATCCTCATTTTTGTATTGTTCTAATTTTTCACTTGCTGGATTGCCATATATAAAATAGCCATTTTTATCAAAAATCTGAATTCCTTCAGCCACTTGTTTTATAGTTTGTTCATAGAGATCAAGCAACACTCCATCACGACTTAAATATAAAGTCCCTCCATTTTTTTCTTCTATCCACTGATATTTAAAAAATTTATTTTCAATTTCTATAATTCCACCGTCAGATGTAATGGAAGTACCTATAATATAATCAAGCTTCTCCCCAATTGCTCTATACAAAGTTTTATCACTAAACCATTTCTTACTTTCTCCCATATAAATTATTTCCTTTAATCGAAGCTCGTGGTCCACTTTTAATATGATATCAACTATAGCCATTCCACACACCCCTACTTAATTTACTTTACCTTCTATTATAGCATAAAATTTCGACATTTTTTTTGTTGTTCGGCTCTGTTTTTTTGTAATAATAACTAAAATTCCTTAGTCAGACTTACTTATTTCATCTGCAACATAATAATTTTATCAATTATCTGTTGGAAATGTCCTATAATAACAACTCCACTGCTTCTTAAAGCATCTCTATCTGTTAAAGTAGACAAAAAAACATTCTGCATAGTTCAACAACTCTATGCAGAATGTTATCATATTTTGCAATATATTTTCATTTGGAAATTATTCTAGGATTCAATCTCTCTTATGTTGTTTAATGTAAAATAATTTTAGTCCTGTTACTTATATTAAATCCATATCTACACTGAATATGTCTTTGTTTGATTTTTGTAAAACCACTGAAAATAAATTGTAAACATATTCTGTTTTTTATTGGGTATGAGATATTCCTTTATGGATAGCTGTTAGATTACTTTTAAATAACTCCGGTCTTTTATGGGTTAAATTCTCCATAGCTTTTTGTATCTTTTCTAAGTCAACTAATTTTAAATGGGGTAGTAGTGCTCCTAAACACACCATATTGGCAATATTTGAATTGCCAATTTCATTTGCAATGTCTGTAGCTGGTATCTTAATGATAGTTATATCATCCCTAACCTCCTCTAGCTCGGCTAAAGATGTATTCACCACTAATACACCCCCCGGCTTAATCCTAGGAGAAAATTTATCATAGGCTGGCTTATTTAATACAATAGCACCATCGGCATAATCAATAACAGGAGAATAAATTTCTTCATCTGATAATATTACCGAACAATTGGCAGTACCACCGCGCATCTCAGGTCCATAGGAGGGAATCCAACAAAGTTCTAAATCTGCTCCCATTCCTGCGTAGGCTAAAACCTTACCTAAAAACATTACACCTTGGCCACCAAACCCAGCAAATATTACTCTATCCATCATAGGGCTTCAACCTCCTTTGTTACCTTTATTTCACCCATTTCATAAATAGGCATCATATTTTCTCTTAACCATTTTAAACTATCTACAGGTGTCATATTCCAATTGGTGGGACAGGTGGACAATACGCTGACTAGAGCAAATCCAAGACCCGCCTGCTGAACCTTAAATGCCTTTTTAATGGCTTCCTTTGCCTTTTTAATGTTTTTTGGTGAATCTACAGAAACAGAAGCTACATATACCGCACCTTGAAGATTTGCAATGACCTTAGGAAAGTCCATAGGTGCTCCATCAAGAATATGATCCCTACCATAAGGACTGGTGGATGTCTTCATCCCCTCTAGTGTAGTAGGGGCCATTTGTCCTCCCGTCATCCCATAGATGGCATTGTTAACCATGATGGATGTGATTTTTTCACCTCTAGCTGCAGCATGAATAGCATGTTGTGTTCCAATGGCTGCAATATCACCGTCCCCCTGATAAGTGAATACTGTTCTTTCTGGTAGGGCTCTTTTTACCCCTATTCCTACGGCTTGGGCTCTACCATGGGGAGCGCCTACAAAGTCACAGCTGAAAAAATCTTGACAAAATCCTGCACAACCTACAGGAGAAATCCCAATTGTATCTTCAATAATATCTAACTCTTCAAGTACCTCAGCTATTAATCTCATAATCGTTCCGTGGGTACATCCTGGACAGAAGGAAAAAGGAACCTCTGTCAAACCTTTACTTCTAGTAAACACTTTTTCCATGGTTTACACCCCCTCCACTGCTAGTAAACTAAATTGTTCTTCAACAAAATCTAATATTTCATCCTCTGTTGGCAGCATACCGCCCTGTCTTCTATAAAGATGAACCGGCATTTTGCAATCAACAGCAAGCTTTACATCTTCAATCATCTGTCCTGTGTTTAACTCCACAGTTACAATTCCTTTTACTTTGTCTTTATAAGGAGTAAATGCCTTTTCAGGATAGGGCCATAAAGTAATGGGACGGATTAAACCTAGTTTGATTCCTTTTTTTCTAGCATTGATAACAGTACTCTTACATATCCTACCAGTAGTTCCGTAGCTTACTAGTAAATATTCTGCGTCTTCTGCATAGAATTCTTCCCAGTGTTGTTGTTGCTCTTGTATATTGTTATACTTGGCCTCCCAACGGAGATTGTTGGCTTCACCAATTTCATTGGTTAGGGAGTAGCTTGCTAATATGCGTTTTTTTCTACCTTTGGCCCCATCAACTACCCAACTTCTATCAAATTCAGGGATTTCGGGTCTGTTTTTTAAAACAACTGGCTCCATTGTTTGACCTAAAAATCCGTCTGCTAAAATCATTACTGGATTACGATATTGATCAGCTAAATCAAAGGCCTTCATGGTAAAATCATAAAGCTCTTGGGCTGTAGAAGGTGCTAAGACAATTAATCGATAATCACCGTGTCCACCACCCTTTACAGCCTGGAAATAATCGGATTGAGCTGGACCCAACCCTCCTAATCCTGGACCACATCGGTTGATGTTGACAATCACCATAGGAAGCTCTACAGCTGCACTGTAGGAAAGTCCTTCTTGCTTTAAGCTGACTCCTGGGCTAGAAGATGCTGTCATAACCCTAGAGCCTGTACAGGCAGCACCATAGCACATGTTGATGGCGCCAATCTCATCCTCTGCCTGTAATACTGTACCACCCTTTGGTGGTAGATGCTTAGATAAATATTCTATAACTTCTGTTGAAGGTGTGATAGGATATCCAAAAAACAATTTGCAACCTGAACGAATAGCAGCTTCACCAATGATTTCATTCCCCTTCATTAGCACTCTTTCCATTAAATATTTCAGCTCCTTTCCCCACTTTTATTTATAAACCTCTATTGCTACATCCGGACAAACAGTTGCGCATAAAGCACAGCTTATACATTTTTCTTGGTCATTGCAAATAACTATAAAATACCCCTTTTTATTCGTTTTATTTCCAATAGCTAAAATTTTTTTAGGACAAACATCAATACAGAGACTACAACTCTTGCAATACTCAGTTAATACCTTTATCTTTTCCAAGCTAATCCCTCCTTTATTTATCCTTATATTAACTATACAATGAGGCTTCCTCTTCCCCCCTAATGACCCTTAAGGCACCTAAGGCTAAGGATTGCAATTCTTTCTCCCCAGCAACAACTTCTATAGGAGCTATAAACTTAACACGTTTTATAATATCATTCACAATTCTCTGAGAGTAAGCAATGCCTCCGGTTAAGATGATTCTATCCACCTCTCCCATTAATACCGCCGCCATAGCACCTATTTCCTTTGCAACCTGATATGCTAAGGCATCCAACACAATATTCGCCTCTTCATTGCCTTTTTCAGCCAGAGCCTCTACCTCACGGACATCCATCGTACCGAAGTAAGAATAAAGACCTCCCTTTCTAATCAGTTTTTCTTTTAATTCTTCATAGGTATACTTTCCTGAGAAACATAGCTTCACTAGTTGATCTGCTGGCAGTCCCCCACATCGATCTGGAGAAAAGGGACCTTCAGCCATGGCATTGTTTACATCTATCATCTTTCCTTTTTTATGGGGTGTTACGGAAACCCCTGTTCCTAAATGGGCCACCACAAAGTTTACTTCTTCATATTTTTTATCCATTTCTTTAGCTACCTTACGGGCAACAGCCTTCATATTTAAAGCATGGGATAAGCTGATTCTTCTTAAATCCGACAGCCCAGAAATTCTTGCTACTGGCTCCATTTCATCAACAGAAACAGGATCTACGATAAAGGCTGGAATGTTTAATTGATTAGCTAAATTCCAAGCCATAACAGCCCCTAAGTTTGAAGCATGTTCCCCTTGCTCTGCCCTTTTTAAGTCATCCACCATCTTTTCATTGACTCCATAAGTTCCCCCCAGCAATGGTTTAAGCAATCCCCCACGCCCTACTATTGCAGTTAAGGTGTTAAGTTCAGTACTTTCCTCTTTAAGGGCTTCTAGCACTAAATTTAGGCGATATTCATATTGACCAAATATACTGGAAAACTCTTTTAAATCCTTTACTGAATGCTCTACAATTTTTTTAAATAATAGGGTCTCTTCTTCATATATAGCTATTTTAGTTGAAGTTGCACCAGGATTAATTGCTAATATCCTGTTTTTTGAACATGACATAGAGATACCTCCTTTATAAATTAGTTATTGATAAGGTTTTTATTTATAAGTGAAATTTTATTTAAATAATACTCTATACTAAAATTTTATAATTATTGATGTTCAAGGAATACTCTATTGATTTCAACAAAAATTAGAAATAATAAAATTTATTCCTAATATTAGAATACAGAATATTAACTTCATTGTGAAATATCATAATTGTATATCAGTGATAAGTCAAAGTGATTTATATTGATAATCATAGAGGTACATGTTATTATTTTGGTATATAACTTATTCTGCATAAAAAATGAGGGGGGGATAATTATGGATATCCGACAATTACGCTATTTCATTGCTGTTGCAGAAAACTTAAATTTTACCGAAGCAGCTAAACAGCTATTTGTAGCACAATCCGCTGTAAGTCAACAAATTGCAGATTTGGAGAAAAAAATAGGTGTACAGTTATTCATTCGAAATAAACGTTCAGTAAAACTGACCAATGCTGGAGCTGTACTTTTAAAGGAAGCTATTAGCCTTGTAAACAAGTCTGTAGAAGCAATGGAAAAAACTCGTCAAGCAGAATTAGGTATAATCGGTAATTTAAATCTTGGTTTTCTAGGTTATACCGAAAAGAACTTTTTACCCCATTTAATTAGACAATTCCGTAGAAATTATCCAAAGATAAACTTACATTTAAACCAATTTAATCATGGTATGCTGATAGAATCCTTAAATAATGATGAATTAGACATTGGTTTTACCTTTGCATTTAGTCTAGATAATATTGGAGGCCTAGAAAAAAACAGGATTTTCACTGAAACCCTCTCAATAGTAATGCATTGTGAGCATCCCCTTGCAAATAAAACTAGTATACATGTTGGTGATTTAAGGGATGAACGTTTTATTGCCCTTCATAGAAAAGAATCACCTCAAGGTTTTAATCAAACGCTCATGATTTGTTCAAATAATGGTTTTGCTCCAAACATAGTTAGTGAACCTAAACTTCTTAACACTGTATTATTATTGGTGGACTCAGGTATGGGGATAGCCATTCTACCAAAGAGTCTTAAACTCCATTCAAGTCCTAGTCTTCGTTTTATTGACATCGAAGGTGAAAAGATTGAGTATGAGTTGGTGGTTGCTTGGAAAAAAGCCAATGAAAATCCTTCAATTCCTTTATTTCTTAAGGAACTAGAGTTTGTAAAATCTCAATATTATAAAGATTTTTCAACCATTACATCATAATAGTACTCCTATTATGATGTACATATCCTAAATTTTGGGTTGCTTTTGTTTCTATAGCATGTTATACTTTAAGCAAATTGAATATAGTGTTAAACAAGTTCATTTATGAATTTAAAGGGAAGTTTGGTGCAAATCCAACGCGGTCCCGCCACTGTAATGGGGAGCTGCTTTACATATATGCCACTGGATATTATCTGGGAAGGCGTAAAACAGCAATGATCCTAAGCCAGGATACCTACTTGTATAACTACGCCACATACAAATTCACGGTGTATGGATTTGGGATTAATTGTCATGACTATAACCAACTAAACTTAGTTTGTTATAAGTCATAGCTGTTCAAATAACTTGACAAGTTTTTATCCTAATAACCTATGCCTTTAAGTCTAGGTTTTTTTTTAATTTCACTTTATTTAAGGAATTACATCAAAATCAGAGATATCCTGTATGTGCTCGACATTAATCGTCGCCCCCTTCAGCAAAATAAAAGCAAAATAAGCCATTTGCTCCCCTATTATTTTGCTGGAGATTGATTACTTTACTTCAGGTGCAGAACTGCACCTGAAGTAAAATTTTAATTCTATTAATCTTATGACAGCAGCTTTTTCTTTAATCAGCATCCCGGTTGCTCCAAGTTCAATTCATCCCTTATTAGGTGGATTGCTGGGAATTATTGTAGGGAAGCGTAATACTATTGCTGTCTTTATAGGTCTTTTATTACAGTCTGTTTTTTAAACATGGTGGCTTAACTGCTTTAGGCGCAAACATGCTAAAGCCTCTTAATATTCTATCCTTTGCATTTTAAACACATGTAAAAAAAGCTGTAGACATCCTATACTCTCCATCTAGGTATATAGGATATCTACAGCTTTATTTGTTATGTATTTTAGTAATATTTTTTATTAATATAGAAATTGTTCCATCTGGATTGTTTATGAACTCAACAACATCATTATTATTATAATAGCCAGAAGGTAAATTAATTTCAATGCCACTGTCGGTCTTTAGCCTATGGGTTTTAAGTTTTTTATTTACTACATTTGATGGTTGTAGGTTTACGATATTTTCCTTTAAACCTTCTTTCTTTATCTCATCAATATATTCATTTTGTATTTCATGATTACCTTGAAAGACTTCAGCAGCAATATTACTTATTTGAATTTCATCACATTCCCCCATGCTATCGGCTAAAGCTTCGTGTAATTTTGCTGTTTTCTTAAAATCCTCGTCAAAATATTTTTTGTTCAATTTCTTAGTTACTTTAGTAAGTATTTTAAATTTTTCATCATTAGATAGATCAAATGTACACTTCATAAATAATTTGGATAAATAGAAATCCTTATCTCCATTAATCTCATATTGTTTTTCTAATAATTTTATGTGATAATCTGATAAAGAAATTATTATACACTCATCTAGTTTTTGTGCATAACTGGGCAACGTAGTAGTTTGTTTAATTAACTTATTTACGTTTCCTTCATCAGTGCTCATCACATAATGTATATAGCTTGATTTGTAATTAAATTTCATTATTGCCATATAACTACTATTGTCCTGTTGAAAAACACAAAACACAACATCTCCTGGAGATATATCAGGATTTTTTGTCATGATTTCAAATAGATTGGTGGCTAATTCTGCAGTAATGGAAGTAAACTCCTCAGAATTAGATGCTATTTTTTCACATAGCTTATAAATAGTATTATCTGTATTTTCAAAAATTCCTTCCTTAACTTGCCCACTATTTATTACTTTTGAGATATGATTTTCAAGAAATTTAATTATATCTTCTTCTAATTCTATTTCTTTTGTTGAAATAATAGGGATTTGCACACTATTATCTAGGATATGTAGAATTGCCCTGACTATTACTATAGGAGACTCTTCCTGCATGTCATTACCTCCCTTGACTAAATTAATATTCTTTTTGTATTTTGTTCATAGAATCGATTGATAAAAGTGCTTTTGCTTTAATCATTATAACAATATGATTAGTAGGATAAAGGAACTTGGTTTTATTAAAATGTGTTTTGTGAAAACGAGAAAGAAAATAGGGAAGAAACTTTTAAAAGCCGCCTATAATGCGGCTTTTAAGTTAATCGTTATAATAAAGACTTTCAGAAGGGTATTCAGGGTCAGATGTTAAATCTATTCCAAGTTCTCTAAAAACCTGCTCATCACTTCTACTTAGAATTGTTGTTGCATGAGCTTGGCATCCCTTTAACATTGATAGCTTTTCCATAGCTACTTGGGCTGTTGGATTTGTAGCGGCACATATACTCAGAGCAATCAATATTTCTTCGCAATTTAAAGCTGTGCTTTTACCACCTAATGTTTTAGACTTTAAACTTCTAATGGGTTCAAGTATAACTGGAGAAATGAGATGAATTTCATCGGATATATTAGCAAAATATTTTACAGCATTTAAAATTACAGCCGCTGGTGCATCCATTACATCAGATCTTTTACCAGTGAGTATTTTCCCATCATTAAGTTCTAGGGCTACAGCAGAACAGACTTCGGTTTTATTGCACTCTTCTTTTAATCTAGTTGCACGTTCTCTTGCAGGAACAACAACCTTCCTGTCTTCTTCTTTTAAATTTAGCTCCTCCATTATAAGCTTTACTCTTTCAAAGACTTCTTTATCTACATACCCTTTTTTGTACTCACATTCTGTTTTAAAGTATCTTCTAATAATTTCTTGGTTAGCTGCCTCTTTGACAACCTCATCATCAATTATGCCAAAACCTATTCTATTAACCCCCATATCCGTTGGAGATTTATAAACACACTCTTCCCCTGTTATCTTTTCTATAATCCTTCTAAGTACAGGAAATGTTTCAATATCACGATTATAATTTACAGCTATTTGATTATAGGCATCAAAATGGAATGAATCAATCATATTTACATCTTTAAGATCCACTGTTGCTGCTTCATAGGCTATATTTAAAGGGTGCTTTAAAGGAACATTCCATACAGGAAATGTTTCAAACTTTGAATAACCTGCCACTCTTCCTTGTTTATATTCATGATAAAGCTGACTAAAACAAGTAGCTTGTTTACCGCTTCCTGGTCCTGGGGCCGTCACAACAACTATAGGTTTTGTTGTCTCAATATATGGATTCTTACCATATCCCTCGTCACTTACAATTGTATCTACATCTGTAGGATACCCTTTTGTAGCCTTATGAATATATACTTTGATACCTCTACGCTCAAGTTTATTGATAAAAACTGTTGTAGCAGGTTGTCCCTCATATCTTGTTATCACAACACTATTTACATCAAGATCATATTCCCTTAAATCATCAATTAACCGCAATGTATCCATATCGTAGGTGATACCAAAATCACCCCTTATCTTGTTTCTTTCGATATCTCCTGCATATACACAAATAATAACTTCAACCTTTTCTTTCAATTTACACAACAGTTCAACTTTGGCATTTGCATCAAAGCCAGGTAAAACCCTTTTCGCATGTAGATCAAATAACAGCTTACCGCCAAATTCTAGGTATAACTTTTCAAAATTATTAACTCGTTCTAAAATATACTTTGATTGTTCTTCTAAATACTTCTCATGATCAAACCCTATTTTCATTTTCTATTCCTCGCTTTATAAAAGTAATTAAATAATTATATTATTAAATTTTTTTATACTCAATGTTCATCATAACAGTAACTCTACGACTCTTAATTATCACATAATTTAAGCTTAAAGTAAATAGCATTATCTTCAATTATTCTACCTAGAATTCCATCTTTTTATTATTTCTAGTAGGCTTTCTTTGGCAAATTAATTCCTTAAAAAACAAAACCCCATGACATGGGATTTAAGCCTGTTAAAAGAAATATATTGTTTTATTTTAAAACTTTTATTACCAAAGATATTATCTTCTGTATTCACCTGTATCTAGACTCCCATGTAGCCATTTCTAATCTCCAGCCTTTCCTGAAGGCATCCCATAGCCAATATCATGAAATCTGTAATTCCATCTATAATAATATCTATAGTATATCTTATTGATTTATTCTATTGTATAGCTTGATCAGCATGATCCTTCCCCTTTATCGATGCTATATCCTAAGGCTTGTATTACACCTTCAAGTCGATTGCGAACTGTAGGATATGAAATACCTAATTCCTTTTCAACATCTTTAATATTTCCTCTGCATTTAATAAAAACCTCTATAAATTCAAGCTGCTCCTCAGGAAGCTTACAGAATTTGCAACCAGTGAACTGACCCTCCAGATTGGTCTTGCATGTCATACAACCCATTCTAGTAATATGTAATTCGTCTTGACAGATAGGACATTGACTAGGAGCCTTATAGTTCATTACTTTCACCTCTATTTTACTTTTAATTATATTTTAATAGTTTTAATTATACATCTCATTATTAGTCAGGTCAATATTTTTGTTAATATTATTAATTTAGTTATTAATAATATTAATTTAGAAATTAATATTATTAATAACTAAATGATTGTTATAGTTTTTATTACAATACAATGGTTAAATTTTAAAACAATGAATTTTAAAAAATTAGAAACTAATAGACATATAACTCAAAATATAATATTGATTCTATTATCCTAACATATGTCTAAATTGACATAGAAGTCCTGTAGAGGTGGAAATTAAAGATTCAAAATCTAAACTTCCCATGTTTTTTTGTTTTCATATACCTAAAGTGGTACATACTAAATGTAGGATATATATTTAAAGTAATTTATAAAATCAAATATAGTATGTTGATCTTTATATAATTTGCAAAATCATACTCCTCTATAATGTCAAAAGAAAGGGGTAATCAAATGCCAGGAAAAATAATTTCTATGAATGAAGTTATGAGTGCTATTGCATGTCTTAGAGCAGCCCATAGTTATTTAGATGACTTGCCCTATCATACCCTATTTATTTATGAAACTTTAGGTGTACACGGCTTTGACAGGGCAAATGAATTAGTCATTCAAATTTTAAAGGAATATGAAACTATTAGTTCTAAAATGAAATCCATTGAACACTTAGATATATGTCCTGAATCTAATCACGAAGCTTCCATCATCCTGCATGGTGCTAAAAAAAATATAGATTATTTACTAGATATTTTGAATCAAATAAAAAATGCCGAAAAAGAGTTTTTGAAATAATATAAATGCCACAGGAGTAGGTTCTCTTGTGGTATTTTACCTTTAGTAAAATGAAATCAATGATAGAAAGTTATAATTTATCCAGGGATTAGATATGTTCATAATTTCCTATAGGTTTATTAGTTAAATCCTGCCAATGCATTAGCATATTTCAGGGGCTTCGATGCTATATCATAATACATTTGTCTATCCTTTAAAGCATATATCGGATAGGGATGATAGTGTAACTTGTTGATTTCTAAAATCCAAATTTTTTGATTTTCATCTATTACGACATCTATACCTAGGTCACCATAATGACCTATAGATTGATCTAGGGTCTCACAGGCTGTTTTACATATATTTATGATCTCTTGTTGCTTTAAAAACACCTCTTTTTCATTCATGTCAAAAACTTTCTTAATAGCATCCTTTCCTAGCATGGCAAATCCGTCTAATCCTATGTTGGATGCAACACCTCCAGACCCTCCAAATCTAGCAATCATTGATGTTAATCCCCACCCTTTACTTTCATCTTTTTGTAGTACAACCCTTAAATCAAAGCTGCGGTTTTCAAAGTTTTTGATTTTAATAGCCTGCTGTATTAAATAACTTCCATTTTGTTTTTTTATTTTTTTTATAAATTTATTTACTTCTTCTAGATTGCAAAGTATCTTCTCTTTTTTGCCTCTATCGATAAAGTGGTAACCTTTTTCTGATTTATGGACCTTATAAATACCTCTTGATTTTTGTCCAGATATTCTCTTTAAATAAACTGTACCATATGAGCTAAGGACTTTATCCAATACACCTACATCTGTCAATACCTCTGTATAGGGTAAATGCTGCCTTGTTTGCTTATAGGGGTAAAGACATTCCCATAACTCCCACTTATTGAAAAAGTAAGTGTTGAAGATTTTATCCCCCATATGTTTTATCAAATCATCATACTTTGCACCACTAATCCCAATCCTTCTGTATAGTGAATCGGGATAAGGAAATGTCCCTTCCACCCAATTCACATTGCCATTGGGTTTATAGTAATATCCCTTCATAGTCTGATTTTCTCTATTAATCCCTTCACTACTGGCTATAAATACCAAGCCATTTATATCATTATAATAGGTTAGATAGGGCTTATATTTATCTAAAAACTCTAGTGTTAATATCCTATGCTTACTTACTATAAGGAGTCCAATAATAGGACCTATATATATATTTCTACCTTCAAATCGTACTTTATAAGCAAGGTCTGTGGGTAATATGAAATTTTTCGTGAGTTTTTCCGATAACCCAATGGTATCACTTGGGAAATTTTCTATATACTCTACCGTGACTTCTTTTTTCCAACAGCCTAAGTGTAATACTATATTCTTATAAATAATCTCCTTGCTTTCTAACGACTGCTTTGATAAAAAAATTCTATCATTTTTATTGCTTTCTATATATTGAATATACATCATACCCTCCCCTTTAAAATCCAGCAAGTCTTTTAGCATATAGCATATTAGCCCGTTTTATCCCATAAAACATTTGTCTATCCTTTGCATCTAAAGCAATGGTATGATTAGGATCCTTATTATTCACTTCTATAATCCATATATTACCCTTTTCATCTATTCCCATATCAATTCCTAGGTTGCCACAATTTATTCCACAGGCATCAATTGCCTCCCCCACCCTAGTGGCTATAGTGGATATTTCTTTTCTTAATTGATAAGCCCTATCCTCCGAAAGCTTTAAAGTATTTTTTAAAAATACTTCTCCTAATTCAGCACTGCCCCCACCAGATATATTGCTTATGATACTTCCCTCTACACCATATCTTGCGATCATACCATAATCTTCCCATATCCCTTTATTGTTTTTTATAATCAAAAGTCGAAAATCATTTTTCCGTCCATTGGTGTGAACAAGGTCTATTCCTCTTTGGACTATAAACTTTCCTTTTCTCAAAAAGGATTCTATATAATCCCACATATTATTTTCCTGTGTAAATTGCTTTTTGTTGGTTTGCCCATCCTTTATATAACCAACAATAAATTCTTCGTTGTCTTTAACTACTTCTATAATCCCAATACCTTGGCTTCCATCAATAGGTTTAATATAAACTTTATTATACAACTTAAGATATATCTTTAAATCCCCTTTGTTATTATATATCCTACTGTCTGGTAAGTATGGTTTTATTTCTGCAAAATTACTTAACCAATCATAGGTCTCCCATTTATTGAGGATATATTCATTAAAAATGGCATCTCCAATAACCCTATGGATATGGTTTCTCATGGTTTTTCCCATTCCTGTCCTCTTAAAAACTGCTGCCGGGTAAGGATAAATCCCTTTTTCCCATTTTTGGGTTTGAGGGTTAAAGATATACCCCCTTATCTTATCACATTTCATTTGTATACCCTCTACCGAAAAAGCTAATATAACCCCACCAATTGCTTCATAATCATATAAATAATTACTATAAACATTTATATTTTTATCTAATGTCTCTTCCTTCTTATGAACTAAAATACCGATATAGGGTCCTATAACTATTTCATAAGGCTTTATTTTGATTTCGTAGCTTGCAAACAACGGAATCTTTAGATTTTCGATGATTTGATTATCTAAACTGACTTCCCCAGGAGCTGCTTCCATAGATAAAATAATTTTAACTTCTACACAGTTAACGCCGAATCGTAAATATGTTAACTTTCTATATTCTATTCCTAATTTTTTAGCTGTAGTTGGATGGATTAATAGGCATTGTTGATGTCTTAAATTTGGAATGATTCTATATTTTGTTGTCATCTTTCCTCCCTCCTATTTTTAAAACCTGCAAGTAAAACAGCGTATCTAACAGTGGTATAGCATATCTCATAGTATGTTTCATAATCGATTAATTTAAATCCCTTAAAGGCTGGCCTAAAGTTCCCCTCAATAAACCAATAGCCACCATGGACATCCATAGCTAAGTCTAAGCCATACTCAGCAAACAGCCCGTTATTTCCATCCATTATATTACAAAATTCCTTGCTTATGGCTATGATATCCTTTTCCACCTGTTCCGGATTAAGTTTTCCTCTATAGGCTCTATTAACGGTATCTTCAATGGTTAAGGCCTTTCCTCCTCTGGAAATATTTGTAAGTTGGTTTCCATCACCAGCAACTCTACATTCAATACCACTACATTGCCATTTTGCTTCTGCATCTTTCTGCATCATAATCCGGATATCAAAAACATTTCCATCTATATTCCCTAACTCTAGATAGGGTTGAATAAGATAATCCCTCATTACAAACTTATTATTTATTAAAAATTTAAGGATTTCAGTATCCTTTATCCTATAAACCTTTTTCTTTTGTTCGTCTCTGTAATCATATATTTTGAATAAATCTTTATCTATTGCTTCAATAATACAAATCCCCCTACCCCTTGATAATCCGTTGGGCTTTAAAATAATCTTTTGATTTTTTTTGATGAAATTATAAAATATTTGAATTGATTTTAGTTTTTCAGTAGGAGGAAGATACTTAGCAAAAGATATGTTCATTTTTAATTTTTCATATACTTGAAATTTATCTAGCTTAAAGGTATTAAACATCTTTCCTTTTGTCATTTTTTTTAATTTCTCTATATCTTTGTCTTCCCTATGCAAGGTCCTTCTGAATATCACTGATGGAAATGGTAATTTGCTATATTTCCATCGTTTTTCTTTAAATTCATAATAAAGACCATAAAGATATCCCTTATTCCAGTTAATTCCTGAGGTTTTAAATGCAATAAATAATCCTCCTACTTCTTCATAAATTCTCATGGCATCCTTTAAATCCTGTAAAAATCGATTGTGATAGTAATAATGCTGTTCCCCCATCATAAAGCCAATTACTGGACCTATATGGATACCATCTTCTTTGATTAACAATTGATAGGTTAGTGTATCCAAAATCATTAACGCATCTAATATTGTTTTATCACATTTTATTATGAAGGGATTATTAAACTCCCCTGTATTTTTCAATTCATTGTCGAATATACAATTTACCTTTAGCTTTTTAAGTCCATAATGTATATCTATCTCATCCTTAGTTTTTTCAGCTATTTTAATCGGTAAATAAATTATTTTTGTTTCTTTATCTATTCTACTGAACTTAATCCATTTATTCACCATCATAAATCACCTTACTATTCCTTAGATGAATTAAATAGTCTATAGCATTTTTAAAGTATCTCCCCCAAGAACTTTTGTTTTCTAATTTCAACATAAAATCTTTATCTTCCCATCCCCCAAAGTAAATGAGATGATTATGGCCTTCTTCAGTAATAATAAAATCTAGAATACAGCTACCAATATTGTTTAAATAAAATTCTAAATAGGAGGATATATTTAAAGCATCTTCCTTTAAATTATTTTCTACTTCTTTTGATTTTTGGGGGATAAGCATAGATAAGACTTCATCTAATTGATAAGAAACGTCTTGATAAATAGAATCTTCATAAAACCATTGACATTTTGCAAGCATTTCTGTAACTTCCCAATTGCCATTCTTATTTTTTTGAACATAAACTCTTGTTTCTAGAGGTGTGTTCTTAATCTTTATAGCTTTAGGAGCTTTCATGATAAAATATTTTTTGTTTTGAATTACTTTTAAAACATACTCATATAGGTTCTTGGCTATAAAAATTTTTTTATTAGCTCCAATAACTACACTGTAGCCATGTTGTTTTTTCTGTATTATAATTGTTTTCCTTCTATCAATCATTTTTTCTGGGAATAGATATATGGAATTATACTTCTCTAAATAATTATATAAATTAGGTTGACTAAACATTGTATAAGGCAACAATACCGATGTCTCTTTATATAAGGCTGAAATTATGTCAAAAATAATGTACTGATTAAATCTATTAATGGGATTAATTACATTAATATTTTTTCCCCTTCTTAATTGTTTCATCTTTTTAATATTGCTGGATTTTGTATAATAACCCATATTGTATATCAGTGGAGGGATCTTTGAAATTGTATCTTTTATATCTTTGCTAGAGATAAAAATCCCTTTTACCAAATGATTTTCTATATCAATGTCGCTTAGTCTAAAACAGATAATATTGACTTTATATTCTTCAGCTATGGTTTTAAAAATCTGTAGGATTTTAAACAAGGATTTTTTTTCCTTTACCCCATATAAAACCCCTAGTTCCACACTAGTTTCTTCTATATACTGCCGTTTAATATTTAAAATATTTTTATGAATTTCCCTTCTGGCAACTCTAACTTCATTATTAAATCTTTCTATCATCTCTAATTTTTCTTTAAAAAGACTGGTAATGTTTCTATCTAAAGAAATTTCTTTTAACAGTTCTTCTTCATATAATAAAGAAGTATTTATCTGTGTACTATTGTCTTTTAAACGTTCAAGCTTATTAAAAACGTTATCTTCCATGTCCCTTTACCTCCTTTATGCATCTATGATGCTATACTAATGCTGATAATTTTGCTTTTGTTATATTAATAGCAAATTTTTTACTTTAAACTTCTTTGACTTTAGTGGTAATATATTTTATGTTTTTATCATTACATGGTGCACATTAAAGATTGTATTGTAATATATGTATCCCTATAAAATTCAACCTTTAGGTAAAGTTATGGGTTTATTAGAAAATTGTCCACTAGATTAAATTTTTCAACCACAATAAAGGTGCTCTACAATTGATTTAGAGCACCTTTATTGTGCCAAGATAACTACAGAATTTCCAGCGGCTACTAATTCTGTCTCTTGATATCAATATAATAAATGTAATGCATTAAATTTAAAGTATTCCCTTATTATATATCTAACTATTATAGGTGAAAAATAAAAAACCATCTATCCAATAGATGACTACTCAATTATAATTTGTGGATATCAAAGGAATGAAACCACTATGGGTACCTCTCTATCTTGTTTATCTTATCAATAGTTACTGTTAGCTTTTTGCCTTTTCTTTTAAAATACTTTACTTCCTTTTGAATTCAAATCTGTTTTGCAAATTTTATATATATCAATACTTTTATGTTGTTCTACAGTCTAATTGCAGATAATTAAAAAACCCCTTAAATAGGATAACTATTTAAGGGGTAAAATATTTATTAATTAAATAATAGTAATATTTTCTGCTTGAGGTCCTTTTGGTCCTTGAACAACATCAAAAGAAACTTTTTGACCTTCATCAAGTGTTTTATAACCACCTGAATTAATTTGAGAAAAATGTGCAAAAACATCTTTTCCATCTTCTCCTGTAATAAATCCAAATCCTTTTTCTGCATTAAACCATTTTACTGTACCAGTCATATAATTTATACCTCCGAAATTTTATTCTTAAATTCATTGTAATAATTCACTAATAAAATTTCGACATGAGGATACTTATACTTATCAAGCACTAATGGAAATATATTGATGTGACATTATTTACTATTAATTTAAGTTCTTATTAAGTATAACATAGTTTATTATATAAAGCAAATTATTTTTTATATTAAAATTAAATTTAGTGACTTTGGTGATTTTCTATATCTTCAGGGAGATAAGCATGATCTGGTGGTCTATAGGTCTGACCTGTATTTAGAAATTTTTACCAAAATGCTCGTTTTGCTGTAACATTGATATTAGCATCCTTGTCTATAATAACAGGGCTTTTTCCTCCAAATCAGCTGGTATAATAGGTAATATTAACGGATTTGATTTTAATGTGATTTATTTTATGTTTTTATCATTATATGATGCCATTAAAGATTGATTTCAAATATATGTGTTTATCTAAAGTGCAATCCTTTAATAAAGTTGTCCATCTATTAGAAGGTTGTATTTTTTAGGTCTTATAATAAAAATAAAGTCCTTAATCCTGATGGATTCTGGTGTTCTAGACATTATGAATTTCACTCCTTGCATATTTTTTGTAGAAGTTTACGATAAGATGGATTCATCTTATCAAGAGACATTTTGAATAATGCAATAGTATTTTTATTTAAAAGATAGGAAAGAATTTTCTCTACCTCCTCTGCTGAATATGCAAATAATACATTTGAAATATCCATACCTTTCTCTAGGGCTACTTGCCCCATTAATTCTGCTTCCTTCTCCACTGTTATTAAAATATCTATTCCTGACATAGCGAGATATTCTCCCATTTTCACATACTCTGCTTCTTCCTGCTTTCCCAGTCTTTGTAATTTACCAAGGATAGCAATGGTTCTTTTACCATTGGCTATTTCCTTTAATACTTTTAATGCTGCATAGGCTGAGGTAGGGTTTGAATTCCAAGTATCATCAATGATGGTCGCCTCATGTAATCCTGTATAAATGGTATTATGACGTTCCAAATGCTTAAAGCTTCTTAACCTATTAAGAATTACCTGGATTTCTATTCCCAAAGAATGGGCAGCTGCAATGGCTGCTAGTGCATTATATACATTGTGGTATCCAAGACCTGATATGAACGCAGAATAGGTATCATCTTCACAATGAAGCTGGAATTCCAATCCCCTATCGCAATACTGAATGTTACATGCCCGGTAGTGACATGCCGCTCCTTGACCAAAGTAGATAACATCTCCTTGAAAAGAAGATAAATCAATTAGTTTAATATTATCATCATCGGCATTTAATATTAATTTACCCCCGTAGGATAAAGCTTGTAGCATTTCTGCTTTTGCTTGAAGATAAGCTTCAAATGTCTTACAGCCTTCTAGATGGGCAATGCCTATATTTGTAATAATACCTATTTGGGGTTTAAAAATCTTTCCTGTGTTTCTAAGGTTTCCAGGATAAGAAACACCCATTTCTATAACAGCTGCTTCTGTTTCATCATCAATTCCTAATAAATATTGATCATTTAATGCCACTGCATTCAAGCTTCTTTTAGTGGATTGAACCTTTCTATCGATGGACAAAATGTGGGTTAGCATTTCTTTGGTTGTTGTCTTGCCAGCAGTTCCTGTTATCCCCACTACAGGAATGTTAAACAGACTTCGATAATAATCAAGAAATTTCTCATAGGACTCTTTAATGTTCTCTACTTTAACCAACATTCCAGTATTACCTAGTTCTTCATCATCAAAGGTTTGTTCTGAAACTATTACAATAGATTGTTTATTTAGATTAAATTCAGAAGTGATTGGATGCCTTTTATGAAAGTGAAAATATAGGGTGCCTTTTTTAAAAACTTTGGGTCTTTTTTTAACACTCTTTATTATAAACTTCTCATCCCCAAATATCAGCTCTCCTTCGATTGCTTTGAGTATATCTCCTAACACTAATGTCTTCATATAACTCACCCCCTATCCATTAAAAACTTGCCATATCCAATAGGAGTGGCATAGGTGTTTTTCCAGATATCATGCATATTTGCATTTCTAAAGCTATACCTCAAATCCCTTCCATTACATTCAATAAACTTTGGAATACCTTCTGTTGTAATTCCTAAATCCAAGCCAATATCTGCTAACCCAGAAAAATGCTCTTCTAATATTTTAGAAATTTTTAAGGAAACCTGTTCAATTCTAGCTGTCACTTTTTTTTCGTCTAATAGTGTATGATGTAATAATTCACCTAGTTGGTATACCGTTCCTCCCTTTGCGACATTTGTTATAAAACTCTCATCCTTAGCAACTTTCCCTACAACACCAGTCATCTGCCACTCTCCTAAATGATTTTTTTGACATGATACCCTCATATCAAAGGGATTCCCTTTATAGAGGACTAGTGGAATATATTCTTGCACAATATAATTACCAGAAGAAATACGTTTTTTTAACATTTCAGGTAAATCTTTTGTAAAGGGTATCCTTAACCAATTCTTTTCCCTATGGCTAAAAATTGTTAATAGTTTTTTATGATCATAATCCTCTATTTTCATTAAGCCGTTCCCCAAACTCCCACTATCCGGCTTTAAAATTAATTTTGAATATTTATTTTCCATTAAACGAATGTTATCCTTCGTAGCTTTTCGAGTTTCGGGCAGATTTTCTGTTAGTTCATCATACTTGGTCAATGTATGATATATCTCCAGTTTTCTATAGCGATTCCATTGATTAAATAGGATAAATCCTTTTTTGACTAATGATTGAAGGTGACTTTGATGTTTTTTTGAAAAATAAAGTCCGCGGTTGTGAATCACTCTTGGTATAGGTATATTTTTTTTCTTATAACTTCCCAAATCGTCTCTTACATAAGCTTTTATTTCATTCATGTCAGGTGTAATATCTTTTAATGTAAAAAAACATGGTATCAATCCATACAACTTTGCTGCGTCTTCATAAAATGAAAGGTTTTCATAGCCTGTTTTTCCATAGGGTATTCCCCTATATACAATATTATCTAATAATATCCCTATATACTTCATACTATAGTCCCTCCCCATTGTTTTCATCTTCCCCGCTAGTATAATATGAACATAAGTAATAGGTGGTGAATATAATTTTACAGAGAATATAATATTGCTCATGAAATATAGGGCTAAATATATTGACAAGGTGGTTATTATCTACATGTTAAATAAATGGAACTTAATTTCATGTATCTCTACAAGTAGAAAAGTTGGAAAGGTGTGGGTCGTTTCAAATGAAAATAACCAATCAATCGTTGGTTATTTTAAACACCCTACCCAAACTAGCATTGGCTTTAGCGGGCCCTTAGTAGCAAATGAATATTTATCTTATCTATTAGGTAAAGAGCTTTCTCTACCGATGGCAGAAACCATACTAGCAGAGATTAATACTATACAGGGCATTATCTCATTAAAAAAAACACAAAATAAAAAGCTCTATAATTGGAACAAAATAAAAAATGAATCAAATCCTTTTGCTCATATTCTTCATAGTAAAGAACTTATTAAAATGTTTGTATTTGATGTTTGGATTGTAAATATCGATAGAAATAATCGCAATATTATCTTATATAAAACCGATGATAAAGATCTGTATGATTATTATCTTATTGATCATGGTCTCAGTTTGCTGGGAGCTTTTACATGGAAGGGTAAAGATTGGAATAATCAATACTGGGATGATGTATATAAATATAACAGGCGATATTTAAAGGGGCTTCCAGTATTTATAGTTAATCACCAAGATATACTTTATAGCTATGTACAAGAAGTGCAAGCTTTACATGATAACAGGGTTGAGGAAATTATCGAAGATCTACCCTTCCACTTATTAACTGCTTCTCATAGGGATATTTTAAAAAAATTCTTAATTGAAAGAAAAAAACACCTTCATAGAATTATAGAAAACTGGTTAAAGAATTATCAACAGCACCTTTCCAATTTTACAACATAAGTTTTAATTTATAATGATGGGAGAGTGTAATGATGAATAAATTATCAAACAAATTATTCATGTTTTCTATCCTGAAGGAAGATAAAGCTATTATAAAATATCTTCCTATAACAGAACCCTATTCAAGAAAGAACTGCTTGAAATTTCTAAAAAAACATGGTGTTGCTATACTAAAACCAGAAAAGGGCTCAAGTGGCAGGGGTATAATAAAGGTAAGCTTAAAGGATAAATACTATACTATCGCTACAAAGTCAAAAACCATTACCCTAGACAGGAATGAAGATCTCTTGCCCTATTTAGAAAAACAAATGAATAATAAACCCTATATTATTCAACAGTATATCGATCGGGTAAAAATTAATGACCGCTTCTTTGACATAAGAGTCCTGCTTCAGAAAAAAAATAACTCTAATTGGAAGTTAACAGGATGGTTTGGTCAACTCAGTAGTAAAGCATCTTTCTTGAGTAATATATCAGCTGGCGGTTCAATTGTCCCTTTTGATGAAAGTCTTAAAAATCAATTAAAAGAACTCACGTCAAAGGAGATTATAATAGAATTACAGAGGGTTGCTTTATCAATTGTAGAACATTTGGGTAAACAGTTTCCTAAGAAGCATTTATGGGGATTTGATTTAGGAATCAATAATAAAGGACAAATATTATTAATAGAAGTTAGCACTAAACCAAACCTATCAAAGTTTAAGAACAAAAAATTAGATGCTGAAATGTTTAAGAATATTAATTCTTATCTATAACGATAAATTTTCCTAATAGTACCCATATCATTTATGCTAAGGTTCAACACTCATAATTCTGATTTTATCAATGTGAAAACCACGATATTTCTATCGTGGTTATAATTTGTTTTTTCTTGCTTGTAGATTTATATTTTCTTGACTCTTAATTAGGTGTATAAAGCAATTCTGGGACAGAGAGCCTGTCCCTGTTTTTTTAACTCTATAAGCTATTTTTTAAAAATGCTCTCCATTTTCATAATAATTATTTTTTTCAAAGTATATAAAAGCAATATCCAAATTTTTTATTCCGATTTGTTGAACAAAGTCATATATAGTCTTTGCAACTTGATCTTGTATTTCTTGCCCTCTGTCAAACCACGCTACTTCAATGAAAGGATACACTTCATCTATTTTGCCATTTCTTATGGCAACAGATTGAATATATTCAATTTCAAAATAGTCTCTAGGACAACCGACAATTTCTGTTAATTTATCTACCATAGGAAGATCAATTTTGCATAACTCTTCAGGAGCTATTCCTCTAACTTTAATCTGTGGCATTTTTATCCCTCCAAATTTATATATATTTATCTCCTCACATCTGTCCTAGGATTTTTTGTGTTTTTTAATGTTTTTTTGCCATGTATAATTTCTTCAACGGCTGTAATCTTTCCATTCAATATACTAACTGGTTTCACCTCTATATTTAAACCCTTCATCATTTTATACATTATGAACTTTTCTCGATCCCTCACAATATTGTACACTACACCCTCTTTATCAATCCTACCTGTACGACCAGCCCTATGGAGGTAATCTGTGGAATTTAGAGGTAAATCCATATTGAATATATGGGATACATTTCTGAAATCCATTCCTCTAGTAAATAGATCTGTTGTAACTAAAGTCTTAAGCTCACCCTTATTAAAAGTAGCTAAAATATGTTGACGATCCTGATTTTTAGTCCTGGTTTGTATACCTTCAACAGATAACCCAAAGGATTTTAATTCCTTTACAAATCTATCTACATTTTCATTTTTATTGATAAAAACCAATGACTTAGGTGACTTCAATACCTCCATAAGCTCTGCTAGAGTTTCCGTTTTCTTTGATGCCTTACTTACTATATATAAGTGTTTAATTTTTGATGGGACCGGCTTAGCATTATCTAAAGATATGTATTGAGGCTTTTTCATTAATGACTGAAGAATACTTAAAGCCTCCTTTGAAAGGGTAGCAGAAAAGCTTACCAACTGTCTATCCTTCAGTGTAGTATTAATCACTGCATGTACTTTTTCCTGTAGTCCTTGCTCCAGCATTTGATCAACTTCGTCTAAGGCTATCATCTTTACCCCATGCATCTTTATCTTTTTTAATCCGATAATATGCACTAATCTTCCAGGTGTGGCTATAATAAGCTGAGGCTTGTTTTTTAATTTGTCTAGCTGCCGATTAATATCCATTCCTTCAACCAATGGCATTGCAGTAATATTTGTATTTTTAACAACGCCCTCTGCTTCTCTATGAATTTGAAGGCTAAGCTCTCTACTGGGAGCCAATACAAGCATTTGAAGTTCTTTCTTCTCAGGGATGATTTTTTCTATCATTGGTATTAAATAGGCCAAGGTTTTTCCTGTTCCTGTTTTAGCTTTACCTACCACATCCTTATCCTCTAGAATATGGGGAATAGAATTAGCTTGTATCTCGGTAGGGTTGTTAATACCCTCCGTCTCAAGATTTTCTACTATAAATTGTTTAAGGTTAAATTCTTCAAATTTTTTGCTCACAATTAAAATTCTCCTTTTAACAGGTCTACTAACCCATTGCTTTTTTGTATTATCTCCTTACCCCATAGGTGAAACTCTATAGGGCTAAAGTTAATCGATTTTTATATACTGTACAAATTCTTTCGTCTACTTAATATATATTATCATAAATTATACTAAATAAGACTATTGCCATCTAATAATCTTAATAATTGTTTAATAATAACATAAAACTGGCTTTAGAACATTTAATTCCTTAATCTCCTTTAATTATTAAATTATTTTCATTTTCCCCAACTCTTTTACTAAGAATTCTTCTTATTTATATTTTTTTATCTTTCATCCTTTCATACATTGATCCATCTTCCAATCTACTCAAAAGAGAAATGTTTGGATCTAAATTAACTTCAATAATCCACACTTCTCCACCATTATCTATTCCCCTATCAATTGCCATAGAGTAGAACTTGCGATAGTACTCCTCCAAATATACTGCTGTTAATAGGGCTAGTCTATCGATTTTAACTGCTATATCTTGTTGCAATACCTTTGCCAATATAGAAGCTTCAATAGCCTTCTCTACAGACAATACTTCTTTAATGGCATTGGTAATACAAAATTCCTTAGCAGCTACTCCAGCAATTTTGCCAGTTACCTGCCACAAAGATGAATTTATTTCTCTTTGTACCATAACCCGCAAATCAAAGGGATGATTATCAATAGTAGCTAATTGAATTTTTCGTTGGAGAATATGATGTCCCCTTGTCTGGCATCGTTCCAACTCTAGATAAAGATTGTAACTAACTGAAAACACTATAAATTTAGATGATTATATGGTAAGGAGGTATCTATATGGGTGTTCGTGATGGCTGCACCTTCACTTATAAAGCACACTAAAAATACTTGGATGTTTTAACGGAGTTATAGGGGGGAAACTACACCAAATATATATAGGACTTGCTTTGCCCCAAAGCTCTAGCATTCTTAAAATTTTCTACCCTGCAAAAAATAGAATATCCCAAAATTATAGAAATTAAAAGTCTATATTTTTTAAACTTGATTTGTTTTTACTACAGCTGCTACAGCCACATTTTTACCTACCATTTCCCTGATTTTTGTGACATTATGTGCAATTCTATCTAAATCTATTTCTATAATTGTATCCCTCAATATTGGCTCCATTTACACACCTCCTATTTATCTTTCTAAAAGCTTTAATACACTCATTACTTCCAAGGCAATTCCGTATTTCATGCAGGTTTCATCTGGAAGAAACTGATCATTATGAAGCGGTGGATTTTCCTCCCCTTTAAAACCACATCCCAAATGGAAAAAAGCACCTTTTGCCACTTCATTAAAGAATGAAAAGTCTTCTACTCCAAGACTTGGATATTCCTTATACTGAATACGTTCCTCCCCTATAAGATCTTCTGCGGAGGAAATAATAACATCCAGAACATCATCATCATTAATGAGGAATGCATAGCCATCTTCAATACGTACTTCTACCGATGCACCGTATGCCTTTGCTGTGTTTTCACAAATTTCTTGGATTCTATCCTTTGTCTGCTGTCTTGTAAGAGGATCTAAAGTTCTAAATATACCAGAAAAAGTGGCCTCTCCTGGTATAATGTTGTTACAGGTACCTGCATTGAATTTTCCAACAGATAGGACAACGGAATTCAGTGGCGAAGTATTTCTGCTAACAATGGTCTGAAGAGCATTTACTATGTTGCAGGCAGTCAAAAGACTGTCTACAGATTTTTCAGGATATGCTCCATGGCTAGAAACACCTTTTACCTTAACATAAAATTCATTAGATGCAGCATTCAGTTTTCCACGACGTACTTCAATCCATCCAGTAGGCATATAGGGCATCACATGAAGGCCTATGATATAGTCCACATCTGGATTTTTCATACAACCCTCCTCTACCATTGGTTTTGCCCCCCCTACGGTTTCTTCAGCTGGTTGAAAAAAAAACTTTACATTCCCTTTAAGCTGAGATTCCATAGACTTTAGTAGTTTTGCCGCTCCCAGGAGAATACTAGCATGTAGATCGTGACCACAGGCATGCATTACCCCCTCATTTACTGACTTATAAGGTATATCATTATTTTCAGTAACAGGTAGAGCATCTATATCTGCACGAATCGCCACAGTTTTGCCAGGTTTTGCTCCCCGAATAATTCCTACAACCCCTGTTTGGGCAATACCCTTCTCATATTCTATTCCGAAGGATTCAAGATGCTCACAGATCTTCTGGGATGTTCTGATTTCCTGTTCACTAAGCTCAGGATATCGATGAAAATCTCTCCTTATTTCTACAATTTCCTTGAATACCTCATCCACCATATTTATAATGCCTTCTCTCATCCTACATCTTCCTCCAATCTATATATGATTCATTGATTTATGTTGACTCCCTTAATTGTATTTGCAATCATTATGTCAACCATTAAATAACATTTGATCCTCCTTTATGATATAATGTTAGTACGCTCAATGACACAAGTATTTTATATAATAATAAAATTAGGTGATCTAAATGGACATAAAACATATTCTTATTCTAACAATCAATCCAAAAGTTAGTAATTTATATAAAAATATATTATTTCAACTTTTTACAACCGATACTATTGACATGGTTGTGGATAAACAGTCTCGTCCTCATCAGCTTTGACGCCGATTTCGATTTAAAACTGACTAAGTGTTGTATAAAACCAAAAGATCCTATGATTAGGATCTTTTGGTTTTATACATTATTATGATTTTATTTCATCAACCATTACGTCATAGGCCTTTCCGTTTATTTTTAGATGAAATTCTCTTGTTTTGATGACTTCTCTCCCTATCGACTGCCGTTTATATTGAGCAATTTTTTCCTCTACTTCTTTTAACAAACTGTGGGCCTCCTCAACGGCGACCTTTTTAAATATAATTTTATCCCCCGGCTTGGCTTGAGCAATTTTAGGGAAGTCTACAGTAATAACATTGGCTATTTTCGTATATCCTCCTGTTGTTTGGCGATCTGCCATCATAATAATCGGCATACCATGTCCGGGAACCTGAATAGCCCCCATGGCAATACCATCGGATATAATATCGCTACCCTCTTTATGCTGAATCCCTTTACCCGACAGCCTATAGCCCATCCGATCACATTCATTGGTTACAGTATATTCAGTGTTATAAAAGGTTGCTATTCCTTCCTGAGTAAATGCATCCTCCTGTGGGCCTGCCACTACCCTTACCTCCACAGTATTGGTGTAGCTATATAGTTCCTGTTGGATCCATTTGCCTACCAGTTCCTTTAAGGGTTTGTGGGGGCTAGCTAAAGTGATTACATCCCCTACCTTTAACCCTCGACCTTCATAGCCCCCTATATTGCCACGGGTATAGGTTGACTTACTGCCCATAATAGCAGGTACATCAATGCCGCCAGCAAATGCAATGTAACTTCTACAACCTGCTTTAATAGCTTTGAAATCTAGCCTATCTCCTGATTTGACAAAAACACTTTTTCCCATAGGTATAGGCTTTCCATTCACTTCAGGAGATAAGTTTCCACCGGTAATTGCAATAACCCCTTCATCAAGAAATTCAATACCTGGACCCACAAGGGTTGCTTCTATTACAGCTGCTTCCTCATGATTTCCCACCAAAATATTGGCAATTCTATAAGCAAAATTATCCATTACCCCAGACACAGGTACTCCATATTGCTGGTATCCGTTTCTACCTTGATCCTGAACCAGTGTCAATAAACCAGCTTTAAAAACTTTAATTTTGCCCAATATTTCCACCCCCTTGCCCTTTAGGATAGGATTTGCATTCATAGGTTCTGTCCTTTATAGAGGGTTCAATCCGGCGATATTCCTCTTCATCTATCTCCTTAAACTTGATATAATTTCCTGCCTTTAACAAAATAGGTTTTTCTGCATTTTCATCGTAAAGCTTTACAGGCGTCCAACCTATTAACTGCCATCCCCCTGGGCTGTCAATGGAGTAAATACCCGTCTGACTGCCGGCTATGCCAACAGAACCACCCTTGATCTTAGTTCTAGGAGATTCCAGTCTAGGAGTTGCAATTTTTGTGTCCATTCCTCCTAAATAAGGAAAGCCTGGGGTAAATCCCAACATATAAATCAGGTACTCTCCTGATGTGTGGATTCGAACCACTTCTTCAACAGTCAATTCATTATGTTTTGCCACCGTATCAATATCTGGTCCGTAATCTCCCCCGTAAAGGGTAGGAATTTCTATAACTCGAGGTGCCGGCAGTTCAATACTTTTCAATTCTTCCTCCAGTGCCTGCATTGTCCTCAATAACACAGTATATTCTATAGTCAAAGGATTATAATGAATCATCAAAGATCTATAGGTAGGAACTACTTCTACAATACCTTTAATATTTTTCATTTCTATAGCTATCGTCATAGCTCTAATTTTTTCATTTATTTCTTCTGATATGCAATTGCCAAACTCCATAACTAAAGCTCTATCTCCTGCTATGAGATACTTTATTTTATCATACATAAAGGATTCCTCCATCATTTAAGAATACTTCAATTTAAGTCCTTCTAGAGTTCTTCATCTGTATTGCTTTCTTCAATAGTTTAAAAAATATATATTAAAAAAGATTTTTAATATTTTGCAGGGAATTAATTCCCGCATAGGCTGAAAGGATAACTGTAAGAATACCAAAGACAATTAACCAAGTAGGATGCTTATAATCCCCTATAATATCTTTCCGTCTGGAAGCCAAAAGAACAGTTCCCAAGGTAATAGGTAAAATCAATCCATTTAACGAACCTGCTAATATAAGAAGTCTTGCTGGTCTTCCCACAAAGGCCATAATAATAGTAGATACAGTAATAAACCCGATAATAAAATATTTTTCATACTTTACAATTGTTGTATTTAAGGTTTTTAAAAAGGAAACCGATGTATAGGCTGCACCAATTACAGAAGTTAAACCAGCAGCCAGTAGTACAAAACCAAAGAATTTATAGCCTATTTGCCCTGCACCATGTAAGAAAGCAGAAGCTGCTGGATTTGAAGGATCTAGTTGTATACCTCTTGCCACTACGCCTAAAATAGCTAAGAAAAAAAAGATCCGCATAATTGAAGCAATACCAACACCCATAACTGAACTTTTTGTGATTTGATCCAAATTTTCTTTACCCGTTACACCAGCATCTATCAGTCTATGGGCACCCGCAAACGTAATGTACCCTCCTACTGTACCACCTAGTAGTGTAATAATTGGGAATATTAATATTCCATAATTATCAGGTGCAACGCTTTTTATAATGGTTTCCTGTACAGGGGGATTGCTGGTAATTGCAACATAAGCAACCATTGCTATCATAATTCCACCCAACACCTTTGTAACACGATCTATCATGGATCCCGCATCCTTTGAGACAAATATAAGAACCCCAAAGATTCCCGCAATAATTGTACCAAACTTAATATCTAATCCTGTTAAAACGTTTAAACCTAAAGCAGCCCCTCCAACATTTCCGATATTAAATGCTAGACCCCCTAAGGCAACCAGCCCAGCTAGCAAATACCCCATACCAGGTACTATTTTATTGGCAATATCCTGTCCCCGCATACCAGAAACACAAATTATTCTCCATACATTCACCTGAACAATAATATTCAGTATAATCGATACTAAAACAACAAAAGCAAAATTTGCTGCGTGATCCTGAGTAAATTGTGCTGTTTGTGTTAAGAATCCTGGCCCTATGGCTGATGTAGCCATAATAAAGGCAGCCCCCAGTAACACACCAATATTTTTGTTCTTTTCTTGTTTTATCGCCATTTTTGTTAACCCCCTCTTTATCTAATAAAGTTTCTCATAGATTCTACTTTAATCTCTTCCTTCAACAAAGCTTCTTTAATTTTATTTACAAATTCTAATGCATGTTGGTTGTCACCATGAACACAGATGGTATGGGCTTTGATTTCTACATCCTCACCGTTAATCGCCTCTACTTTTCCTTCCTTCACCATCCTTACTACCCTTGCTACCGCCCTGTCAGTATCATGAATTACTGCTCCCGGATTACTTCTAGCCACAAGGGAACCATCTGGGTTATATGCCCTATCAGCAAAGACTTCATGGGCTACCTTAAGACCCTTCTCTTCTCCAGCTTCTGTCAACCTGCTATTGGCTAGTCCAACAAGAATGATGTTTTTATCCACCTGCCAAATTGCTTCCGCAATAGCACCCGCTAAAGCAGCATCCTTGGCCGCCATATTGTATAGTGCTCCATGGGGTTTAACATGCTGTAGTTCTAGCCCCCGTGCCTTTGCAAAGGCCCATAATGCTCCCAACTGATAAATCGTATAGCTCTTCGCTTCTTGGGGAGTAATCACCATATTTCTTCTACCAAATCCCATTAAATCAGGAAATCCTGGGTGGGCACCTATAGCCACATTATTTTCTGCTGCTGCCTCCACCGTTTTTTCCATCACAAGGGGGTCCCCTGCGTGCCATCCACAGGCAATGTTGGCAGAAGTGATATACTCAACAACCTCTTCATCCATCCCTAGCTTGTAGGCACCATAGCTTTCACCAATATCACTATTTAGATCTACTTTATACATAACCTTCACCTCCAAATTTTTTGTCCCAAAATTCCACAATCCAATTACAATTGATTATAGGATTTCTTCTAATATGATATAAAGCAAGAACGAGTCCAATATTTCCTAAAATAATTTTGTGTATTTTCCAAGTTTTCTATTATTTCCACAAAAAATATGATCGTTTTCGCACAAACAAAAGAGCGATTTCGCTCTAAAACTGCAATTTCGCTCTCCTTTTATTCATGAAAATATTTTTCTATTTTTCGTTTTAAGGCAAATCGACTTATGCCCAATAATTCTGCCGCTTTGGAATGATTTTTATTGCTAATCTCTAGAGCTGCTTTAATGTACTTTTTTTCTACCCTTTTGACAAGGCCTTCTAAGGAAAATCCTTCAGGAATAAGCTGAGATCCATCCTCTTGCCTATATCCTTCACCATCATAGGATCTTTTTTCTTCACCTCTGATTTCAGAGGGTATATGATGACATCGAATATAAGTATCATCAATCAATATGACCATTCTTTCGATAACATTGATCAACTCCCTAACATTCCCTTTCCAAGGGTAGGTCATAAGCTTTTCCTTGGCTTCTTCTGTAAAGTCTAAAATGCTTTTATTGAATTTTTTACTATAGATCTTTAAGTAATGATTTGCTAAAAGAAGAATATCCTCTCCCCTCTCCCTCAAAGGCGGCAACTCTACAGGTACTACATTTAACCGATAGTATAAATCTTCTCTAAATTCCTTCTGTTTAATAGCCTCTTCAAGATTTTTATTGGTGGCAGCAATTATTCTAATATCTACTTCAATATCCTCAAGTCCACCTACTCTTTTGAATTTTCGTTCTTCAAGAAAACGTAAAAGCTTCGTCTGCATATCATAATGCAATTCTCCAATTTCATCTAAGAAAATAGTCCCACCATCGGCGATTTCCACTAAACCCTTTTTTCTAGCTATCGCACCAGTAAAGGCATTTTTTTCATGTCCAAACAGTTCACTCTCCATCAGTTGAGTCGGTATGGCAGCACAATTGATTTTTAACATGGGAGCATCTTTGCGACAACTGTTTTCATGGATTGCTGAAGCTACTACCTCTTTTCCTGTCCCAGTCTCTCCCCGTATTAGCACAGTTACATCATCACTGTCGGATAAAATGGCTACCTTTCTTAAAACCTCCTGTATGGACTGATGGTCTCCTAAAATAGCATGATTTTTAGATAATTTTTCTTTTTCTAGCAAATAAATTTTCTTCTGTAATGTGAGGTTATCAAACAAGCGGATTAAAATAATATTCATTTCTTCTAAATCAAAGGGTTTATGGATATAATCAAAAGCACCACTTTTTATGGATGTAACCGCCGTCTTTACATCTCCGTAGGCAGTCATAATCACCACCTCTACATCCTTATCTACTTCTTTAATAGACTTTATTAGTTGCAGACCATTTATATCCGGTAAACGAATATCAAGGAATATGGCATGGGGTTTAAATCCGTCTACCTTCCCTAATCCCTCTTGGCCATCCTTTGCAGTATCCACTTCATAGCCTAGATCCATCAGGCCTTCTTTAAGAGAAATTCTAATCATTTCTTCATCATCTATAATCAATATTTTCTTTCTCATTTTTTAGCCTCCTCCTAAGGGGAATTTTGATTAGATAGCTTCATTTATTTGGTGTAGAGGAAAAGTTAGCTTAAACTCAGTCCCCTTATTAACGCGACTACTTACTTGAATAATCCCCTTGTTTTCTTTAACGAGCTCATAGACAACCGAAAGTCCTAGTCCCGTTCCTTGAGGATTCGTAGTATAGAAGGGATCAAATATTCTCTCAATATTTTCAGGTGAAATACCACAACCATCGTCTTGAAATTTTATTGCTGCAAATTCTTTATGGTTTTCTTGACACCCCTCTAATATAATTGTTAATGTTCCTTTATCAGCTAAGGCATTGATGGCATTTTTAACAATGTTTAAAAAGATCTGCTGAATTTGATCTCCATCTACAAAACACAATAATTCTTCTGAGTAATCTACGATATCTATCTTGATATTTTTCTTTATTTCTCCTTTATTGTTTAAATCTAAAGATCGCTCCAATATGTCCTTTATATTGACTACTTCATAGCGGGGTCTCTTGGGTTTAGCAAAGTTAAGCAAATCAGTAATAAGTTGATTTATTCTATCAATTTCAAATAATAGACCATCGAATAATTTTTTGTTTGAAGCTTCATTTTCATTCAGTAGTCTTTTTTGTAAAACCTGTACACTGGTCTTCATGCCAGCTAAAGGATTTCGAATCTCATGGGCCATTCCAGCTGCCAATTGGCCCATAGATGTAAGCCTATCTAGCGTTTCCATGTTGTTTTCAATACGTTTTCGCTCAGTAATATCTCTAAAATTACAAATAGCACCACTTATCTTTCCCGTCTCCCCCTTAAGCAAAGATGTCATCACATCCACATATATTTTGCTACCTTCTGTATCATCTTCAAAGACATGAATATGATTGATGCTTTTTCCTGATGTTAGTGTCTCCCCAATCTGACGCTGAAGCCTCTCCCTTAGTGCTAGGTTCTGGGTTTCTTCCCTTTGAACACTATTAAAAATCCCTTCTGCTGCCGGGTTTAATGAGGTAATAGTTCCTTCCTGATCAGTAGTAATAATACCTGTAGAAATATTTCTAAGAATATCTTCATTCAGTTTTGTCATCTCTATCAATTTAGCAGTATTTAGTTGAAGCTTATCCATCATATTGTTAAAAGCTTGGGCTAACATACCAATTTCATCATTTCTTTTAATTGTTATTTTCTCCTGTGGAGTTCCTAAGCTAATTTTGTCACATAAATCTGCCAGAAGCTTTATAGGCTTTGAAATATTGTGGGCAATGAAAATAGCCGCCTGTATTGAGAACATTAAAGAAACAATCGATAGTAAAATCATATATTTTTGTGTCTCCAAAACCTCCTGTGAAAATAAATCCTTCCGCATACCGTAGCCAATTATCCAGTCCCACTCCTGATTGATGTGATATACAAAGACACTATTTTCAAATTGGATAGGTTCATTTTTATTTGACACTGTCATCGTTAACAGTATTTCATCCCATCCCTCTTCAATGTTAAATTGATCTAACAGTATTTCATCCCCTCTAGCAATAAATAATCCTTCTCTCGTTGTCTGACTATAAAACTGAATTACTTTTAATTTGGCTTCTCCAAGACTTAGCCTTCCTTCAAGGACTTGCAAATGAATGTCCTCAATATGTAGAATAATTTCCTCTAGGTGATAGTATCGATTTTGAATTTCATTGGTCAATAACAATTGATAACCATTCCAATAGGAAACCATTCCCAAGGTAACAATGGAGAGAACTAATACAATCATAAATGGAATTAGGATTTTGTTTTCTATATCAAATCTCACGATAATTTCTCCTCTTGTTTTTTTAGAAGTTATTGATCCGAGGTGATTTGTAAACCTTCTCTATATTTTAATACGTGTTCATAAACAGAGGGCTTTAACTATTCCTTTGATGTATAGTAGAAATATCTACTGACAGTGTAAAAAATTGCTGTGGCCCCCACCACCCCAGGCAAAGCTGGGTGTATTAATGTATCGCTGGTACTAAAAAATACATGATTTCTTACCATGAAAACTATTAGTATGATCAACCCCCCAATAAAGGACCAGATTGCCCCTTCCTTCGTTGCTTTTTCCCAGAACAGTCCTCCATAAAGAGGTAATAGAAAGGTTACTGAAAAAACACCCCAAATATAGCCGCCATAAATCAGCAGACTAGCTGGAGGATTTAAAGACATCACCAATGAAATGGTTCCTGCAACAAAAATAAAAATTCGGTTCATGGTCAAAAGCTTATCATCCTCTACATTGGGATTGATCAGGTTTTTATAGATATCAAAACTAAAACCACTGGCCGCCACCAACAATTGAGAATTTGCAGTAGAGATTGCGGCTGCCATAATGGAAATTAATATAATCCCACTAAAGGGAGAGTATATGACATTGTTAATCAAGTAGGGAAATACCTCATCTACTGAATAAATAGAATCAATGGTTGGTATTAAAACCCGTCCTCCAATCCCAATAATAATTAGTCCTAAATATAAAAAAGCAAGAATTAGCACAGAATAACAGATCATTTTAATAGCAGTCCCTTTATCTTTAGCAGATGTAATTCGTATTGCATACTGGGGGTTTGTGGCTAATCCTAATCCCCAACCAAAAAAAGATGCAAAGATAAAAAAAGGAGGCAGGGCACCCTTTGAAAAAGGATCTAACAAGGCACCTTTTGCAGTTACATGGGGAAAGGATGGAAAAGGTCGCGTGTTAACAACAATAGCTTCATGATGCATAAATGCAAGACCATTCACACCCTTTAGAACAAGCATTGCTGCTAATATCGTACCCGTAATAATTAAAATGAAGTTAAAGGCATCGGTCTTAGCCACCGAAAATAAACCTCCAAAGGTAGTATAGATTACAAATAAATATACTAACACAATAGCAAAGGTATAATTGATATCTAGAAATTCAGAAATAACAATTCCAAAGCCACGGACTTGAATAATCATATAGAGTATATATGTAATCACAATAACAAACCCACCCATGGCCTGTAGCCACTTACTATCATATCGGATTTTAAAATATTGTGGCACAGTGATAATATCATAGTTTTTAAGTCTCGTAGCTAACAGCACAAGAAAGGTTGCCCCAACAAACCAAGGTACAACTGCATATAAAATAATACTATATCCGTAAGCATATACTGAACCCGTAAGCCCCTGCATGGATGCCGCGCTAAACCAGGTTGCACTAAAGGTAAAAATACTAGCCGACAAACCCAAGCTGTTTACCGCTATGAAAAAGTCTCGTGTGTTTTTTGTCCTTTTAAATCCACCCTTCCCAAAGAAAAGTAAAATAATGCTGTATAGGGTAAAATTAATTAAATAAATAATGGATTTATTCATCCTACCACACCTTCTTATATTTCAATAGAATAGCCAAAATAGAAGGTGCCAAAGCAGATATAACAAAAAGCCCTCCTACAATCCCTACCGTTTTTAATGGTAATCCTATTACACCCAAAACCAAGTTCATCCGGCCATCCTCCTTCATTTTCTAGTTCCACAATATTTCTTATTTCTTTATTTTTAATATTCTACAAACTTTGACACGTTTCCTTCTTTATTTGTAGATCTGTGGTTTGCTTAGCTTTTAAAATCATTGGGTATTCCAAGGGGCAGACAAATAGTTAAAAACTATATCAACCCCAAAAGAATTGCAGCAATTCACCTACCCTATAAAGAACTAGACCGTTATGGGTGGATAAACTCAACAAAAAAGAGCTATAGAAAGGTAGAGAGTACCTTTGTTGAAGTAGTATTTTTAGAGGAAATAGGAGACTTTATAAACCTGTAGAGATAGTTAAAAGCAAAATTCCTCCTTCTATAAGGGTAAAAAATTTTGCTTTTATTGTTGTTACTATCTATTATCTTCTTAAAGCTCCCACCAGTGGTACAGATGATACCGATATAGCTGGATATACACCAAATAACAATCTTGAGCCTAAGGCTACCATTACGGATATCTTAATGGCTTCAAAACTAATGACTGTTTCAAATCCATAGTTTTAAAAAAGATTTAGTCCCTATTAGACTTACAACAGATATCACCCTTTGCTGCTCTCCACTGGATAGTTGGGGGCGTTTATGCTTTAAGCTATCTCCCAAGCCAACTTCGTCCACCGGTTATCCCTTGGTAAATTATTGGTGACAGTCATCAGATCTAATTAAATATTTATAAAAAAATGTTGCATAATTATTTGTGTTATTGTATGATTATAACGGTATTCATTTATATAGATTCTATTTATAAAAGGGGGAATTGCATTATGGAACACATGGGAATTTTATCATTATTACCACCCATACTGGCAATTGCATTATCTATCATTACAAAAAATGTTATAGTTTCGCTTTTTCTTGGGGGGTTAGCCGGTATCTTGGTATTAGTAGGTGGAAACCCTATTACAGGAATTACTACCATGGTACAAGACTACTTATTTGTTCAACTGACGGACAGCTATAATGCAGGCGTACTGGTTTTATTAGTGTTTATTGGAGGGTTTGTCACCTTGATTGAATCCTCAGGTGGAGCTGTGGCATTTGCTAAAAGTGTATCTAAGTACATTAACACAAGGGCAAAAGCTCAGTTATCAGCTTGGCTAGGGGGAATTGGTATATTCTTTTCAGATTTAGGAACACCTCTTATTATAGGACCTATATTTGAACCTATTACGGATAAAATTAGAATATCTAGAGAAAAGCTGGCTTGGATTATAGATTCTACAGCATCTCCTGTATGTGTATTGGTACCTTTCATAGGTTGGGGAGTATATGTTATGGGATTGATACAAAGAGAATATGAAGTTTTAAATATCCTTGAATCTGATTGGACTGCATTTGTTCGTGCCATACCCTTTCAGTTCTATCCAATACTAGCTATACTCATGGTACCCTTGGTGGCTTTTACGGGTATAGAATTTGGACCAATGGCAAAGGCAGAAAAAAGAACCCAGGAAACAGGGGAGACCTTCTGGCCAGGAGCAAAGCTTTTACGTCAATCAGATTCAAGGATAGAAGTCCATCATAATAGTAAAGCTGTCTTAGTTTGGCTACCTATATTGGTTCTATTGGTTACATTGTTTGGTCTTTTAATCCCTAAAGGATTTCCACTTCAACCGGTACCAGGAGGGGTATTTAGAACAGCACTGACTACTGGTTATTTTTTAGCAGCACTGGTTCTGATGGGGATGATGGTATATTACAAAGTCAAGAAAGTTGATGAGGCTTTTGATACTTATATTAAAGGCATGCAGAAAATGATGACAGTTGCTATTATATTAGTTCTAGCGTGGTCCTTAAGTTCCGTTATTAAAGGAATGGGTACTGCAAATTATATTGTAGAAATCTCACAAAACACCATACCTTCTTGGGCAATACCTAGTATAATATTTATTGCTGGAGCAATCATGTCCTTTTCTACTGGATCATCATGGGGAACCTTTGCAATATTAATCCCCATCGCCATACCAATGGCTCATTCCTTAGGAGCTCCTATGTATGCCAGTATTGGAGCTGTACTTTCCGGTGGATTGTTTGGAGATCATTGTTCTCCTATATCCGATACAACTATTTTAGCTTCAACCGGTGCAGGATGTGATCATGTTGACCACGTCAAAACACAAGTGCCCTATGCCCTAATAAATGCTGCTGCTAGTTTAATGGCCTACGCTATAGCTGGTTTAACCGGTAGTGTAGCTACTCTACTTTTTGCTATAGGACTTATGGTAGTTATTTTAATGGTTGCTTCCAAGATAAGTGGAACAAAAATACCCAACTTAACTTTAGAGGAAATATCAAAATCTAAAGGGGTATAAATAACTTGGTGCTTTAAGGAAAAGAATGATTCCATTCTGACAAGAAATAATGCTAAAAAATTTAAAAGATGTATAAATTTCCTCCTGCTATCATTTCTCTTAATACTTCTCTTGGTAATCCACCCATAAAAATCCCCCTTTCTAATTAGAATTATTTACTAATCTAGAAAGGGGGATTTATTTTTACTTAAGCACAGATTGTTTTACACTACCGTTAACCCCAACTTTATAAACACATCATATTGCTTGAAAATATTGGTTTTATTTAGTATAAAGCACTATAAAATAACAATCCTTTTTTGGGAGGCCTGCCCTCCAGTTCCTTCTGGTTCCTTCACTACAGATCTTTTCCTTTAAGACAAATACCCTGTAGGTGATTTATTAAAAGCTTATACTCTGGTTTTGGAGACATTTCTACTTTTGAACCATAGTAAGTAGCCTGATAATCTCTATTTAGCCCCTCCAACAGTTGGGATAAATGATAGCTTTGCCCCTTATGACTAAAGTTTTTTTCTTTTTCAGGTATATGTGCTATTATTTTTTTTACATATTCTTGAGAGGTTTCTGATTTCATCTTTTGGAGACCCTTCTTTTTCCCCCATTTTAATACTTGATGATAATTCCAATAGATAATATGGTGGTAATAACAAGAAAAACTCATGCACCATTTCAATTTTAAGTGTTGTAAATAGGTTTTCAAAGTCCTTTTAAGTTTTATCCACCAGGGTTCTTTGCTAATGATTATATCCTTTGGTTTTATACTCTTTGGGAGTTTCCTGTTTATGTTTAATTTTGTAAAAAACCACATGGCAATTACAATTGATAAAATTGCGCCTATCCCTATAATCCATATGTAAGGTATGGAAATAAGGGAATCTTCCACAGGATCAGATGGCATCGCTATTGGTTCAAGGGGCATCTGGGGTGTTGCTTCCATTTGGGGATCAGGTAATAGACTAAATAACCAACCTAAAAATCTACCGATTTTAAGAGCTATCCACTTTAAACCTTCCAAAACACCCATCCCAAAGGTAGATAGTGTCCTATTTATTGATGGTAGTAGTAAAGTCAATGAAAGAAGTGGTATAGAAATTAATAGAAGACTTACCACTCCTGCAAACCACCCTGATTGTCCAACTTTTATTATTTGGGTTTTTTGATTACCTTCAACATCTTCGTGATTCTGCAATGTTAATACCATTCCCATTAAACTACCGATGATTGCTAATGTAAAAAAAAGATGAAATATATTGTTGCTCCACTTATTTGTAGTAAATATCAGTGCAAAAATAATATAATAAATAACACTTCCTTCAAAACGACGTAATATTTCTAGACGTGTAGGTAGTCGATAGACCAATCTAGTACTTCTAATAAAAATAAAGCTAACCCCTATACTTACCACAAGTCCAAATATCCAAAATCCTTCCGGAACTACACTTTTCCAGTTCTGTATCATTATCAATCCTACGACCAAAACATTTCCTAAAAATAAAAGTATGTGATTGCTTCTCTTTGCTAACAAAACGTTTAAAGTATATCCCATTATTCCGGCTATTACAAACCATGTTGCATTAAAAAAAGCCGGCTCATTCCACTCAATACTAGTAAACATAACAATTGTATAATAGATCCATATGACTTCACTAAACATCATGATAAAGGATTTATATAATTCTTTTACCTTATGCATAATTAGACTCCTTTCCAGATGAATCCAAGGATGAAAGAAATGTATCTATTGGTTTTACTATGGGGGCTAATTTTTTAGTGTATTCTGTTTCATGATTATAATAGAAACGTACCTCTGAAAGCTTATGTTTATGTTGTTGATATCTACTATAATGATCTTCAGTAACATGATGACAAAAAATATATAAAGGAATACACATCCGCCCCTTATGGAGAAGTTCATCTAATGGTTTCATTTTTTTAACTCCTACCCTTTGGGTAATTTGAGCTAGTTGATCTAAGAATAGAGCTAAATCTATACTGGGTGGAATGCTGGACATTTTTTCCCCCCTATAGTTGAGACCATTGCTGGTAAAACCAATTGAAATTCCTTGTTCCTTATACTTCACAGCCACAGAGGCAATAATCGAAAGAAATCTTTCAAAGGCTTCCCTTTTCTTAGATACATATGCTCTTTGCTCAATTGGATCTTCATATGCTTTTTCATCAATCCCAAAGCCTTCAACATCGATATAAATAATCAGTTGTTCTATAACGATGGGCTGATATATATTCACCTGTAGTTTTCCAGTTCTTGAGGTGGCCCTCCAATTAAATCTTCTTAGCTCATCTCCTGCTTGGTATTCCCTGATTCCATTAACTAAAAGAGGATCTTCTATAAATCCACCTTGCTTCCCTTTTACACCCCACTGCATTGAAGAACGATAACTAGGTACCCATACGGATAATAATTTGGGATATACATATAACTTTTTATCTAAGTTATGTAGTTCTTCTATCTCACCAAAACGAAATCCATCTCCTGAGCGGAGTATAACTTGTCCAATATCGTAAACCCCTCTACGAAGAGCTTTACCCTTTAATGTCCATTTAACTTTTTGAAACCAAAGTAACCATAAAAAACGAATAGTATATGACTCCTCGTCATCATGGCCTAAACAAATCCCTTCATTTTTTAAAAAACTCCATTCAATCCATATTAATGGCAGCCATTTATCATTATAAAGGGACCCATCTATTACAAATTCCTCATCAGTAAATACTCTTGATTTTGACAGCTGTAAAGTTGGCTTCATACCCATCAGCGACCTATTTTTCCATGCTGTGATAATAATAAATAAAAGCCCTAAAAATATGCTTACAACAGCTAATGGTAGGAATCTATACCATATAGCTATTAATAAAAATCCCACCAACACCCAAATGCCATGGCGTTCAAACAATATGCTAGTTTCTAAAGATTGTGGTTTTTCTTCGTCGTCTTCATAATTATTTTTTAGTGATAGTTCTTCTTTGCTCATAGACAAACTACCTTTTCACGGGGTACATCAGTTTTTTTCAGAATCTCCTCTAGAATATCTTCTGATTCAATATTATTCATATGTGCTTCTGTTTTTAGAATTAACCGATGATTCCACACAGGTTTAACCATTTCTTTTACATCATCTGGAATGACATAATCCCGATTATTTAATAGTGCCCATGCTTTAATAACTTTATAGAGGGCTTTACTTGCTCTAGGGCTTACTCCAATGGAAATAAGAGGATGGATCCGGGTTTCATTGGCTAACACTGTGATATATTCTAGGATAGAAGAATGGATATTAACATCCTTACATTGTTTTTGCAGTTGTTGAATTTTCTCAGGGTTAAACTTGCTATTTATATCTTCGTAGGGAATTTCATCCCCCACCCGTTCCAGTATTTGAGTTTCTTCTTCCTGAGTTGGATATCCTAACTTCAATTTCATCAAAAATCTGTCCAACTGAGCTTCAGGAAGTGAGAAAGTACCTTCCATTTCTATAGGATTTTGTGTAGCTAATACAATAAAGGGACTAGATAGCATATGGGTTTTTCCTTCAATAGAAACTTGTCTTTCCTCCATACATTCTAATAAACTTGATTGAGTACGGGGTAATGTTCGGTTGATTTCATCAACTAATAATATATTTGTAAAAACCGGCCCTTTTCTTAAATGAAATTCATTGGTTTTAGGGTTAAATATTGAAGCACCTAAAACATCCGAAGGGAGTAAATCTGGTGTACACTGAATTCGTGAAAACAAACAATCCAGTCCTTTGGAAAATGCTTTGACCATTGTGGTTTTCCCTGTTCCTGGAAGATCCTCTAACAAAACATGTCCTTCACTTAGCAAAGCGGCTAATATTAGTTTCAATTCTTTTTTTCTTCCAACTATAACCTTCCCCATTTCCTCCCATAATTCATCTAGTTGGTAACTTAATACATTCTGGTTATTATCATTTCTATTCATTTATCTTCCTCCTATAGTATTGTCATTGGCATTATTCTATCTTATTGTTTATAAATATCTATATAACGACAAAAACTAAATTGTTTTCCTCCCGTAGCTTTAGATACTTTTTTATTATATCACACCCATATATTTCTTTTATATTAACAATTCAAAATCTTTTACTTAGTATTCATAATATGATTTTATTGTAAGACATTAAATAAATGACCTCTTCAGCATGCTTCCTACTGACTTCTATTATTTACCCATAAAAATACTCCTTTATGATTTTGAATTATTTTCTAATTCTCGTCAGAAAGGAGCTTTATTTTTACTTAAGCACAGATTGTTTTACACTACCTTAGAAAAGGGAGAATTGTGTTAATTCTCCCTTTTCTCAAAACCTATGGAGGCTATAAATATGCTCTATTTAAAGATAACGTTTTCAGTAAGTTTTGTATGATTACCACTATCTATTACTGTTCAGACCCACTGGTCAGTAACTCTTCACTTTGAATTGTATGTTTTTTAGTATATCTTAAAACAACAAATGACAATATAGCGGCTAAAATACCTGTTATAGCTAAAAATCCAAAAATCATATTGTATCCTGCGCTTTGATACTTATCCATCCAGTTTCCAAACATCATGGAATATATTGCATCCGGCATATATCCAACTATGGAAACAATACCAATTGCTGTACCAGTCATAGCCTTTGGAATTCCTACTTCTGGAATGATAGAAGAAATAACTCCATATGTCATCATGGCCACCGCCCCAGGAATCAATGTATAAATACTAATCAATGTTGAATTAATGTTTGCTGGTAAAATTAGCACCATCCCAAATAAACCGGCTAAAATAATGAATGCTGTACAAAGCCATTTACTCGTAGATTTGAAGCATTTATCTGCTATTAATCCTCCAACTGGAGCTAATAATAAAAGAAGGTAAGTTCTTACTGCTGAAAGAAATCCAGAGTCAACAACAGAAATTCCATATACTTCCGTTAAATATGGATTAAAATAAGATGTACTCATATAATAGCCGTATCCACAAAACATGATTATAGATATAATCCATACTATTGGAGTTTTTAATAATTTGGTTAAATCACTAACACGAAACTTGGGTTCATTGTCATCGACTGAGCTATTGCAATCTTCTTCTTTTAGTACAATCATTAGTATAGCTGCTACTATAATAGGTACTAATCCACCAAAAATACATGCGCGAAAATATCCTGTTTTCATATCTCCACCCGTCTGATAAACTAATACTGCAAGTACATTTACAACCGCCGCTGCAATTCCATTACAAGCATAATAAAGGCCATATAAGAATCCCTGTTCCTGTTCCGTTCCAATAATTCTTACCGTTTTTAACAATGCAGACCATACAACAAATCCGGTACTAAATGCAAGACCCATCCAAATAAGTATTGATACCGTAAAATTCTCCATACTGAATGCATATAAAAATACCAATGCAGCAGTTCCCAGGCATGAATATACAAGTGCTTTTCTAGGAGAAACCTTATCCGCCAAAATTCCTCCTGGAATATATAAAATCATATTGCCAATTGTATATATAGTCATTAAAAGTCCTGACTGAGTATTGTTAATATTCATAGAGAATATATGTGCATCATAAAAAACATATTTTATATATGGTAAGAAATAAATAGACCCCCCTGCTAAACCAAGTGCTATTATAATCATGTATTTTTTGAATTTTGTATTCATAATGATCTCCTTTCGCACCGCTTATATTTGATTAATTTTTCATTACATTGATTTTCTGCAAAACTTTATCTAACAAAGCATATACTTTATTTACAGATTCTATATCTAGTGTTTCAAATACAGTATGGGCATTTAAAATAGTAGGACCTATTGATATAGCATCCTTCACTGAAGGACAATTTCTCATGATAATGCCACATTCTAGCCCAGCATGGACATTCTCACATTCAGCTTCTTCACCATACAGTTCATCATAGGTATCTAAAAATATCTTTGTAAGCCCCGAATCTTTCTTATACATCCAAGCAGGGTATTCATCCTTTTCCTCTGACTCTCCCCCAAAATACTCAATCAACCTGTCAATCTTTTTTACTTCATCCCTATACCATGATTCATAAGAAGAACGTAAAGAAAGTTCTATTGTAATATGCTTTTCAATTTCTCTAACAATAGCTAAATTTACTGAAGAACATACAAAATCTTCGGTTCTACTATAGACACCATGGGGAAGATTTTCTAAAATGAAAAGTAATCTTTCCTTGAACCCGTCCTCATACACAACACAACTGTACTCCATCTGTTTTATTGATATGGATAGCTTTTTTTCCTCATTACACCATTCATTTTCACAGGTTTTCATAAAATCTGTTATTTGTTTTTCTAATATTTCTACTGAATCCGTATTGACAACTGCAGTTGCCCATTCTGGAATAGCATTAGAGCGGCTGCCTCCTTCAATAGATTTCAGTTCAAAGGAATCTTTAGATAAAGTTCTAAGCAAACGTACCAATATTTTGATTGCATTTTCATGTTTTCTGTTAATCTCTAAACCCGAGTGTCCTCCAATACAACCTGTTACCATTATTGTAACTGTTTTATACTTTGTAGAATTCTTACTCTGCACCGGCAACTTGCAGAGGGAAGAAATACCACCAGCTGATCCTATTGTAAAAACTCCTTCTTTCTCACTATCTAGATTAATCATATATTTACCAGTTACATTTTCTTTCCTAATAGCAAGGGCTCCCCCCATGGTTTCCTCTTCATTTGCAGTAAATATAGCCTCTAAAGCAGGATAGTTTTTTTGGTTGCTTTCTAGAAGGGCCAGCATCAAAGCAACTCCAATCCCATCATCCGCTCCAAGCGTTGTTCCATCGGCACACATTTTCCCATTTTTTATATGAATATTGTATGGTATTTTTTCTAGAGTTTTCTCTGGATTTTCTGATTGCCATACCATATCTGTATGTGCCTGTAAAACAACAACAGGACTATCTATTCTATTTGCTGGTTTTTTTAAGATTACATTATTCTCTTTGTCCCGAATAACTTCAAGCCCCATTCTTTCCCCTTGCTCCACTAAATAATCAGCTATTTTCTTTTCTTCAAAAGACACTCTTGGTATTTTAGATATTTCATTAAAATAATAAAATGCTCTTTCTGCGTCCATATAGCCTCCTATATCTTCCTATTTTTTTATACGGTTCTTTTTACTTTCTGACCAGCAATGTAAAACACAATAGCTACAACGATACAAATAATAGGAACTGGAATGATATTACCAAAATCCACAAACCATCCAAAACCAATAGGTTTTGTAGTCATGGTAAGACCCACAAAAGAAGAAATTATCCATGCTATTATTGCATCCCACTTGATACCGGAATGAACTGTAGACCAATCTTCATCATAGCTCTTTCTGTTACAGATATAAAAATCTGCAATTAAAACACCTGCAATAGGTGTAATGAATACACCCAGTATTGATAAAAAGTTTACAAAATATTTATATACTCCGAATGCTGCAATTGCTGTGCTGATAGCACCTAAAATCAATGTCAACTTCATTCTTGGTATGCTTGAAACGCCGTCTAGAGTGTTCATTAATCCCAACACACTTCCATAGAGATTATTATCATTTGTAGTCCACTGACCAATAACAAGTACAAGTGCACCAAATACTCCAAGTCCTAATGTAAGCACCATAACTTCAACTACATTCCAATTTTTAAATGCATATGTGAAAAAAGCACCACACATCATAACTGGAATATATCCCCAAAAATATCCTAAACTAATACCAATGGCACAATCTTTACGGGTTTTACAAAAGCGGCTAAAATCACCCATCATTGCAATACCGACTGCAAAAGAGCTTATAACTATTGTTATTCCTGAGGAGATACTGATTGGGGAACCGATGGGCCCAGAACTTACTATATCTCCTACAGGAACTATTGCACCGGTTTTTACAACAGCAGTAATACAAAGAATAAATAGTAGCGGTACTCCAACTTCACTTAGTATTTTAATTGCTTTAAACCCAAACACCGCCGTCATAGACATTGCCAAACCCCCAATAATAGTAAAAATGACTGGGGGAATTATACTCCCACTTAATTGTTCCACTACGAATGATATTGTATTTCCAAACAAGTCCGCTTGAAATGCATACCACCCAAAATTACAGATGCAAAATATAATACCTATAATCTTGGCCCCTATAGTTCCAAACGATCTACGGCAATTAAAAGATGTTGGAAGATGTGTGTGAGTACTTACAAAAGCACATATTGTAGCTAGTAAAAAAACAATAAAAGATCCTATAACACTTACAATGCACATATCTTTAAAAGATAAGCCATTTGCCAACACACCACCTACTGCAAGACCACTTAAGCCAAAGCCTTCTCCTAGCCAAACCATACCTTGCTCAATCCATGTTTTCCTAGCATGTTCTGGAACTGGTGTTTTTTCGTAATCATTATATTTTTCTTCTAATGATCCCTTCTCTTTTAAAGTTTTTTCCATGCTTTTGCCCCCCTGCTAGTCTTCTAAGAAGACGCAATCATGATCAAACCCAAAAAATCTTGGATTTAAAATTTCTAGAGCTTTTTCAGTTTTCCATAAATCATGGCAGTGGAATCCTAGTACACAAAGTTCCATTCCTTCTTTACAATTTGGATTTGTAATCGGTGTTCCAGTAACACGATCTACTACACAGATCAAATCTGGACAAGTTAAACGCAACTCATCATCCACCCACATCATCATGTTTTCATTCTTATACCAAACCCTTGCATTTTGGTTTTCATTTTCTTTTATTCCTTCTAAATATATATTACCAAATGTAAAACCATCTTTATTTTCCCAATTAGTTTCTGCCGTAGCACGTCCTGTAAATAATAATTTACCATTTGCAGCTTCTAAAATTGCATCAATTGGATTTTTTCCCGCCTCTTCTGCCTGCCTTCTTGCCTGTCCTACTTTCTGTGCATATGAAAGGGCTCCTGGAATAACTGATTTTTTTAGATTTTTCCCTTGAATTGGATGATCCGTCATACCTACTGCTCCTTTTGTTGCAACTGCCATAAACCTTGCAAGCGCCTCCGCTCTTGAATCATCTTTTACAGTCGGAATAATTGCTACATCTCCATAGATTGTTCCAATTGCCAACGGAGTAATAGGTTGTCCAGTCACATAATAAGTTGAGAACTGAAGTTCTGGAACAGCTCTTCCCGCAGCATCTGCATCTACGATATATTTACCAGTCTTTGCAGCAATTGCCATAACCTCTCCTGTATTTCCTGCACCATATTCAATTGATACAACTCCATGGAAATTAGTTTCCATGTATTTCTCTAATGCTTCTAAAGACAATGCAATATCTGTTCCATCAAAAATCTCTTCCTCTACTTCTTCTTCTTCTGGTACCATGCATCCACAATAATATGGGTTTGCATAGTATAATTCATCTTCAATTTCATCAAAATCAAGCATTTTAAACTCTTTACCAGCATTCCATGCCCTTTCAACAGCCGATAACCCTTCTGCCAGCGAACCACCCCCGCCAGTTCCTAAGATTGCGCATCCCATCATAATGTCTTTTAATTCTTGCAAATCAAGTTTTCTCATGCTTATCTCCCCTTCGCAGCTAATTTATATATTTTTATTATATATATATTTTTATTATAAACCGATGCCCATATCAATTCATTGTAGGTTTACACAATAAAAAAATTTTTATATTGTATAATTCTACAATGACATCTCTTTACATTGTTAGTTTATTACCTTATAATAAATATATATTTGCTTGAAATTTACACCTTGAAAGGAGTTAGCATGAATATTACGGTAAAAGATATCTTGCAACTTGATGTTTTAAAAAATGCAAAGCTAGTAGCTGGGGAGAAAGGACTCAATAGAGAAATTTTACGAGTTAATTTTACAGATTGTCCTCTAGATCCGTACGACCCTGGGTACACCTTAGTTTCAAAAGGAGACTTATATATACATAGTTTTTATACAGCCCAAAATAATGAAGACCTTGTTTTTGACATAATTCAATTTTATATACAAACAGAAAGCTCCTGCTGTATTGGTTTAAAATCATATGTTAATGAAATTCCAGAAAAAGTGCTACACTTAGCAAATAAAAATAACTATCCTATTATTATGATTGATGCTGATGTGCCATATGGGCAACTTATCAAAGATATTTCTGAACTAATTCTAACAGAGCAGTTGGATGCAAACTCTGAAAATAAGATAAACCAGCTTTTGTATGACAAATTAAATAATGAAGAACGTAATAATATCATCCAATACCTAGCTCCAGATTTGCCCTTAAAATATCTATGTATTTATATTTCATATCCGGAGCTTTCGTCTTTACGTTTTAAGTTTTTGAAAAATGATTTATCTTCACAATTTAAGTTGCATTTTCTTAGATATCATAAAGGGGGATTTTTAATTCTTAATCTCATTACACATTTAGATTTTCCCCGTACAATAAATTCTCTAACCCACCTTTTATCCTACTATGGAAAAACATTTTATATTGGTGTTAGCAATAAATGTGAAGAATCCAGTGATTTCGTTCGTAGCTTAAACGAAGCTTATTCCGCCCATAAAATTGCTCAATTAACAGAAAATAGGGTAACCTATTATAATGATTTATCAATATATAGTCTGCTACTTCCTTTACGCAATCATGAAATTTTAAATGAATTTTGCAAAAAAATACTTGGACCTCTGAAGGAATACGAAAGTAGATATTCCACGAATCTCCTAGAAACTATTCGAATTTATTTGGAAAATAACGGAGATTACAAAAAAACAGCGTATTTTCTCGACACCCATGAAAATACGATACGTTTTCGAATTGGAAAAGCCAAGAGTATCCTTGGATTGGAAGATAATCCTTATGCCTTTATAGAATATGTTTCTATTGCATTAAAGGCACAACGATTATTATAATATCAAAACTATTTATCATGTAGTTTTATTTTAATTTTTAATCAATAGAAAATCCCCAGGAGAACTCTCTCCGGGGATTTTCTTACACTTGAGGACAATGTATACTAGGTACTATATTAATATTTATATTGGTAAGGGCCAAACTAACTTTAAATTCATCACCATACCTATTGTGGATAGGTTATAGTTAATTAGACAGTAAAATTAAGTAGATATACTAGTGGAATTGAATGTATCAAAATAATAATATTTTTACTACCCTTACATCTAAAAAATTTTTTAAAATTATTACCTTGAATTGTGCAATTCTAAAATATGGAATATTCCAAAATTCAAGTTATTTTATATATATATTGTAAAGCACCTGTGCTGTTTCTGCTCTTGTGGCAGTCTTTCTAGGCATGAGCTTATTGCCATTTCCCTGAACAACACCTGTCTTAACAAAAAACCTCATCACATCTGTTGCATAACTAGAAATTTCACCTATATCATTGAATTCTTCAAAAGGTTTGCCTGCATTGCTCATGGTAGGAAGTTCTCCCAACTTATTCAACACATGATAGAGGATTACAAGCATATCTTGACGTGTTATTGGAGTTTCAGGTGAATAAAGGTTATTACCGACACCTGATACAAGTCCAAGTCTTTTAGCGGTTCCAAGATATTTAGTATAATACTTATTACCTGCATCAGAAAAATTGTCAGTGATATGAGAGTCAAGTTCTATGCCATAGGAATTCATTGCCATGATCAGAAAATCAGCACGGGTTATATTGTTTCCTGGAGCAAATCTTCCAGCTGCTACTCCACTTATAACACCTCTTGCATGAAGGTTGTCAATAGCGTTTATGGCCCAGGAGTGTTGATTATTAACATCATAAAAGTAGCTAGATTGATTTGTGCCAATTATTAGCTCACTACTTTCATTGTGAAGTCTGTCAAGGGCAGTAACAGCATAAACTACTTTATCAAGGTTATAGCTTTCCTTGTCGATAAATTCTTGAGCATCCTTATCGGTTTTCCTTACAGTTCCTATAAGCTGCATGGCACTTCTATTAGAATTAATATCTATACTGCTACCCTTATTAATTCGGTATATTGCATAATAAGCTGTATTTCTATCCTTATCAACCCAAGACAGCTTAGTCTGATTAGAAAGAGCCTCTATTTTCCCCTGAACAGGAGTACTAGGAGACTTCCCTCCCTTCCAATCCATAACGGGAACTAGAGCTTTTGTTGCCCACAGATCTTCCCTCATAACATTTACAACCTGCTGTTTATTAGAATCAGTGAGATTTCCAAACCTAAACATAATACTCCCCATAATTTCTGGTTTCACAACATTAAATTTGTGCTGTCGAACAAATTCTTCCACTGCATTTTCCTTTAGGAAATATTGGTCAGAATCACTATTCACCTTATACAGAGCCTGACCTATATACAGGTGTACGTTCTTGTCTCTTGTAATTTCTGACCACCAGCTGACAGCTTCACCGTAGGGAACATGAGGATTAGCAAACGTAAAATAAACCTGAGGAGCAATATAGTCTATAATCTCCTCTTCTACCCATTTCTTTGTATCAGCAAAACTTTTATCATAGTTGGGTATTCCAGCATTAGTATTTGAGCCACTAGGATGTCCATCCTTTTTATTTCCCCAGACAGCAGTTGGACTTATACCAAATTTCACCCAGGGCTTTGTTGATCTTATTTTGTTAGAAAGCTCTTTAACAAGTAAATAGGTATTGTTTCTTCTCCAATCTCCTTTATTAGAAATTTTATGTGGATTATATTGCATAAAAGTATCTTGATCTTCTAATTCTCCTTCGCGACTTTCGTAGTAAAAGTAATCATCAAAATGTATTCCATCTATATCGTAGTTATTTACTACCTCCATTACCCTTTTTATTACCCATTCTCTCGCTTCAGGAATGCCAGGATCTACAACAAACCTGGACATGGCAGTCCTTATCCATTCAGGATGCTCCTTATAAACACTTTTGCTTACATTAAGGGATTGTATTGTAGAATTATTGGTATTCATGGATATCCTGTAGGGATTAAACCACGCATGAAGTTCAAGGTTCCGTTTATGAGCTTCTTCTATGGCAAATGCTAATGGGTCAAAACCTGGATCTTTGCCAAAGGTTCCTGTAAGATAGCGGGACCAAGGTACAATATTAGATCTATAAAGAGCATCCCCCTCGGGACTCACCTGAAAAAAAACAACATTCATATTCATCTCAACTGATTTATCTAAAATTGCAATAAGCTCATCCTTAGTTCTTCGTATTCGTTCTTTATCATTTTCTATATTTCTAGTATCTATAGATGGCCAGTCTAGATTTATTACGGTTGAAATCCAAGCACCTCTTAGGTGTCTTTTTACTACGGGTGCTTCATTGGGTATAAATTGTTTATATGGATCCCAAGGTTTTGGTGTTGCAAAACTATGAGTGGACAAGGTAGCTACTATTAGTAGCGTCGCAATGCAAAAAACAATGAGTTTATTAAAGTGATTTTTACCTAACATTTTTTTCCCCCTTTAGATACAGGCTTGACCAAGTTGTTCATCTTGAGAAACCCTTCTGTCTACATATTCCTAACAAAGTTTAATCTCTTATTATTTATTTGTTTTGTTAGTGCTTAAGATTAGCCAAATACAATTATATCAAATCTTTATACGGATTTATACATATTATACATTGCCAAATATCTAACATTTTAGCATATACACTAAATATTACATTTTGTTCCAAAAAACCTATTAATAATCTAAATCTAATTCTTTCTATCTTAAATAAATAAAAGATAACAATCCATTAATTATCACCCCCCCTTCAAATAAAAAACTACTATTTGATATATAGAGGACATAAATATATACCGTTTTATCTTATAAATGGATAGATTACACTATGAGTCGCAGGAAAGCACTCCTTTAATTTATATAATCTTCAGAGTTTAAGCAGTTTAAACTCTTATGTATTCATTTGTGATTTTCATATAATCAATGATAGGATGATGGTAACACCTACCATCACAACATTGCTTATACTATGCATCATCATTGGATAAAGCATACTATTAGTTTTCTCGTAACAATCTCCATAAAACAACCCTAGTATAATTGCATACATAATTTGAAATAGATTATATCTGATTTCAAATGGTGTAAATGAAAAATTAACATGTGCTAACCCAAAAATTACTGCACCAATGATATTTGCAATACTTACCTTTCCATTAAAAACTCTATCCTTAATTATAAGTGCCAACATTGTTATTGCAAATCCTCTAAAAATAAGCTCTTCTGATGAACCTGACAATAAAAGCTGGAAACCCATTTGTCCAATGATGTTAACAGCCGTTAAAGGATATGAAAACTGCTGAAATGATTTGGTTAAAATCACTGTTAGAAATGCTCCTGCTGTATATATACTGAAAAAGAGTGAAAATAAAATAACATATTTTTTACCTACCTCTTTATCTCCCCATCCAAACCCATACTCCAGCGATTTAAATTTATTTAGAAAGGTCATAATCATTATAAAGATGAATGCCTGAACAATATGATGCACAGATATCCAAGCATATGCTCCATCAGGGTCAATATATTGATAATCAAAAGTACTAGCAATTATACCGGATAGCTTAGGAACACCTAATAGTAAAACAGTTAAAAATAAAACTCCTATAATACACTTAAACACTTTGATCATAGATACTCCTTATTCAATGTTTTTTTGCTGCTTCAATGGATATTTTATCATGGTAAGATGGATTTTTCTATATTTATCTATAAAAAGATGCTTGATGATTATAAAAAAACTATAATAGGATTGAAATAATAACGGGCACAAGGTTGCCAATTCTAACCTCCTTTGGTCTTTTACTAAAGGGTTAGGAACTATGGAAGTCTTCTGAGGTCTGTATATGTAAAATTCAGCTACAATTCATATTATAATTAAATCACCAAAAGAACTTTATAAAGTCATTATTTAAAAAGGATCTTTACATAAATATATATAAAGTAGTATTTCAGTTACCTAATCGATTCTATTAAACACTTTGTGGCGGTTCGTAGATTATATAGACAAAAATAAAAAAAACATGCTGTGTTTGGCACTACCACCTATGCAGCATGTTTTGCTCTTCACCATTTTTATTCTATTATGATTCAATTGCTTAAATTATTGGTGGAGGCGAGGGGAATCGAACCCCTGTCCGAAGGCCCTTTACCTTCAGCTTCTACGAGCGTAGTTACTGTTTTAAATCTCGTCTCCTCTGTCGTCCAGCAACATACTACAGACTCGACCAGCCCTAATTGTACAACTTAAGGTCAAGGCATCCCTTAAGACGTTCCCCGCTAATATGACGTTTCTATCTAGGCTGCGGGACACCTAGTAGAAACGAGCAGCTATATTAAGCCGCTAAAGCGTAATTATCGTTTGCGTTTATATTTATTGCCCAGTTTTTGACGTGCTACCAAGCAAAACACGGCTCGCTACTAAAGACTCCAAACCCCCGTCGAAACCTGTACGCCCCCATATATTAATATGGTTTATTGCCTTTGTCTATCTCTTAACTCTTTTTGAATTCTTCTATCGGCGTCTTTTTTAGCAATGGTCTGACGTTTGTCGTATTGTGCTTTCCCTCTAGCAACACCTAATTCTATTTTTACTCTTCCATTACTTAAATATGCACTTAGAGGTACTAAAGTTAATCCTTTTTGTTGTATATATCCTATCAATTTCCTTATTTCACTCTTATGAAGTAAAAGCTTTCTTATCCTAAGGGGGTCCACGTTAAAGATGTTTCCCTTTTCATATGGGCTGATATGAACATTATACAGGAAGACTTCACTGTTTTCAACCCTGGCATAACCATCCTTAATATTCATTTTACCTAATCGAATGGATTTTACCTCAGTACCCTTCAGCTCTATTCCTGCTTCATAGGATTCCTCAATAAAATAATCATGCCTTGCTTTTTTATTTGTAGCCAAAACTTTTCGCCCTTCCTTGCCCATTTACCTTCACCTTCTTATAGACTAAAATAAAATACAGCAGTGCTGAACTAAAATTGTATCATAATATTATTCCAAATACAATAGGTTTTTTGTGTAAAAATAGTTAATTTATGTTGATAAGGTGTTTTAAAAGTTATATTATAGATGCTAAGGATATATACTAAGTAAAGAAACTTTTGGAGGTAGTCCTCATGTCTATTACTTATGGTTTTATTATTCTCATTATACTAGCTTTTATTGTAGAATTTCTATCGATTGCTTTAAAAGTAACCGGCCTTGATATAGAAAAAGCTCGATTTCAAGTGATATCTATTATCACCCATACGGGTTTTACAACCAGGGAATCAGAAATGATTACCCAACACCCCACCAGAAGAAAAATCGCTATGAGCCTTATGTTGATTAGTTATGTGGGTGTTGCTATTCTTATTAGTATTATTGTCAATGCCTTTCAGGCTCAACAAACTTTTTTATATCTTATTCTTTATATTTCTCTAGCTTTATTGCTTTTAAGGTTCCTTCTTCGCAGGAGATATCTTTTAAATAAGTTTGAGACCTTCTTAGAAAAGCTCCTACGTCATCGCATGAAGGCTTACTCTAAGCATAAAAGCGTAGAAGAGGTATTAAGGTTAAACGATGAATATGGTGTAGTGGATTTCCTCATTGATGAAGGTCATGTGTTGCTGGGAGTCACCCTTGCTAAATCAAAGCTAAAAGAGAATTATATACAGGTCTTGAATATTGATAGAGGCTCTCATATTATACATTTTCCTAAAAATGATTTTATCTTTGCAGTGGGTGACAAAGTTTTAGTTTATGGTCAAATCGATAAAATACATCAATTTATACTAAATCAAAAGTTAGATACTATCAATTAATATAGGCCACTTCTCAGTGGCCTAAAATTATTCTACTAAATTAAAATCTATCTCTCTTTGCTTTATATCCACCTTTGCTACTTGAATATTCACAATCTCTCCTATTCTAAATATCCGTTTTCTTCGCTCACCAATTAAAATATGCTTTTCACTGTCATAGATATAATAGTCATCCACTAAGGAGCTTAGGCGAATCATGCCTTCTATGGTGTTGTCTAGCTCTACAAACATTCCAAAGGAGGTTACACTTGAAATGATACCTTCAAATACTTCTCCAATTCGCTGTGCCATATATTCCGCCTTCTTTAAATCTTCAGTTTCCCTTTCGGCTTCATCAGCTACTCCTTCTCTCAGAGAGGATTGTTCTGCAATATAGCCAACAGCTCCCTTTAGTTTTTGCTGACGGGCATCATCTAGCTTTCCTTGTAAATACTCTTTGATGATGCGATGAATAGCTAGGTCTGGATACCTCCTTATAGGTGAAGTAAAGTGACAGTAGTACTTGGCTGCTAAACCAAAATGACCTAAGTTATCAGAAGTATACCTCGCCTTTTTCAATGAACGAAGCATTAAGGTGCTAATTACAGTTTCTTCCTTCTGCCCCTGTATTTTTTTCAATAGCTCCTGTAGCATTTTAGGATGGACCTCATTGGTCATTCCCTTTAAATGATAACCAAAGTTATGAATAAATTTATTGAATTCCTCTAGTTTTTCTACATTAGGCTCTTCATGGACTCGATAAACAAAGGGTGCATTCATCCAGTAAAAGTTTTCAGCTACTGTTTCATTACAAACTAACATGAATTCTTCTATAATTCGATTGGCAATTCTTCTTTCGTATTTCTTTACATCAATAGGTCTTCCTTTATTATCTAAGACCACCTTTGCCTCATCGAAGTCAAAGTCAATAGCACCTCGGGTTTCTCTTCTATTCCTTAAAATTTTACTAAGTTCTTCCATATTCTTGAAATGCTGGATTAATGGCTTATATTTATGTATAAGGTCCTGATCTTGGTGTTCTAGAATATCCGATACATCTTCATAAATCATTCTTTCGTTGATATTAATAACACTTTCCATAATTTCATGACTAACAACCTTACCCCTTTTATCTATCTCCATAAATACCGACATAGCCAATCTATCTACTTGGGGGTTTAAGCTGCATATTCCATTGGATAGTTTTTTAGGTAGCATAGGAATTACCCGATCCACAAGATATACACTGGTGGCTCTTTTTAATGCCTCATTATCTAATTCTGTTCCTTCCCTAACATAATGGGCAACGTCTGCAATATGAACCCCAAGTTTATAGTTGCCGTTTGGTAGTTCCTCTAGAGATACAGCATCATCTAAATCCTTTGCATCGGCACCATCGATGGTAATCATTATAACATCTCTTAAATCCCTTCTTTTAGCTACGTCTTCTTCCTCTACAGTTTCTGAAATGCCTTCTATCTCTTTTTCTACTTCATAGGGGAACTCAGGGGTCAGCTTAAATTTCCGCATAATAGCCAAAATATCTGTTCCTGTATCGTTGCGATGGCCTAGCACTTCTGTAATTTTTCCCTCTGGATTTCTTCTTTGATCAGGCCATTCTACAATTTCGCATACTACTTTGTCTCCATGGTTTGCTCCATTTCTATCGGCCTTTGGAATAAATACATCTACATTGATTTTGTTATCATCGGGAACAACAAATCCAAAATTTCTACTATCTTCATAGGTACCTACGATCTCTTTATTTGCTCTTTCTAATATTCTTATGATTTCCCCTTCAGCCCTTTTAGTGCTGGTGTTCACCTGATTAATTCTAGCTATTACTCGATCCCGGTGCATCCCACCATTCATAAGGTTAGAGGGTATGAATACATCCTCTACATCAATGGTATCAGAGATGATAAAGCCAAAGCCTTTAGCATGTCCTTGTAAATAACCTACAATGAGACCCATCCTCTCTGGAACACCATATCTTTTTTTTCTTGTTTTTATAATAAGACCTTCTGCCACCATGTCATCCAGCAGCTTAAAAAATACAGTTTTTTCTTTTTGGTCTACTTCTAGAGCCTCCATCAACTCCTCCTCCAGCATAGGATTGTAGGCTGCTGTCCTCATAAACTCAACTATTCTCTCTTTTATTGTCAAAATTACCCCTCCTAACGACAAAGTTAGTAAATTATTTAAGTATCTTTTTTATAATTATTTATTCCTGTTTATAAGACTCTCCATATTTAGCTGGAAATTTAATTGAAAGTCTATTCTATACAAGATACTTCATGTGCATATATTTATTATTATCTATTTTTTCCATAAATATAAAATTATTTATTATCTAAGCCAATAATCATAGATAATGATGTTAATAATTTTGTTCATTATATATAATAATGGTACCCCTGCATAAAATTTCTTTTTGTTTTGTTTATGATGAAAAAATACCATTCCTATTAAAACACCTACTGCTCCCCCTAACAACCCTATGCTTAATAGGGTAATTTCTTTAATTCGCCATTGATTCTTTTTAGCTCTTTTTTTATCTATCCCCATCAGTAATATAGCTACTATGTTGATTCCAAGTATGTAAAGGCTATAAAAGTTTACGATAGTGGGGTATTCACCATAAATTTCTCTTGCAAAGCCCATGACATATCCCCCTTTTTTTACTTTTGGATAAAACGCCCTAAAAATTCATAAGCTAATGACTTCAATCTTTGATTTGATGGCAGTCCCTTATACAAGGTAAAAAAACTCTTAATCCTAGGATTAAGAGTTTTTGTGTAGTCTATTCAAAGAATCTAAGCAGTAATCCACCCATTTGAACAAACAATGGAGCGAATACAACAGATACAATTGTCATTAACTTAATTAGGATATTGATGGATGGTCCAGATGTATCCTTGAAGGGGTCCCCTACAGTATCACCAACAACTGCAGCTTTATGGGGTTCGCTTCCCTTACCGCCATGGTGTCCTTCTTCAATATATTTCTTAGCATTATCCCAAGCACCACCAGCATTAGCCATCATGATGGCCATTAAAACACCAGCAACTAGTGCTCCAGCTAATAACCCTCCTACTGCCTCTGGTCCTAATAATAAGCCAGTTAATATAGGTGCCGCAACTGCCAGTATTCCTGGGATTACCATTTCTCTTAATGCAGCAGCTGTGCTAATATCAACGCATTTAGCATATTCAGGTTTTGCCGTTCCTTCCATAATCCCTGGTATATCTCTAAATTGTCTTCTAACCTCTTCAATCATCTCAAAGGCAGCCTTACCTACAGCTTCCATTGTTAAAGCTGAGAATAAAAACGGTAGCATACCACCAATCAACATACCAGCGATAACATTTGGACTGGTAATATCAATAACAGATAACCCTACTGCTGCTGTATAGGTAGCAAATAATGCTAGGGCTGTTAAGGCGGCAGAACCGATAGCAAAGCCTTTTCCTATAGCAGCTGTTGTATTACCAACAGCATCTAGTTTATCGGTGATTTTTCTAACTTCTTTTGGTAGCTCACACATTTCTGCAATACCACCTGCATTGTCAGCAATTGGACCATAAGCATCTACGGCAATTGTCATTCCTGCTGTAGCCAGCATTCCTACAGCAGCTAAAGCTATTCCATATAGACCTGCAACACCGAATGCAATTAGAATTCCTAGTGCAATAATTAATATAGGCCATGCAGTTGATGCCATTCCTACAGCTAGTCCACTAATAATGGTTGTAGCCGGGCCAGTTTCAGATTGCTCTGCAATTTTCTTTACATGAGCAAACTCACTAGAAGTATATCTTTCTGTAATGTTAGCTATTAATAAACCTACGATTAGACCTGTTATAATTGCTAAAAATCCAGATATATTACCTAATAAGTATCTACTTAAAATAAATGCTACTACCACTGTAACTATACCACTTACATAGGTACCCATGTGTAAAGCTTTTGCTGGGTCTGTACCCTCGTCTCCCTTTACAAAGAAGGTTCCTACAATAGAAGCAAGGATACCTACCGCTGCCAATAGTAATGGAAATAATGCTCCTGGTACTCCATAAACCCCTAATCCTAAAGCAATAGCAGCTATAATAGAACCTACATAGGATTCAAATAAGTCCGCTCCCATACCAGCAACGTCACCTACATTATCTCCTACGTTGTCGGCAATAACAGCAGGGTTTCTTGGGTCATCCTCTGGAATCCCAGCCTCTACCTTTCCAACTAAGTCGGCTCCTACGTCAGCTGCCTTTGTATAAATACCGCCACCAACACGGCCAAATAATGCAATTGAAGATGCTCCTAAAGCAAATCCTGTTATAATTTCTGCAGCTTCTACCGCTGGTCTAATGCCAGACATTACAATGAATAGTCCTCCTACCCCTAAGAGACCTAATCCAACAACTGACATACCCATTACGGCACCACCTGAAAACGCAACACTAAGGGCTTTATTCATACCCCCTTCTTTAGCTGCATTAGCTGTTCTTACATTGGCTTTTGTAGCTACTTGCATTCCAAAAAAACCAGCTAAGCCAGAGAATAAAGCCCCTATAACAAAGCTGATAGCTGTTAAAACATTAATTGCTATAGCCAATACAACTGTTAGAGCTATAACAAAAATAGCTAAAGTTTTATATTCTCTAGTTAAAAAAGCCATTGATCCTTCCTGAATATATGAAGATATCTCCTTCATTCTTTCATTACCAACATCAACATTATTAATCTTGTTAGCAAGTACATAAGCAAAAATTAGTGCAACTAGTCCTACAATTGGTGCTAAAACAAATAAACCCATTTTCTGTGCTCCTCCTTTTATTCAGTTTTATAATTAATGTATAATTACTGTAGTGCGACTAATAAAATAGCAACAATAATAAATAATCCAGCAGCAACAGCTGTAACCTTACTTAGCATGCCTTCATATCCTCTACCTTGCTTTCCCCATAATTGTTCTGCTCCACCTGTAATTGATCCCGACAGTCCAGCGCTTTTGCCAGATTGTAATAATATGCTACCGATAAGTATGATGCTAGCTATTAATTGAATAACCATAAGTACTATTTTCATTATCTTTTCCACCTCCTATACTTCTAATTAACATAGTTATTTTAACACAGCACCTATGTAAAATCAACCAAATTCTTTACATAAAAAAGCAAATGACCCGAATCTTTGGTTCAGTATCAGTCACTTTCACAGAGTAAAAGGAATAAGGATGATATATCATCCTTATTCCCATTATTGGCATTTTTTGTATTTTTATACTTACTTTTTTAAATTATAGAATACTTCTTCCCCTAAGTATTGGGCAGTGGCTCCTAAAATATCTTCAATTCTTAAAAGCTGGTTGTATTTAGCAACACGGTCAGTTCTGGCTGGAGCCCCAGTTTTGATTTGTCCTGCATTTACAGCTACAGCAACGTCTGCAATAGTAGCATCCTCACTCTCTCCAGAACGATGGGAGATAACAGCTGTGTACCCAGCTCGTTTAGCCATTTCGATTGCATCTAATGTCTCTGTAATGGTACCAATTTGATTTAATTTGATTAAAATAGCATTAGCTGTTTTTGTTTGGATACCCTTTTTCAATCTTTCTGTATTGGTTACAAATAAATCGTCTCCAACGATTTGAATTCTGTCACCCAATCTTTCCGTCATGAGCTTCCAACCATCCCAATCATCTTCACTTAACCCATCTTCAATAGAGATAATTGGATATTTATTGATTAGATCTTCATAAAAGTCCACCATTTCTTCAGAGGTTTTTGTTACGCCTTCGCCCTCTAATTTATATATTTTCTCTTTTTCATCGTAGATCTCTGTTGCAGCTACGTCTAAAGCTAATTTAATTTCATCTCCTGGTTTGTATCCAGCAGCTTCAATGGCTTCAATAATTATTTGTAAAGCTTCTTCATTAGATGATAGATTCGGTGCAAACCCACCCTCATCACCTACTCCAGTAGCTAGACCTTTTTTCTTTAAAACTGCTTTAAGGTTGTGATAAATTTCAACACACATTCTCATACCCTCACTATAGGTTTCAGCACCTACAGGCATAATCATAAACTCTTGAATATCTACATTGTTATCAGCATGGGCTCCACCGTTTAAAATGTTCATCATTGGAACTGGTAACTGCTTTGCATTTACTCCCCCTAAATACTGGAATAAAGGCATACCCAACTCTTCTGCTGCAGCCTTAGCTACTGCCATAGAAACAGCTAAAATAGCATTAGCCCCTAATTTTCCTTTGTTTTCTGTTCCATCTAATTCAAGCATAATTTCATCAATAGCCACTTGATCCATAGCATCTAAACCTACTAACTCTGGTGCAATGGTTTCATTTACATTTTCAACTGCCTTTAAAACACCTTTTCCTAAAAATCTACTCTTGTCTCCATCCCTTAGTTCTACTGCTTCAAATGCTCCAGTAGATGCACCGGAGGGCACGATGGCGCTACCCATTACACCACTTTCTAAATATACTTCTACCTCTATTGTTGGATTACCTCTTGAATCAAGTACCTCTCTTGCATAAACATCACTAATAATTGTCATGTTTTTCTCTCCTTCCAATTTTAAGTTTAGTTTGTCCTTTAGTATACTCCTTTTATCCTATTACTTCCATGACGACAAAACAAGGATGACATCAAGTAACTTACATTACAGTTCAGTAGCAGACAAAACTTACTAGGCATTAAATTTTACTTTATTATTAAGCTGCTTCCTGTCATTTCATCTGGTTTTTCTAAGCCCATTAATTCTAATAGGGTTGGTGCTATATCACATAGCTTTCCATTGTCTCTTAATTCTACACCCCTCTGTCCTACTACTATCAATGGCACAGGGTTTGTAGTATGGGCGGTAATAGGACCTCCAGTTATTTCATCAATGAGTTCTTCAGAATTTCCATGATCAGATGTAACAATGGCCTTTCCGCCTTTTTGTAAAAGTTTTTCTATAACCCTACCTAAACAGCTATCTACTTTTTCCAATGCCTTTATTGCAGCCTCCATTACTCCTGTATGCCCTACCATATCTGGATTAGCATAATTTAGTACAATAAAATCATATTTATCTTTATCTAACTCCCCTAAAAGAGCTTCAGTTACTTCCTCTGCGCTCATTTCAGGTTGTAGATCATAGGTAGCTACTTGAGGTGAAGGAATTAACTTTCTATCCTCTCCTGGATTAGCTATTTCTACTCCACCATTGAAAAAATATGTGACGTGGGCATACTTTTCTGTTTCAGCAATCCTAAATTGCCTTAATCCTTTTTTGCCTATATACTGGCCTAATGTATTGCTTAAGCTTTGAGGTTCATAGGCTATATTGAGGTTTGTAATGGTTTTATCATATAGTGTCATAGTTACATAGTGAAGGGGTAAAGAGCCTTTTTCCCTCTCAAATCCATCAAAATCAATATCTATTAAAGCCCTAGTCATTTGTCTTGCTCTATCTGGACGGAAATTAAAGAAAATAACACCATCATTGGCATCAACTGTATCAACATTTCCTTTAGCATTGGGAATAACAGTGGGCAAGACAAACTCATCATTTTCTCCTAAATCATAGGCCATTTCCACTGCACCTAGAGGATCCTGTGCCAATCTACCTTTTCCCATAACTAATGTATCATAGGCTAGTTTTATTCTTTCCCACCGCTGATCACGATCCATAGCATAGTATCTGCCACAAATAGTAGATACTCTACCTATACCTAACTGTTGGATTTTTTCTACTAAACTACCAACATATTGTTTCGCACTTTGTGGGGGAGTATCTCTACCGTCTAGAAAGCAGTGGATATACACCTCTTGTAATTCATGTTCCTTTGCCATTTCTAACAAAGCAAATAAATGTTCTAGATGACTATGGACACCACCATCAGAAACTAAGCCCATCAAATGTAGCTTTGTGTTGTTGTTTTTAACATGGGAAATTACATCTAAAAATTTTTGATTTTTATAAAAATCTGCATCTTTTATTGCCTTAGAAATCCTTGTTAATTCTTGATAAACAATTCTTCCAGCACCAATATTTAGATGTCCCACCTCCGAATTCCCCATTTGTCCTTCCGGTAGTCCTACCGCCATACCACTGGCCTCCACTTGGGTATAGGGATAGGTATTTATTAGTTTATTGTAATTAGGCAAATCAGCTGATTTAATTGCATTGCCTAAATCCTTTTCTCTAATGCCAAAGCCATCTAAAATGATAAGCGCTACAGGTTTTTTCATAATAATCTTCCTTTCACCATCAGAGCCAATGCCACTCCTTCAGGGGGTTAAAAGTTTACAATTCCTAAAAACTCTTCTGCCTTCAGGCTGGCTCCCCCTACTAAAGCTCCATCGATGTCTTCTTGGTTCATAATCTCCGTTGCATTAGCTGCCTTCACACTGCCGCCATATTGAATAGGAACAATTTCTGAAATCTCTTCACCGTATTTTTCCTTGATTACTTGGCGGATGTAGGCAATAACTGCATTAGCATCCTCTGGAGAGGCTGTTTTGCCTGTTCCGATGGCCCATACTGGTTCATAGGCTACTACTATTTTTTTCACTTCTTCTTCATCTACATTTTCAAGAGCCTTTAATATCTGACCCTTTACAACTTCATAGGTTTTATCAGTTTCTCTTTCCTCTAGGGTTTCTCCTACACACAGGATTGGAATTAAATCCTTTTCTAGAGCTTTTATGACTTTTCTATTAACGGTTTCATCGGTTTCATTAAAATATTGTCTTCGTTCAGAATGTCCAATAATAACATAGTCTACTCCATGATCCTTTAGCATAGCTGCTGATATTTCTCCCGTATAGGCTCCACTATCCTCCCAGTGGATATTTTGTGCTCCTAATTTTATATTAGAGTCTACTATAGCCTTCTTTACCTCCCCCAATACTGTAAAGGGACAGCAAATGACCACCCTAACATCCGTCTTATCAACTTCTTTCTTTAATTCATTGACTAGTTGAAGAGCTTCTTCAACAGTATTATGCATTTTCCAGTTTCCTGCAATAATAGGTATTCTCATGGAATGATCTCCTCTCTATTTGTTCTCTAATACATCAATTCCCGGCAGAACCTTTCCTTCTAGAAATTCTAAGGAAGCCCCACCACCAGTGGATATATGGGTCATCTTATCAGCAAAGCCTAATTGCTCTACAGCTGCTGCACTATCTCCACCCCCGATAATGGTTGTAGCATCGCTTTCAGCCATAGCTCTAGCAACCTCCTTTGTCCCTACTGCAAAGGCTGGCATTTCAAAGACACCCATTGGTCCATTCCATATTATTGTTTTAGCTTGTTTTATTTTTTCACTAAACAGTGATATGGTTTCTATCCCAATATCTAACCCCATAGCATCTGAAGGTACATTACCTGCTTTTACAGTTGTATGTTCAGCATCAGCTTTAAACTCCTTAGCTACCACCGTGTCCATAGGTAAAAGAAGTTCTATATTTTTATCCTTGGCTTTTTTTATAAGGTCTAAAGCTAGTTGAATTTTATCCTCTTCTAACAGTGATTGGCCAATTTCATAGCCTTGTGCCTTTTGAAAGGTATAGGCCATTCCACCCCCAATAATTAGAGCGTCTACCTTGTCCATTAAGTTTTCTATGACACCAATCTTATCAGATACTTTAGCTCCTCCTAAAATGGCTACGAAAGGTCTTTCAGGGTTTTCTAAAGCTTTACCCATAAAATTCACTTCTTTTTCTATTAAGTAACCCATAGCCGAGGGTAAAAACTCTGCAACCCCAGCAGTGGAGCTATGGGCTCGGTGGGCAGTGCCAAAAGCATCATTTACAAACAAATCTCCTAGGGCAGCTAACTCTTTAGAAAACTCTGGATTGTTTTTTTCTTCTTCTTTCCTATAACGAACATTTTGCAATAGCATAACTTCTCCAGCCTTTAAACCCTTAGCCAATGCTTTCGTCTTTTCTCCTACCACCATATCATCATCAGCAAAAATAATCTCTTGATTAATTAATTCACTAATTCTTTTGGCTACTGGAGCTAAAGAATACTTAGGATCAGCCTCACCTTTAGGTCTTCCTAAATGGGACATAAGAATTACTGCTGCATTATTTTTCACTAGATATTGGATAGTAGGTAATGCTGCTCTAATTCTTATATCATCAGTAATTTCACCCTGGCTATTCATAGGCACATTAAAGTCACATCTTACCAATACCCTTTTGTTTTCAACAGCTAAATCCTCTACCGTTTTTTTGTTTAGCAATGACATAAATAACCCCTCCTGTTATTTGTTTAATTTGAGGCTTAGTGTATTTCTATTACCTATAAAATCGTTTTACAGGATGTAACAACTACTGGTCACATCCTGTATAGGCTTGTCTTCAAAATTTTTATCCTGTTTAATACCTGCTGTTTTATATTCCTTTACTCACCATATAGGAAACAAGATCTACTACCCTTACAGAATATCCCCACTCGTTGTCATACCATGATACAACCTTCACTAGATTTCCATCCATTACAATTGTAGATAACCCATCAATAATAGAGGAATTAGGGTCCTGTCTATAATCAATAGAAACCAATGGTTCCTCAGAAAAATCTAGAATTCCTTTTAATTCTCCAGCTGCAGCTTCTTTTAATACTCTATTTACTTCTTCAGCAGTAGTGCTTTTGTCAAGCTCAGCAACTAAATCTACTACGGAAACTGTTGGTGTTGGCACCCGCATAGCCATACCACTTAATTTGCCTTTTAATTGTGGTAATACTAAGGCCACCGCTTCAGCAGCTCCTGTTGTCGTTGGTATGATGGATTCAGCCGCCGCCCTTGCACGTCTTAAGTCCTCATGGGGTAAATCAAGGATCTGTTGATCATTGGTATAAGCATGGATTGTTGTCATTAATCCTTTTTTAATACCAAAATTTTCATCTAATATTTTTGCAAATGGTGCCAAACAGTTAGTAGTACAAGATGCATTGGAAACAATATGATGATTTGCTGGATCATATTTTTCTTCGTTTACACCCATAACAATGGTAATATCTTCTTTTTTAGCTGGTGCTGAAATAACAACCTTTTTGGCTCCAGCTGTAATATGTTTTTGAGCTTTATCTTTGCTTCTAAAAATACCTGTAGACTCTATTACAATATCTACCCCCAAGTCCCCCCAGGGTAACTGTTCTGGATCTCTTTCTGCAAAGATTTTTACTTCTTTACCATTTACAATAATTGCATCTTCCTTTACTTCAATCGTACCATTAAATTTACCATATAAACTGTCATATCTCAATAAATGAGCTAGGGTTTTAGGGTCTGTTAAATCATTAATAGCTACAATCTCCCAGTCCCTTTTTTCCTCTAGGGCCGCCTTAAATACATTTCTACCAATTCTTCCAAAACCATTAATTGCTACTTTTACACTCATGTTATTCCCTCCTAATATATATTTATAAATAAAATTATATTGCTATCAACATTACTATCAACTTTAATTATTTGATTTTTAAATCAATATTATTACTTCTTCTCTATTTATTTCAGTACTTCAATAATATTTCTATAGCAGCTGCTTCATCAGTAACCAACGTCATGGATTTTTTTAAGTTGGATATAGCCATGATTGCTTCTGCTTTGTTGGCCCCTCCAGCTACACCTATAACAGTAGAGATTTTTTCAAAATCCTTAAAACTGATACCTATAGTCTGCATCTCATATACAATTTCTCCACCCCTAGTGAAGTAATAGCCGAAGGCCTCTGCTACAGCCTTTAAGTCTTCTAACTTATCCATGATAGCAGGTGAAAGTTCTCTTCTTTTCGCCATTTTATCAGCCCTGCCTATGCCAAAAACCAATAAATTAACAGACTTTATTATACTGGTCACCTTTTGAATTTCAGGATCTTTTAAAATACTTTCCATGGCCTGTACGCCTAACATATCTGAGGCATGGAGTAGCTGATATTGACATTTTAACCTCCTAGCCATGTCTGCTGCAATGATATTAGACTGGTTTTCTACTTCTCTACCTATACCTCCACGGGCGGGAACCACAGTTACATTGCTGTATTTAGTAGGTTTTGTTATGCCCTTTGCAACTGCTGCCATGGTGGTACCTCCTGTAACACCAACAATCGTATTATAATAGATTGAACTTTCTATACAGGCTGCAGTGGCCTTCCCTATATCATCCAACACATAGTCATCTTCTTCAATATTTCCTGGTACAATAATAACATTATCTATAGCTAGTTTCTTTTTAAGCTTATCCTCTAGGTGTTTTATACCCCTAATCTTATATATGTATTCCTGTAGACCTTCAATAATTTGTTGTCCTTCTGATGTTACCACCATACCTGCTGCCGTTATTTCTACTAACCCCTGGTTTTTTAGAATTTCCACCTCACTTCTAATAATTCGTTCACCTATGGCCAGTTTGTTTGCCAAGCTTCTTCTTCCTATAGGTTGCATACCATAGATATTTCTTAGAATGTTAAAGCGTTTTTCCATAATCGTTAAAACCTCTGGAGCAATCTTTTTTTGCAGGTCTATAATATCATGCATAATTTTCCTTCTTTCTAGGACTTTTTTTGTCCCCCTAAATCATATTATGTCCCTATTGTGGCAAAAAAATAAAACCATCTATAAATAAATTATATAGCATTTTTTACTATTAATCAATATTTTTTTTATTTTTCTTATTTCAAAAAACCTAGGCGTTTCCTAGGTTTTTATTAGTATCTCTTTCGTTTAGATGAGGATGAGATATTTAAATCATCTCGATACTTGGCTACCGTTCTTCTTGAAACATTAATACCTCGAAGGGTTAATTGCTTGCATATTTTTTCATCGCTTAATGGTTTATGGGGATTTTCTAGTTCTACAATCTCTTTAATATAATTTTTTATGCTTTCAGCTGAAATTCCTTCTCCATCAGAGCCCTCTACCCCACTGGAGAAAAAGTATTTTAATTCAAATACACCTATAGGGGTATCAACATATTTTCCATTTGTAGCTCTACTTACAGTAGATTCATGGACTTGAATTTCTTCAGCAATTTCTTTAAGGGTCATGGGCTTAAGGTGTTTTTTTCCATATTCAAAAAAGTTTCTTTGCTTTTTTACAATCATTTCTACTACCTTGTAAATTGTTTGTCTTCTTTGTTCAATACTCCTAATAAGCCAAATAGCAGAATTTAATTTGTCATTTAAAAACTTTACAGTGTCAGAATTTTCATTTTCATTGGTTAATAATTTCCTATAATCATCTCTAATGGTTAGCCTTGGAGCATTTCTATCATTTAGTATAACTAAATATTCCCTACCTATTTTTTTTATTACAGCATCTGGAACTAAGTAGTTGTTGTTAATGGATGCAAATCTTCTCCCTGGTTTTGGCTCTAAAGTCCTTATAAAATCACATATATCCTGAACTTCCTTTGTAGTAATATCCATTTTTTTTGCAATAAGAGGGTATTTATTTTCTGCTACTTCCTCTAAATGGTTTTCTACAAGTTTGTAAACGTTGTCACTAATTCCGTGTAATTGTTCTAATTGTATCAATAAACATTCCTTAAGATTTCGGGCCGCTACACCTGGAGGGTCGAAGGTTTGTATGATTTTCAAAATATTTTCCACAGTACTAGGTTCTTCTTGAAGTTCTTTAGCGATTTCCTCAACAGATATGGTTAAGTAGCCGTTTTCGTTGAGATTATTAATAATGTATTCTCCAATTTCATTGTATTTATAATCTAGGAGGGTTATATGATATTGAAATAAAAGGTGCTCCTGGAGGGTAGTTTCTTTAGAAACAATATTCTCATAGTTAAATTGTTCATCTTCATTGTATGGTTTTTTAGCATACTCATAGTTATCAAAGTCTTCTACATATTCCTTCCAATTGATTTTTTCTTCTACTGGTCCTTCCGTTTCGTTTCCTGGTAATTCAGGAGTATCTTGGTTTATTTCTAAAATGGGATTGGTTTCCACTTGTTGTTCAATATATTGATCTAACTCAATACTAGCCAACTGAAGAATTTTTATCGCTTGTTTCAATTGTGGTGTCATAACTAGTTTTTGCGATTGTTCTAGATGTAAATTATATCCCATTTTCATGGTAACCACCCCTTCATTTCAGTCTATATATTTATTATAACATTTAATAATATAAAAATCAAAGGTATATGAATTTTATTGGCATAAAAATTGCATAAGACCCCCAGCATAAAGCTGAGGGCTTTTACATGATTTACCTCTCTCCTTTTTCATAGGGAGTTCCAACAGCAGCTGGTGCATTTGCCCTCCCCACAAAGCCCATTAACACGATTAAGGTTAAAACATAAGGAAGCATAGATAAAATTTGTACAGATATTTCAAATGGTGCATCGGCCCTGCCTAAATAAACCACCAAACCATTGGAAACACCAAATAAAAGGCAGGCCCACATAGCACCTTGGGGTTTCCATTTTCCAAAAATCATGGCTGCCAATGCTATAAAACCATGTCCTGAGATAAGTGTAGGTCGAAAGTTGGATACGATGGCTAAGCTCATAGATGCACCCCCAAAACCTGCTAAAGCACCAGATAAAATTACACATAAATATCGTATGTTATATATGTTTACTCCTAATGTATCAACTGCCCTAGGGTGTTCTCCAACTGCTCTTATTCTTAGACCTAGCTTTGTCTTATATAATAAGTACCATATAATAAAAACTAGTAAAAAAGCCATGTAAACTGTAGCATACTGATTAAAAACTAAATCAAAGAAGGAATTTCGAGGGAATACACCATTTAAAGGTCTAGGCATTTTGTTATCTAAAGGAATGGCTTTTGTCATGGTGGCACCTTCAAAGAAAAGTCTACTTAAAAATAATGCCAAACCTGGTCCTAAAAAGTTGATTGCTATCCCGGATACCACTTGATCAGCATCAAAGGTTACACAAGCAATAGCATGTAATAAAGCAAGGCCTCCCCCCGCCAGTCCTGCAGCTAAAAATGCCAACCAAGGATTACCATAATAAAAGCCAACCGTAGCTCCTGCCAAAGCACCTATGGTCATCATTCCCTCTAATCCAATATTTACTACCCCAGAGTTTTCTGATACAACACCTCCTAGGGCCGCATAAATCAAGGGTGTAGAATACATTAATGTGGTTCCTATGATAAATCCTAAACTATCCAGCATTTTTAGCACCCCTTTTCTTCTTTAAGCTTTGTAGAGTATATTTTATTAATTTAGGCATCGCAATAAAAAATACGATGGTTCCTATCATAATCTGAATAACCTCTGAAGGAGCCCCTAGGGCCGGTTGAATTTTAGAGCCACCATACTGTAAAGCACTAAATAACAATCCAGCAAGAACAACACCGATGGAAGTGTTTCCACCAATTAGGGCGACAGCAATACCGTTAAATCCAAAGCCTTCCATAGCTGATAAACTAGCAATACTTTTTGAAATTCCCATAACATGTAATCCCCCAGCAGCTCCTGCTAACCCCCCAGCAATAACCATCGATCTAAACATACTTTTGGAAACATTGATGCCACCATACTCAGCAGCATGCTTGTTATACCCCACTGCCTTTAATTCATAGCCTAGGGTTGTCTTATTTAATATAAACCATACAAGAACTGCTAAAAGAATAGCTATGACAAATCCCCAGTTTAAGGGGGTTCTTAAGGCATCTCCTAAGAAATCATGACCTTTTAACCATTCTCTTCCTTCCGGAGATCTTTTCCATTGTTCTAACAAAACAGTGCTGGCAGATCTTTGTATCTCATGGGTTCTCTGGGAAGTAGCCCTTCTAAACCCTTCTAGTAATACAATATAATTGTTTAAGTAAAGAGCTATCCAGTTTAACATGATAGTGGAAATAACTTCATGTACACCAAATTTTGCCTTTAAAAATCCAGCTATTCCTCCCCATACTCCAGCAGCAACTATGGCTGATAGCAATACCAGTGGGATATGGATAATGGCAGGCAGTTCTACAATATAACCAACAATGGCAGCAGCGATAGCACCTATTATAAATTGGCCTTCAGCACCTATATTAAATAGCCCGGTTTTAAAGGCAAAGGCTATGGATAATCCTGTAATAATAATAGGGGTAGAACCAATAATGGTCCATGCCACATAACTAGGTCGACTAAATACCCCTCGAATCATAACACTATAGGCTTCTGTTGGACTAAATCCAGCTAGGGCTAAAATTACAGCCCCTATAATAAAACCTAATAATATAGATATAATACTGAAGCTAAAACTCCCTTTTGAAATAAACGCCAATAATTTTTCACCAATTGATTTATTTTTCACCTTTATTACCTCCTCCCGCCATCATAAGGCCAAGGGTGTTTTCATCTGCGTCCTTTGCATCTATGATACCTACAATATTCCCTTCATAGATTACTGCAATACGATCTGAAACGTTCATAACTTCATCCAGCTCAAGAGATACCAATAACACAGCTTTATTTTTATCCCGTTGCTCCACCAAAGACTTGTGAACAAACTCTATTGCCCCTACATCCAAACCTCTAGTTGGCTGTGCTGCTATAAGGATGTCAGGATCATTGGTTACTTCCCTAGCTATGATTACCTTTTGTTGATTTCCTCCTGAAAGAGTTCTAGCCTTAATAGTTTCATCCTCTGGCCGGATATCAAATTTTTTAACTAATTTCTTTGCAAACCCATTGATTGCATTTTTATTTAAAATACCTTTTTTAGCAAAGGGATTCTTTTGATAATTTTCCAAAATCATATTTTCAGCGACAGTATAGTCCAAAACTAGACCACGTTTTTGCCGGTCTTCTGGGATAGAAGACATTTTGTTGGTAATAATTTCTCGAGGAGATTTATTGCTTATGTCTATGCCATTCACTGTAACTTTTCCAGACTCTATAGCCCTAAGTCCCGTCAGTGCTTCAATCAATTCAGTCTGTCCATTCCCGTCTACTCCAGCAATTCCTAGAATCTCCCCTGCATAAACCTCTAATGACAGTCCTCTGACAGCTTCTATATTTCTATTATCCTTTACAATTAAATCTTCAATTTTTAAAACAACTTCTCCTTTTTCTTTATCTTCCTTATTTACTTTAAAGCTTACTTCTCTGCCTACCATTTTTGCTGCCAGTTCTGTTTCTGTTGTATCTTCTACCTTTATAGTATCAATATGTTTTCCCCGTCTAATAATGGTGCAGTAATCAGCAGCTTCCTTTATTTCCTTTAGTTTATGGGTAATAATAATGATTGTTTTCCCCTGTTCAGTAAGATTTCTCATGATTCCAATAAGCTCTTTTATTTCCTGAGGTGTCAGTACAGCAGTAGGCTCGTCTAAAATAAGAATTTCAGCACCTCTATACAATGCCTTTAATATTTCCACCCTCTGCTGCATACCAACAGAAATATCATAGATTTTGTCATTGGGATTTACATGCAAGCCATATTTTTTTGATATTTCTTCAACGTCTGCCACAGCCTTTTTCATGTCCATTTTCCCCATAAAAACCGTTGGTTCCATGCCCAGGACGATATTTTCTGCTACGGTAAAAGGTTCCACAAGCATAAAATGCTGATGTACCATCCCTATACCCTTTTTAATAGCTATATTGGGATCAGTAATATTGGCCCTTTCACCCTTTATATGTATTTCTCCTGATGTTGGATGATACAATCCATAAAGTATATTCATCAATGTGGACTTTCCTGCACCATTCTCACCTAATAAAGCATGAATTTCTCCTTTATGGACCGTAAGGTTAATATTATCATTTGCTACAAATTCACCGAATTTCTTTGTTATATTTTTCATTTCTATTACCCTACAGTCAAAATCGATATTCCTCAACCAATTCCCCTCCGTTTCTCTCAGTAATTACAAACCTTTATTCCATAAATAATATTATACTATATACTATTTTAATAGTATATATATGGAAATATCAATATAAAGCTAAATATATTTTAAAGCAAAACCTTCTTTTACAAGAAGGAAAACAACAATAAAGATAAAAGCTCAGGATATAACCTGAGCTTTTATCTTTATTGTTCCTATATTGCTGACTACTTATTAATAGTTTTCATCATAGTCTTCTTTGTTGTTTGGTACAAAGATTTCTCCAGCGATGATTTGCTTTTCTATTTCGGCAACCTCTTCTAGTATTTCCGCAGGTACATGTTTATCAGAAGTAGGAGCAATTCCTACACCACCATCTTCTAAACCGTACACTATTGTTTGTCCACCTAGGAATTTACCATCCTTTAATTGTTCAGCAATCATAAAGATAGCATTGTCTACACGTTTCATGGCAGATGTAATTACATGATCAGGTGCCAAATGGTTTTGATCCATATCTACACCAATAGCATATTTATCTTGCTCTCTTGCAGCTTCAATAACCCCGTCACCTGTTCCACCAGCAGCATGGAATACAATGTCAGCTCCTTGTTGGTACATTTGGTTAGCTATAGCTTTACCTCTAGCTGCATCAACAAAGGAGTCAGCGTATTGCACTAACACTTCTGCATCTGGATTAGCATGCTTTACCCCTGCCATAAATCCATAGTGGAAACCATGGATTACCGGGAAGTCCATACCACCGACAAATCCTACTTTGTTGGTCTCTGTCATTTTACCAGCAATGTATCCTACTAGGAAGGATGCTTGCTCATCTTTAAATAATACCCCTACTAGATTATCTGGTGTTTCATCCCCATAATCATAGTCGATGATGGCATACTTTTGATCTGGGTTAAATTCTGCAGCCGCTAAAAGGGCATCTCCCATCATAAAACCAATGCCCCAAATCAAGTCATTACCTGCATCTAGTAAAGTCTCAAGGTTTCTTTCATAATCAGCATCTTGCTCTGACTCTACATAGCTAACATTGAAGCCTAGTTCTGCTTCGGCTTTTTTGTGACCTTCCCATGCAGATTCATTGAAGGATTGGTCATTTACTCCACCTACATCTGTTACCATAGCCATGTTAAATTGTTCTGCATCAGCTGCTGGTTCTTCTGTTTCTGTCGGTTCTTCAGGTGCTGGGTCTTGTGTAGCTCCACCCCCACAGCCTACTAATGCAGTCCCCATAAGCAGTAGTACCAACATTAAAGCTAATAACCTTTTAAACATAAAAAACTACCTCCCTTTTTCTCTTTTAAATGTACTTAATTCCCCCTATTTTTATAACCAATAGGAAATTATAAAAAATCCATTCTTTAGATAAGTTATAATTTCCTGTTGATTCAAAAAAGTTATCCTTTAAATTTTCAAAGGAATGCTTTTTTTATAGGTACAAAGTATTAATTCTATACAAATTAGTATTTTCCTTCCAGTTAAATAAAAATTTGCATCTTTAAAACTTTATTAAATCCCTCTATTTTTCTACAAAATATTATCTATATGTATTTTAAAAACTATTATTTCTTAATATGAGGGTAAATGAAGTAGTACATTCTCTTTTTCCATATTGGGATTATACCATTTGTCTAAATACCTACATAACAAAAGCCCTTTAAAGAATCCTTTCTATTAAAAGGCTTTTTTATAATTAAAAATCATTGTTATGATGGAACCTTAACTAAATAATTCATTTATAATACGGGCTGCTAGAGTTCTAGGTAATAATACGGGTTTTCCTGAAGTCCGGTGTACATCTTGTTTCATCTTTACAGAATATCCCATACAATCCATAAAGATAAGAGATATATCCTTATCACGAAACCCTTCTGCTGCCTTTATAATATTATTCCCCTCTTCATAAGGAGATGCCACTTGTACTTCGATTTCTACACCGTGGTGATTCCACCAATATTTAATCATCTCCACTTGATCCTTATCTGGTACTATCACACCCACCTTATTTCCATCGCTTAGTTTTTGTGTTATATTATGAAACATTTCTTGGGGTTTGATCAATAAGACATCATGAGAAAACTTGGGAAAAGGACCAGTACACAGCATTAGTATAGCCTTACAATGTCTTTCCTCTAAGTTTTGGATACACTCCTGCAATAGAGGTATAATTTTTTCTTCTGCTAATTTTACTTGTCTTCCGTCCCGCATTCTACTAACCAACACAGTGGAATCTGGATGGGGATAAAAGTTGTTTTGTACCTCATTATAATCAAAAGAATCTAGTGCACCTTTTTCAATTATTTCAAACTTGGCTCCTAATATACCTCTAATATCCTCCATGATATCATTTCGTGGTGATTGTCCAATTGTAATAACTCCTATCTTTACTTTTTCTTCTTGTATGTCTGTATCCAATTTGTTCACCCTCTTATTACATATATTTATAAATAAATTTATGTTTTTAGTAAAATTGCTATTGCTATTATGATGGATTACTTTTAAACTAATATAATAATAAAATCTTTTATACATATTTGTACATTTTTTGACATTTTTTATTCTGAACATTATAAACGCTAGAGGTGGTATATATGAAACTCCATTGTTTTGCAAAAACAAACCATTTAACTTTGCTTTGTCATCCAAGTGATTCCAATATTTTTCAACAGGATATCCGTCGTATCTCTGTTGTTACTTTTCCTGGAAATCTTTTTTGGGTGAAAGAGAATGACTTAGTATTTATTGTCTTAGATCTTCTCTCCAATGAAGATAGAATAAAAGTATTTAAAAGTCTTATTGCAAAAAATATTACTGCATGCTGCATACTCCCTTACCAAAACAAGATTTCTATGGATAAAGAAATTATAAAGATATGTGAGGAAAACAAATTACCCTTATTTCATTTTTTAAAAAATGATGCTTATCAAGCCTTTTTGTTTCAAGTTTTATGTGAAATTATGAATAAGGATAATATTTTGGCATTCATCAAGCAACAACTGAGAAATAATATTGTATCCTTAATGAATACCAACTATTTTCATGCTGAAAACTTGATACATCTTGTAAGTCTTTTTCTTCAGCGAGAATGCTATTTATTATCTAAACAGTTTAATTTACTATATCATTGTAGCCCTCAACAAAAGAAGTTATCCTTTGATTTACCATTGAAAAAATGGTCCCAGGAACTATCAGATTGGTATATAGATCATCCTTATGCTCTAGACCCTATTATTTTTGATCATGAGGAACAAGAATACTATTGTTTTCCACTAAAAACAGAAAAACAAGTTATTGGTTATTTATGTATAGAAAAAATCCATAGACAATTTGGAGATTTGGATCCTTATTTTATTATTGAAATACTCTCTAATTTTATATTATCTATGATTAATACTTCTAAGAACGATCTAATCCATCAAAAATCTATAGATGAATATTTACAAAATGTTTTATATGGTTTATTCACCGATGAAACTACCCTTAAAAGAGAAACAAATTATTATCATTTTGATTATTATTTAAATCGATATGTCTGGATTCTACAAATTCAACAGTTAAATAAAAAAATGCAATCCTTTGAAAATCAAGTGCCTAATACCATTTTGTCTAAAATAAAGGATCTAGCAGAGGAAACTTTCTATCAAAATAGTTTCTTAATAGAAAAATCACAAATTATTTCGATTCATGTCAAAGATGAAATGCCTAATGAAAAAATATTAACCAAGCTTCAAATGTTATTAAACAATCTTGAAATACAGTTTCCAGAATATAATTTTTCTATTGGGATAAGTAGATCTTATAGGGATATGTATAGTTTAAAATATGCTTACCAAGATGCTACATTTAGCTTAATTATGGGGAAAATATTATTCTCCACTACAAAGAAAATTTTTAGCTATGATGATTTGCTAATCCACCATTTTTTATATCAGCAAATCGATAATCCCATTCTCGACAGACTTTATATGAATACAATTCAAAAAATAAAAATACATGATATGGAGAAACAGGATCATTTATATGAAACACTCAATGAAATCATTTATTGCGATTTTAACCTAACACAAGCCCATGATAATTTATACATTCATAGAAATACCCTTTATCAACGGATAAAAAAAATTGAAAAAATCATTGGTTTATCTATGAAAAGCTCTGAAACCAAGCTACTACTTCAAATAGGACTTAAATTAGATCATATATATAATGTTATCAATCAATCTACAATGGCCCACTAACTTTTATACACAATTTCACCATTAATCAAAGTCATTGTAACTTTAGACATACTCTTTAGGGGATCACCGTCAAATACAACGATGTCTGCATCCTTACCTACTTTAATACTACCTATTCGGTTATCCAAGCCTAAAGCTTTTGCTGGGTTAATTGTGATGGATTTTAATGCTTCTTTATAAACCATTCCTTCTTTAACTGCAATAGCTGCAGAAAGTGTAAGCAATTCTACTGATACATCAGGATGATGGGTTGTAATACAGGTGCAAAGTCCCCTAGATGACAACAGATGTCCACTATCAGCACGCCTATTCTGCAGCTCCAAACTTGATTGATCTGTTAGGCAAGAACCTAAAAACACAGGAATGTTGGCTCTCTCCAGTTCATTTAATACCATATATCCCTCTGTACCGTAATCGACAAGGATATTTATATTAAACTCTTGTTTAATTCTAATTGCAATCAAAATATCTTGGGCTTTGTGGGCTGTAATCTTTAAAGGACATTTTCCCTCTATCACCTTTTCAAGAGCTTCATATTTTAAACTATAATTAGTGAAATCAATTTTCCCAGCTTTTTTCTTCTTAATATATATTTGTGTGTCTAATAATGTCTTTCTAAGAAGGTGGACAATCCCCATACGAGATAGAGGTGTTTCCTGCTTATTTTGGTTCCATTTTTTTGTTGAGTCCCCTAAGTTTGCTTGTATATATACAAAAGGATTAATAATTCTTTTCTCTAATATATCTCTCTTAGTCTTCACTGCACAGCTTTGACTGCCTATTACATTGTCATGTCCTGAATTCACTACAACAGTGGTTACCCCGTTTCTCAATGCATTATCAAAACATTCATCCCATGGATATATGCCATCCCTTGTATTTAAGTGAGGGGTTATTGGTATGTGCTTTTCACTAACATCATCCCCCTCAAACTTCTTGCCTGATTCAATTAATCCTAAATGAGTGCTACCATCAATAAGTCCTGGCAACACAATTTGATGATGTAGATCAATAGTTTCGATATCTGATGCCTGAATATTATGACCTATATGAACAATTCGTCCATTATCTATTAATATATCACCATAACAAATGATTTCGTCCTCCATGGTGAATATTTTGCCATTTTTTAATAATAACATGCTAATTGCACCTTACCTTTCACCAATATACTGTGAATCTATACTATGGGCAATTTTTCCATTAATTATTGTCATACAGATTCTTGTTTGTACTTCCAAAGGATCTCCATCACATAAAACAATATCTGCATCTTTACCTTCTTTAATACTGCCAATTTGATCATCAACCTCTAATGCTCTTGCAGGATTTATTGTGACCATTCGTATTGCTTCTGCATAATCTAAACCTTCCTTCACTAAAAATCCTGCCATTGCTAACAAATATTTACCATTGGTAAAAGGATGATCTGATATAAGGGATACATTACAACCAGCATTCGATAAAATTTGAGCTGTCTTTGAAGAAGCATTTTTTAATTCTGTTTTTGATTTAAACATAAATAAAGGGCCTAGTAAGATAGGTTTATTTTTTTTCTTGAGCTCGTCTACAATCAAGTATCCCTCTGTACAATGATCCAATGTATATCTCAAATTATATTTTTCTGCAATTCTGATAGCAGTTAGAATATCATCTGCTCTATGGGCATGAATTTTCAAAGGAATTTCTCTTTTAAAAACAGGTGAAAATACCTCCCAGCGATAATCCTCTTCTATGTTTTTATTGTGTCTTTCATTAAAATACATTTTAGCTTTTATAAAATTTTCTTCTAGTAGGGCAGCTGTCGCCATGCGGGTGGAAGGAGTTTTGCCAATGTTATGATATACAGTTTTGGGATTTTCTCCCAAAGCTATTTTTAAAGCTGCGTATTCCTTTATTATTGCTTCTGACATGGTTGTGCCATGGGTTTTTAATATAGCAGCCATTCCTCCAATCACATTTCCGCTGCCAGGAGTAGCCATAACTGTAGTTATCCCAGATTCTACAGCTTCTTGGAAACAGGGATCCTTTGAATTTATTCCATCAATAGCTCGCATTTCAGGAGTTACTGGGTCTACACATTCGTTAGCATCATTCCCATTATGAGTATAGGTCCACATCCCGATATGACTATGGGCATCAATAAACCCTGGAAAAATATTTTTACCGTAACCATCAATAACTTGATTAATTTTTACATCATTAATAGTGTGGCCCACCTTTTCAATTTTGCTGCCATTGATTAATATGTCACCCTCAATATAATAGCCTTTTTCTACATCAAATATATTACCGCCTTTAATAAGTGTATACATTCTCCTCATCCACCTTATGTTTATGTAGTGATATAAATAAATACTACTGTATATCTAATAAATCCGTCATAATCCCTAAATATACCTTTGTTGCATTTATTACATCCTCTATATCTACCGTTTCATTATAGGCATGTATTCCTTCTATATTGGCAGGTCCATACTGAATTGTAGGAATTCCTGCATATCGATAGTATCTTGCATCGCTTGATGCCCATTGATAGGCTGGAACTACTTCTTTATTCCATATCTTTTGTGCATTTGTTACAGCAGACTGCACGATTTCTGTATTCGTATCAGTATAATTAGCCTCTGAATTCCAATTATATTCATATTCTATATCCACAATTCCTAGTCTTTCTACAATGTTTTCAAACTTATCCACAACATCTTGTATCTTTATACCGATCGGCACACGAATATCAACTGTTGCTTCACAATAGTCTGCTACCATATTTGTTTTTGTTCCTCCATGAATTGTGCCAATGTTTACTGTAACATGATCAATAACATTTTCTACACCATCGACCTCCAATACCTCCTTAGCGATACGCTTTGAATCTTCTAATACTTTCTTTTGATCTTCATTATAAATGCCTTTTAGTGTTCTAATCTCTTCCATAGCATTCAAAATTTTAGTAAGCTTTAGAATAGCATTGTCTCCCACGTAGTTTCCAATACTTCCATGGGCTGACTTACCATAGGATTTAATATGCAGCCAAAGTGATCCCTTTTGTCCTACTTCACAGTTGTTATAGGAAGTGGGCTCCGCAATAAGACATGCATCTCCACCATCTGCATATCCATTTTCCACCAACCATTTTGTGCCCATTTCTCCACTGGTCTCTTCATCTGGCACCACATGTAATACAATTTTTCCATTGATTTCTACTTCTTCATCTGCCAACACCTTCATGGCAAATATTAAAGCCCCTAATCCCGCCTTCATATCAGAGGTTCCCCTTCCAAGAATCTTACCATCGATAATCTTCCCACAAAAAGGATCAAAATCCCATTTGGATCTATCTCCTGCCGGAACCACATCACTATGTCCATTTAATAGTAAAGTCTTTTCTCCGCCTTTCCCCAAAGTAGCCACGATATTAGGTTTATCTTCTTGAGGTCTGATTACCTCATGTACTATATTAGATCTGTTGAGTTCATTGCATATTAACCTTGTGATATCTTCCATATCCCCCGGTGGATTTTCACTGGGGATTTGAATCATTTCAGAACACAAACACAGCAAATCTTCTTTTTTATCATCTACTACTTTCCATAATCTTTGTTTTAGTATTTCGTTTTTCATACTCCTGCCTCCTCTTTTATATATGCCTTACCTATGTAACAAACAAGCAACTTTATGGCCTTCCTTTACATCCTTCAATTCCGGAAGGATCTCCTTACATTCTTTCATGTAGTTTGGACACCTACCCGAAAATGGACAGCCGCTTGGTAGATTTAAAGGACTTGGTATTTCCCCCTTAAGCTTTATTTTTTCTTTTTTATCCATTGGATTTTCTGGAGGAATCGCAGAAAATAATGCCCTTGTATAAGGATGTAAAGGATTTTTATAAATCTCTTGAGAATCCCCCATCTCTACAATTCTTCCTAAATACATAATAGCAATTCTATCACTGATATATTTTACAACACTTAAATCATGGGAGATAAACACATAGGTTAAATCCAGTTTTTGTTGTAATGTCTTTAAAAGGTTTAGTACTTGAGCTTGAACAGATACATCTAATGCTGAAACAGGTTCATCACATACAATAAGCTTTGGATTCAATGCTAATGCCCTAGCTACATTGATTCTTTGTCTTTGCCCCCCACTAAATTCATGGGGATAGCGAATCCCATGATATTCATCCAATCCAACCATTTGTAATAACTCACTTACCCGCTCTTTACGTTCTTTTGGTGTTCCAATATTATGAATCTTCATTGGTTCTTCAATAAGACTACCTACGGTTTTCCTCGGATCTAACGATGAATATGGATCTTGAAAAATAATTTGTATATCTTTCCTCATATTTTTCATTTCCTTTTCCGATAACTCTGAAAGTAAAATATCTTCGTATCTTACTTTACCTGAGCTAGGGTGGATCAAGCGAAGTATACTTTTTCCCAATGTGGATTTACCACATCCAGACTCACCAATAATTCCTAGTGTTTCCCCTTTATACACCTCAAAAGAAACATTATTTACTGCCTTTAAATACTTTGGGGGGGTAAATAGCTTATTGCTTTGGATCTTAAATGTTTTTGTCAAATTTTCTACTGCCATAATGGTATCCTTCATACTATACCTTCTCCCCCTTTATCTTTAAGCTCTTTGTTTCTGTTTGAAAGTGACACGCAACAAAATGATTTTCATTAACCTCTAGTAGTTGAGGGTCCTTTTCCTGACAAATATCTTGGGCATAGGCACATCGGTTATAAAAATTACAAGCGTTGCCTGTTAACTTTAAATCTGGGGGGCCTCCAGGAATAACCGTTAATGGCTTATCAGGATCATCGCTTAATTTAGGCATGGAATTAAGTAACCCCAATGTGTATGGATGCCTAGGATTGCTATACAAGGTTCTCGCATCTGCATACTCCACTGTTTTACCTGCGTACATAACCATTACCTTATCACAAATATCCCAGACAACTCCTAAGTTATGGGTTATCATAAGAATAGATGTTCCTAACTGTCTTTGAAGGTCCTTTAATAAATCCAGCACTTGAGCTTGTACAGTAACATCTAATGCTGTAGTAGGTTCGTCAGCAATAATCATTTTAGGCTTACAAACAATAGCCATGGCAATAATTACCCTTTGTCTCATTCCACCAGAAAATTCATGGGGATAAGAATTTAGCCGTTTTTCTGCTTCAGGAATCCCAACCATGTTAAGAGCTTCAACAGCTATTTTTTTTACTTCTTTATCTGATACATTTTGATGAATCTTAATAACTTCCATAATTTGTTGTCCAATGGTAAATACCGGATCCAATGAGGTCATAGGATCTTGAAAAATCATAGATATCTCTTTTCCTCGTATGCTTAACATTTCTTTTTCTTTTAACTTTAATAAGTCTTTGCCTTCAAATAAAATCTCTCCATCCACAATTCTACCAATAGGATTTGCTACTAACCGCATAATAGAAGAAGCAGTAACACTTTTTCCCGAACCCGACTCACCGACAATTCCTAGGGTTTCCCCTTCGTTGATTCGAAAACTGACTCCGTCTACTGCCTTTACGATACCGGTGGAAAGATAAAAATATGTTTTTAAATTATTTACTTTGATAATTTCTTTGCTCATATTTCCACCTCCATTTATTAAAATCTTTGTTTCATCTTTTGAAATGCTTCTTTTACTTCCCTCATATTGTCTTTAGAAGCTAATAGGTCAATAGTCGTCATACCCATAGCTTTTGCCCCTTTCAATAGGGCATTTCTTCCTCTATCATCTCCTGCTGCCTCTAAAAACTCAGGTGTATGTCCTCGTGTTCCCTCTGCAATCTGTATATAGGATTGCAATCCCGGAATTTCATGGGTTACGTTTCCCATGTCGGTACAACCAATCCCTAATTCTCTTTCCCTGGGACAAATAGTTTCACCTAATAAAATTAAATTCTTCGCCAATAAATCTTCTAATTTTTCATTGTTTCTTATGTCTTCATAGGGTAAACCTATATATTTATATTTGAAAGTTGTTTTTGTTGCCTTTGCAACAGCTTTGCAAATTTCCAAAAACCTCTCTACTAATTCCTCTTTATACTTCATTTTAAATGAACGGATAGTAAATTTGGCTTGAGTATGATCTGGTACATATATTGGATCTTCTCCACCCTTGCTAATTATTCCAATGATTTTTCCCTTCTCAAGCACTTCTAACCCCATGCCGTTTACCATATTAAACAATTGTATAACAGCATTCAATGCTGAAATTCCTTCTTCAGGAAAGGTAGCTGCATGGGCAGTCTTGCCATAGAAGTTCACTTCTATATCAGTTCTAGAATAGGAGATGTCGTTCACAACAGTATCACTGGCAGGATGCAAAATCATGGCGGCATCTATTCCATCAAATACGTTATTTTCTAACATGATAATCTTACCACCCCCACCTTCTTCTGCCGGCGTTCCAAATACACTCACTTTTCCACCAATCTCATCTATCACAGACTTTACTGCAATACCGGCTCCTAATGCAGTTGCTGCCATAATGTTATGTCCACATGCATGCCCCATTCCCTTGACAGCATCATATTCGCCAAACAACCCAATATGATTCCCTGGTTTTCCAGTATCATAGGTAGCCACAAAAGCTGTATCTAATCCTCCTAAACCCTTTTGTACTTTAAAGCCACTATTTTCTAAGTAACCTATTATTTTTTTAGTAGCAAGGTACTCCTCAAAACAATATTCTGGATGATTATATATATAATCAGAAACTTCAAACAGATCTTTGGATATTTCGTCAACTTTCCTAATAACCCTCTCTTTATACTGATCTATATCCATTGTATTTCCCCCTTTTTACACCTATAGTCACCATCACTACCGTTTCATCTTAGGGTCCAACACATCACGAATACCATCACCTAATAGATTGAATCCCAGTACTGTAACCAAAATAGCTAAACCTGAGTAAGTAGCAATATGGGAAGCTGTGTTAAGATAATCTTTTCCTGATCGTAGAATTGTTCCCCATGATGCAGTTGGAGGTCGAATTCCTAATCCTAGAAAACTCAATGCTGCTTCAGAAATAATTGCTCCTGCCACATTTAATGTAGCATACACAATAATGGGTGAAATACTATTGGGGAGAATATGGGCAAATAACAACCTTATATCAGAAGCCCCCAATGCTCGGATGGCTTGGCAGTATTCTTCATTCTTTACTATGTGAACTTGGCCTCGTACAATTCGTGCAAATCCTGGAATATTGGCAATACCAATAGCCAATATAACATTCTGCAATCCATCTCCTAAAACTGTCATTAAAACAATAGCCAATAATACAAAGGGAAAAGCAAACATACCATCCATCAAACGCATAATAATCGTATCCACGATTCCTCCCTTAAAACCAGCAACTAGCCCTAAAAGAATTCCAATAATGCCTCCAAATAGCATTCCTCCAACGGCTACAATAATAGAGATTCTAGCACCGTATATAATTCTGCTTAATAAATCCCGTCCAAATTCATCAGTTCCCAAAATATGTCCATTTTGTCCAGGCTTTAAATAACTATTACCTAAATCCATAAGATTTGGATCTTGAGGAGCTAAAAAGGGAGAAAAGATTGCTATCATTACCATAACTATTACAATTACAAGGCCTATCATTGCCGTTTTATTTCTCTTTAATTTGTTCCAAGCATTATTAGACTTTCTTTCTTTTAATATCATTTCCTGCTGTGTCACTATGTCCACTGTAATTCCTTTGCTGTCCATCTAGTCCCCTCCTTTCCCTGATTCAAATGAAACCTTGGGATTTATATAGAGATATACAATATCCACCAATAGATTCATGAATACATAAATAAAAGCGATAAATAATACTGTACTTTGAATTAATGCATAGTCTCTGTTTCCTATGGCATCAACAATTAATTTTCCCATTCCAGGCCAACTAAATATGGTTTCTGTCAAAATAGCCCCTGATAATAGAGATGACATTTGAAGTCCTAATACCGTAATGATAGGAGGCAGAGCATTTTTTAAGGCATGTTTCCAAACAACAACTTTTTCCTTTAAACCTTTTGCCCGCAATGCCTTAATATAATCCTGTTTGATAATTTCCAGCATGCTAGAACGGGTAATTCGAGCAAATGTAGCGGCAGGAATCGTAGCTAGACATATGCTTGGCAAAATGAAATGACTAATCACATTCCATAATCCTTTATCTAAACTTCCCATTCCTATAGATGGAAGCCACCCTAAATTCACGCTAAATATTAATACCATCATTAGGCCCAGCCAAAATATAGGCATAGATACACCAACTAAGGCAATCACCATAGAAATATAATCAAACATAGAATATTGTTTTGTTGCAGAAATAATTCCCACAGGCACACCCACAAGTAAGGCAATAATAATACTTACCAAACTCAAATATAACGTATTAGGAAATGTTTCCATAATCATTTTTGTTACCGGTTCATTATAGTAATAGGACTTGCCCAAATCCCCCCTGATTACACCTTTTAGATATCCCGTAAACTGTTCACCAATACTTTTATTTAATCCTAGTTCTTCGCTTAATGCCTCCACTGCTTCTACTGGTGCTTGAGGACCCAGCATTACACTAGCAGGATTACCCGGTATCATACGAGTGATTACAAAAATGATGGTAACAACAATAAATAAGATAGGAATGAGTTGTAAAATTCTTTTTAATATGACCTTTAGCATGTTTTCACTCCCTAGTTTTTAGTTGAATTGAAGAAAAAACTCCATACAATAATGGCTATCATATAGAGTCTTTCTTCACGATCCTATAAGGACCTTAAGATTTTTACAAGCATTTTAAAGTCTTTATTTTCGTAACCAAACATTTACCTCTGGTGAAACAAAGATTTTTTGATTATCTGCTCTCATTTCAAATCCCTGTACTCTGCTTGTTAATCCATAGATTACTTTCTCATTAGAATAATTTACACGTGAATATTCTTCTGTAATACTCTTTAACGCTTTTTTGTAAAGTTCAGCTCTTTCCTCCTGGTTCGATACCCTTGCTGCTTCATCCAGTAATTCATCTACTTCTGGTTTGTTAAAGCCTTGTCCATTTCCTAATGCCCCTATTTGGGAACTATGGAACATCTGATTTAAAAAGAAGTAAGGATCTGGGTACCATGTCCAAGACATCCCGTAAATAGGTGCCTTTCCTTTAGATGCGATATCACTAAAGGTACCCCACTCAGCAGTTTTGATATCTAAATCTATATTTAAATTTTGTTTTAAGAACTGTTGTATAATAGTAGCCATTTTTACTCTAGCTGGTTGATCTGCTACATATATTTCTGTTTTAAATCCATCAGGATACCCCGCCTCAGTCAATAGCTCTTTTGCCTTTTCGGGATCATATGATGGAATTAAGCTTTCTAAATCTGGGTCATATCCCCATGATCCTGGAGGCAATGGTAAATAGGCTCTTTGGGCTTCATCATATTGATAAATTCCTTTTACCATCTGATCGATATCGATGGCACGAATAATAGCTTCTCGTACTCTCTTATCGGTTGTTGGACCTTCTATCAAGTTCATGTAGAAATAAGCTACGTGTAATCCAGGTATTTCACTTAATACAAGATTCGGATCATCATTCACAATTTTTACACTCTCACCTGTAAGGCCTGTTGCAATATCAATTTCACCTGTTCTTAATGCATTTGTCATCATATTTTGATCTGCAATAAATTTAAATGTTACACCATCCAGATAAGGTTTTGGCCCCCAATAATTTTCGTTTCTCTCTAAGATTACACTATCATCTCTTTTCCATTCTACTACCTTGAAGGGGCCTGTTCCTACTAGGTTAAATCCAAAGGCATCTCCCCATCCTTCTACTTCTTCTTGTGGTACAATAACATTACCAGCATCAGTAAGTACGGTTAAAAAAGAAGAATTTGCATCTTTTAAATAACAATTAACCTCAAAATCATTTACTACTTCCACATAATCCAACATACTTAATCGATTCATGGCTGATTCTTTAGCAGACCGTTCTAAAGAGTATTTTATATCATCTGCCTTCATCTGCCTTCCATCTTGATATTTTCCTTTTTGGAAATATACATCATCTCTTAGCTTAAAGTTATATACCTTTCCATCTTCTGAAACAGACCATTCAGTCGCTAAGTTTGCTACTACCTCACTTAAATCCTGCTTGTATCTCACTAATGTATTACCAACATTTACGATAATGTCCCCTTCATATACACCTGTGTACTTTACTGGATCTATAGTTTTTGGTGTTGCTGAAAGAGCAATAGTAACTACTCCTCCTTCTTTACTCTGTTCAGATACTTCTCCAGATGTTACATCTGTTGCAGTTGACTCCTGCTGATTGTCACTCTTTTTAGATCCACAACCTACTAACATAGTTAAACTAAGTACTAAAATTAAGATGATACTAATTGGCTTTAATATTTTTTTCATGCTTTTTCCTCCTTATATTATTATTTATTAGCTCATTGCAGAATGCTACAACTGGCTTAAACACAGAATTTCAACATACTTAAATAGCAATTTCCTATGCTAATTCTTTTTAATGTATTTTTATGAATATCTTTAATTTCTAATTAATTTGAGAGTTATGTCTTGGACATAATTTCATTTTTAAAACTTACTATTCTCTTCCTGGTGTTTGTAAGTATTTAGATTCTCCATAAAGTTCAATCAATTTCTGATAATTTTCTGGACAATAGAAACTACATTTTCCTTCACTGTAATCCTTGGCTACTTCAATAGCATAACGCCCTGCCATTTCTATATCTATGACATGAGATGCACCTGTGGCACACCCTGCTACAGCTACTTCTGTTGTAATAGCTACCCCTACAACAGGAGCTGATGTAGCTACAGCTGGTTGTAAGATACTATTGATATGAGGTAATTTATTAGAGTAAGGTGTAATATCTTGAGTTGATAAGGCAAATACATTAGGTAATCTTCCTGTTACTCTTTTCATAATCTGTAATAAGTCATAACTAACAGGTAGTATATATCCTTCTTTAACAGTTGGTGAAATTGCAAAGCCCTTATGGTTAATAATTTCATTTCCTTTTGTTGTATCTATAGATAAAATTGCATCCATTTCTGTTAACACTTCTATTTCATTCATCTGATCCATATCTACTGGGGAACCCATGAATGGAACAGGATAATGTTCTTCTGTAGGTGCATCTGGACATATATGGGTTGTTACGATAACATCTCCCCTCAATACATCTCCCCTGTTTTGCATTTCTACTAATTTTAGAGCAACAGACATAGCTGCCACAGCACCATCTCCATCTGAAACATATCCGATCACCTCTGGTCTAGCACCGAGACCACCTAAACGGCCTATAATACCTAAAGTAGGTGCATCGCCTCCCTTTAATTTCCCATGCTTTCCTGCAATAACAACTTTAATAAAATCTGTTGAACCCTGTTTTCCCAATATTTTTGTAACAGTAATATCTGTCGCTCCCTTAGATTCAAAAAAAGCCTTTAGTTTTTCTCCCGAAGCATCGGCTCTGTCTATTAACTCATAAATTTCTAGTACCTGCTTTAAAATCATTTTATCCTCTCCATTCTATTTCCATAATATTGACCATTGTTTAATTTGTCATTATTTTGTATAAATATTTAATTATATTATTTTACTTTAAATATTTAGTGATTTCTATATACATTTGTACATAAATAGCCACAATTTTATATTCATTTGCACAATCATCTCTAATATGCTGTTCTATATATCCCTACTTTCTTCCAATAAATAATACCTTTTGTCTTAATACAACAAAAGGTAGTACCATCTATAATGAATATATTAATGAATTAAGATCTATATATTTTATATTCTGTCAATAAAAAAAACAAAGGGAACTATATCCCTTTGTTTTTAACAATCTGGTGTTTCACCAGCTACAAAGCCAGATTCTTTTAATACTGCCATTGCTGTATTTAATTTACCTTCATTTACCATAAGAATTGGTCCTGTACAACCCATACCACTTTCTGCATAGATTCCTTTTTTCCACAATATTTTTACCGCATCTTCTAGGTCCATAATGTCTATGCCTGATATAGATCCTGTCACCACTTCCGTTGGTGGTGCTGTTACTTCTTCTTCATCTTGATTTGCTTTTTTTGTATCTTTTGTCAAGGATTTTAGAATATCATCTAGTTTTGCTTTTTTAGCTTTTTGGAATTCTTCTTTTACCACTTCTTTTAAATTTCCTTTTACTAAATCAGCTGCATAAGCAATAGCGTTGGCGATTACTGGAACACCAGAGGCTCTAGATAAAATTAAAATGGTTCTTTCTTGTCCTTCACCTATTCCTGGCCCATAACCGTAGCCTATAGATTCATAATCCCCACCCGTCGTAAAAGCGGAGAAGACTTTCATAAAGACGTTACCTGTTAATGTATCCTGAACCATAATGTCTGGTGTACCTGCTAGAAGGTCGTTGCCCCTCATGATACAACCTCCATCACTTCTCATGGACTCTGTTAGGTTTATGTCATAGCCATTGGCTTTTAGTTCTTTTAACGCTTTTTCTACCTGACGGGCTCCGTCTACATTCAGGATTCCTACAGTTGGTCTTTTAATTCCACTGGCTTTTGCTGCCATAATCCCATAGAGGGCATTTTTTACCATGGCTTCTACTCTATGGGGGGAGGAGGTTCCTGTTGTGGTTGCGATAAACATTTCTTTACCCTTCCCTGGGGTGATGACCTTTCCTACCGTAGATACCCCTATTGGAAAATTGTAGTGTAGGGTTACTGCACCGTCTATTTCTCCGCTATCCAATAGTTTTTCCATAGTTTTATGCATTTCTTCTTCTGTAGTAGCTTCGTGGATGGTTAGATCTGTTTGAGTCTTTGGACCGATCAACACCACTTTGTAGCTACTGGATCTATTTTGGGCAATTTCTGCTGCTTTTACCAGGTTGTCTATCCCATGTTCACTACCAAGGGTAGTTAGACCTATGGTTATTTTTTTGCTGAATTCCCCGGTTTCGATGGCGTCAGCTATGTTGCTGAATACTTTGCCGATCATTTGTTTTACTGCTTTATTTTCTGACATTGTATTCACTCCTTATTCTGCTAGTAGGTGGCTAGCAAAGTTTCTCATGGCTTCGGCGATCATAGTTTTGACTTCTGTCTCTGATATGCCTGCTGTTTCTGTGGCCTGGCCTTGATTTACTTCCATGATAATGGATACTCCGTCAAATTGGTTGGTCATCCTAGCTAAGAAGAGACTACCTTTTCCTACAATCATCGCTCTTTGGATTTCTTGATTTAAGAAGGCCTCTCTTGCATGACCCAGGTAAGGTACACCACTTGGTATATGACCCTGGGTTGGTGCCCACCCCGGCATACCATGTTTTTCTCCAAAGGTTGCTACGTCTTTTCTATCCATTTCTCCACGTTTTACTCCTAAGGCTGCGATCATTTTGTAATTCGCTTCTGGTACGTCTCCTGCTCCTGCCGGTTTGGTAATATCTGGGTTCTGCATTTCTACCGAGTATTTGTCTACATCGGTGATTTTTAAGTTCCCTTTATCTAATGGTGCTGTAATAAGGGATGTAATGACGGCTTGAGGTGAAGATCCAGTTCCTACTGTATGTCTTCCTAATAAATCAGTTCTTAAGATTGGGCTCACACCATCGTTTTTGCTTACTAATACGGCAAAGCCCCCTATTACATCTTCAAGAATTGGCATTTCTTTTTTTACGTGGTCTTTGCCATTCATACCTAGCTTTGCTGTTGCCCCACCAGCTACCACCACAACGTTTTCATAGGCTCCTGATTTTACTAGAGCCGCTGCTTCGATCAATGCATGGGTTGGTGCTGCACAGAAGGCTCTTGTATCGGAACCGGTGGCGTTTACTGCCCCTGCTACTTCTGCAATGGCTTTTGCAAAGTTTCCTCCACCCCTTTGGTTCATATCACCACAGGCTTCTTCAGAGCATTCAATAACGTATTGGATTTCTGTTACATCTACATTGTTTTTGTCTAATAGATGCAGGAACGATAATACTCCCGATGCCTTTACTACTAAGTTTTCAAACATAATATGAGCGTTTAGATTGGGATCTACTTCATGGGCTCTTTTTACACAGCCTACGATTTTATCATCTTGGTAGATGGCTTCAGCATGATATTCGTTAATGGCTTTTTTAATTTCTTCTAAATCTTCTCCTTCTTTTAGCTTATCCATTAACTGTGGTGTTATTAAAGGATGATTAGCTAATTTTGCTTTTATAGTAGCTGTAAAGCTTTTTTCTAGCTTTACTAAGTCAAAGGCGTCTACGATTTTCAGCAGACCTATAAATTCATCTTGGGGCATAATTTCACCGAATTTACTATATCTATCAGCCCCTTCTACTTTTTTGTCATACCATGGCATATCATAATTTTTTAAGTGTTCTGGTTTGATTTTTCCAATGTAGACTTGGTTTGGTGGATAGCTTACTACATCTTCATATTTTCTTATGTGTTGTGGTAATTTTTTTAGGTATTCTGATTCTGGATTGGATAATTTTTCTGTTGTCTGGGTTGTTCCATTGTGCAGAATCATATCTGGTGTGTGGACCAGTACATAGGATGTCGCTTTTACTACTGCATAGGACATGGGGTTACACCTCCGTAATTTTTTATTATGATTTATTATTTAGTATCAAAGATGCCAGCTGATCAAATCAGCTGGCAAATTCAATTTTAGTCTTCAAAGACAGTTTGACCATCTACCTCTGTAGTTAGTGCCCTTAATGCTTTATCTACGATTTTTCTTCTTAAGGTTTTTTCATCCTTTGCATCCAAAGCAGGGTTGCCTAATGGATGGGGGATAGCTATAGCTGGTACAATCCTATTTGCACCAACCGTCAAGGATATAGGCACTACTGTACAGATATGAACTACTGGTAAGCCAGCTCTTTCAATTTCTTTTACCATTGTTGCACCGCAACGTGTACAGGTGCCTCATGTAGAGGTTAGGATAACAGCTTGCACACCATCAGCCACCAATTCCTTTGCAAATTCTGCTGCAAAGGCTTTGGAACTAGCTACAGATGTACCGTTTCCTACAGTGGTGTAGAAATATCTGTGTAGTTCTCCTATAACCCCTTCTTTTTCTAAATCCCTTAGTACGTCTACAGGTAATACTCTATCAGAGTCTTGATTGGCATATACTGGGTCATATCCACCATGGGCAGTTTCATGATCAGCCTCTGTTAAATCCATAAAGCTTCCGATATCATATTTACCATATTTAGATGCACTTGAAGATTCGATTTTGTCTGGGTTGCCCTTTGGTACAATACCACCAGATGTTACTAAAGCAATTTTTGCTTTTGCTAAATCCTTAACAGCGGGATTTGCTTCCACCCGGTCAAAGTCTGGCATTGGATACTCGGTAACGAATTCCCCGCCCTTTAACTTTTTGATTAACATATCAACGGCTCTCTTAGAACCTCTTTCGGAAGCAAAGTAATTTTTTCTGATTCCTCTTGACATGTATTTGTCTTCTTCTGGGGAGCCTATTTCTTCACCTTTTAATAGTTTTAGAGCAAGTTTTACCATATCAGGAACTGCTTTTCTCATAGCTGCCGCAGAGTTTCCTGTTTCAATGATATAAACACTCTTTTTAAACATATCTGCACCAGGATTTTCTGTATACATACCTGTAATTACAGGAATACCTAGCTGATCTTGAACTTCCTTAGCTATCGTTCCACAAGCTACACCATATCTTCCAGCATTGAAGGCAGGTCCTGCAATAAATAGATCAGGTTTATGTTTTTTTACCATATCAAGAACTTCAGCTTTAGCTGTTTCTAAGTTTTCATTGAAATAAGAGTCGCCACATATTATTGTTGCCACGATTTCTGCTTCTTCCTTTAAAGCAGTATTTAGGGCCATACCAGGTCCTACTACACCTTCTCTTAATTCAGGTTTGATATCAGCCTTTTCTTCTCCACCGATTCCAGCAAAGAATTGGTTGATATAATGAACGACTTTCTTTTTGCTCATACTTTCCCCCCTCTCTAAATTTTTACGGGAATTTTATTGACTAATCATTAAACTTGCTATATTCGCTTCTAATTCCGTTCATTTCTTCTATAATACCATCAACATCAAGCACCATTTCCATCATGCCGATTTGATCGTCATATACTGTAGCATCTACCTCATCTTTAAATTGAGGCTCTACTGCATGATATACTCGAAGTCCTAACTGGACTCCTGCCAATGGACCTGCAAAGGTTGGATCTCCAGCTGTCACAGTTTCAGCAGCCAAGCCTGCTGCTTCTGCTTCTGCTGCTCCTAATAAAACTACAACATTTTCAGCGCTGTATTTTTCTGTAAGATCCTTAACTCTTTTTTGGTTTTCTAGGTCCATTGCTCCTGCGGCGGTTCAGACAAAGCATTCAGTTGAAGAGAATACTACTTCTGCACCAGTGCCTTTTAAGCACTCCTCTATGGCAGGACCAGGGATTCCATCTCTATCACCGATGATGATAACCTTTTTGTTATCAAAACGTCCCATAATATCATCCTTTCTATATATTATATTTGTAGAATTTTATCCTAAGGTAATTTTTTAAACAAATAATCTTATAAAAAGATTAGTAGCCTTTGGCTGTGAGATTTCCAAAGCCTGTCTCATTTGTAGCACCTGTGATTGCTTGTATTTCTACTTCGATACTACCATCAGGTCTTAAGCTTCCATCAAAACCTCCAGCAATAACATTAGTATATTGTGTAGTACCAATGATTTTCTTCATTGGAGGTAAAACAATGGTTTCATTAGCATTCCCATTGGTTACAACTGCATCCGCCTTTGGATCAGCATCTGCTAAGGATTGAGATGCACCATCCCTACCTGCATATTCATCTGTAACAATAACAGTTTTAATGCCTTCATTTTCAATTTTTTTACAGTTCATAATTAAGTCAGTATCTGGATTGCCGAAGCCTTCTTGTGAAACAATAACAGCATCTAATCCTAAATACTTACATAACTTAGCTGTCCAGTTTGAAGATCTTTCTTTGTCGGCTAGGTAAACATTTTCATTGGTAATAATAACACCAACAAAGTTGTATTCTTTACCATGTTTTTCATAAAGGTCTTCAATAATTGAGTTGTTTTGATGTACATAAGTTGGGTTTTTATCACAAGCAGATACGCAGTTACCACTAATAATAGCACCATCCATTACTTCTGTTGGATAAAGAATTGTTGGCACAATTTTCTTTGCATCTACTCCATATACATAGGTGTCATGTAATAACCCTTGGGTTTGAAGCATATATACATATCCAACCTTAGGTAGATCAGGATATTTCTGAATAGATTCTAAAAGAGGCTCTGTTTCATAATATTTCATTTCGTCTGGTTCAAGATTTTTAGCAAATTCACCAAGGTATTGAGCAGCCTTTAAACCTATCATTCTTACAGCTGCTTCATGGTCATGTTGCTTAATACCTTCTACAGGATCTGCAACTATAACAACATTGTGAAGTTGAGAAAACGGAGTATACTCTGCTCCTGGTCCTGTCATGTCAATGATTCCTTCTTGGAAACCAACAATTTTCCCAGCGGTAACAACTGCTACATTCTTTAATGCATGTGTACGACCAGTCCCAACAGTGTCTACTTTGCTTATTACTCCAGGGAATATCCCTCCTGGACCCTCCACCTTAACTCTAGGCTCAATTACATCTTTTACAGGTGTAATTCTTACCTCTTCACCTGGATGAGCTAACTCAATTTCTAAACTTTTAATACGCTCATCTCCACCAATGGTGTTTAACATTTCTTCTTTGTTAATGTAGAGAATAGAATTTTCTATCTTAGTTGTGTCACTAAATTGCACATCTTTAATTAATATATTTCCTAACTCTAATCGCACAAACTTCACCTCCCTTTTTTATACAAGGCCTATAGCCTCCCAGCTCGTTCTAGCTATAGGCCAAAACAATTACAGCGTTATATATATTTCTTAATCATCGTCTCTGTATTGGCTTTGTTGGCTTCGTCCTTCGTTACTTCTTCTACCTTTTCTCCACCTTTGTAAATAGCAATAGTTGGAAGGCCTAATACTTTTTGTTTAATAGCCAGTCTTCTAGCTTGGGTTGTATTGAGTTTAACAAATTTAACCTTATCCCCATAAACTCCTTCAAGTTCCTCAATATCGGGCATTAAAGCTTTACAAGGTTCACATCCATCACTCCAAAAATCAACCAGTACAACACCTTCTGCTTCTAGCACTTCTTTATCGAAAGTATCCTTATCAACTGCTAACATCCATCTCACCTCCTTAAAAATAAAGTTTTACTCATGGAAAGTATTTTCAATATATTTTTCTGCTTGGATAGATGCAATAGCACCATCAGCCACAGCAGTTACTACCTGTCTTAAAGACTTTACTCTAATATCTCCAGCGGCAAACACACCAGGTATATTGGTTTTCATATTATCATCGGTTATTAAATACCCTACTTCATCCATATCTAACAAACCTTTAAATAGCTGGGTTTGAGGGATATATCCCACGAATACAAAGATACCAAATGTACCGTCTTCCTCATCAGCATGATACTCTGTAGTTTCCCCAGTTTTCAGGTTTTTGAAAACAACAGATTCTACCAATCCATCCCCTTTAACTTCTGTTATTGTAGTATCCCATATGAAGTCAATTTTAGGATTTTTGAAGGCTTTTTCTTGAATAGATTTTGCAGCCTTTAACGTATCTCTTCTATGTACGATAGTAACCTTTCTTGCAAACTTAGTTAAATGAATGGCTTCTTCAACTGCTGAATCGCCACCCCCCACTACAAATACTTCTAAATCTGTAAAGAAATCTGCGTCACATGTAGCACAATAGGAAACTCCTTTGCCTGTTAACTTCTTTTCACCAGGTACATCTAATAATCTTGGGCTAGCTCCTGAGGCTACAATTACAGCCCTAGCTTGGTAGGTTTCTTTTTCTCCTACAACTACTTTAATTTTATCTTCAAATTTTACTTCTTTAATTGCATCTTTTTTTATTTCTGCTCCAAATTCCTTACATTGCTCCACCATTCTAGCAATTAGAGATGGTCCTGTAGCATTTTCAATAGAACCAGGATAATTTGCTACTTCATTGGTTGTCACGATTTGTCCACCTGTCTTATCCTTTTCTAATATTAAAGTAGACATCTTTCCTCTTGCAGCATACAATCCTGCAGATAATCCTGCTGGACCAGCCCCAATAATGATTACATCATAAATTTTATCCATATTTTTCACTCCTTATGTGTTTTTTACTTATATATTTTATAAATTTTTATAAATAAATTTTATTATTAAAACATTTCTTCTAATACAACATACTTTGTAATCCACTATCTAGCAATCTATAGTCAATCTCACTAAAGTCCTTGAGAATAGCCTGTGACCATTGGGGTGTCTTTTTCATTGTTTGAAACTTTTTCGCTGTTTGAATACTATCCTCAATAATCATGATGGATTCCATATTCATTTTTCCCTTTATGTTAGAAATTAATGCACTTTTATAGGGGGTTTCATTGGGTTTAATGCTCCCCGACAATGGGTGTGTTAACAGTTCATGACCTTTATGTATAAAATCCCTTATTGTGATTAAAACCTCCATATAGGTTCCGTCGATAAAGACTACTTCATAATCGTTGCTATATTTTTGACGAACCTTAGGGTTATTGGTTATTATAATTGGCTTCAAAGTGGGACCTCCATCATTTTTATACTTTTTATGCAACTTTTTTTAGTTTATGTAGATATATTTTTTTCATGTGCAAAAGAACACTTTTTATGGGGTTTAAATGAACAAAACAAAAACAGAGATAATTTATGCCAACGCCCTGTTGTCACAAATGACCTCTGTTGATTTACCTGAGAGATTCTTTCCTTATAAAAAAAGAAATTGCTCCTTCGGTGCTATAATAGCTTTCCAGAGAACTGTCCAAATACGGTCCTTTTGCCTGAGATATTCCCTAAGAAATGGCGAATTTCTTAGCTTCCTCCTTCGGCGCCCTTGTTGGGTCTCTCCCGCATTCTTCATTCAGATATGTTTATTTATATTTTAAATAATTCCATACTTCATAATAAAATTTTCCTATTATATTCATTATAATAATAAACATTTCCACAATCAACAGTTTTTGGTAAATTTTTTAGTTTATTTCTTAGAATAGAAAATAGCCAAAGTTCCTGGACCTGCATGAGTTCCTATGGTACAACCAATCTCAGTGATAATAACTTCTTTCGGATTAAGCTCTTTTTCAACAGTTTCCTTTAATTCATCTGCTTTTACAGGTGTATTAGCATGGGCAATAGCTACAGTTTTCTGTGAAAAATCTCCACCTCGGTTTTTGGCCAGCTCTACCATTTTCCCGATCACCTTTTTGGTGCCCCTTACTTTATCTAATGATTCTACTAGACCATCCTCCACTGTTAAAATAGGTTTGACATTTAAAATAGTGGCTATAGTAGCCTTCATAGGATTTAGCCTGCCCCCCTTTTTTAAGTATTCTAAAGTATCCACAGTAAAGATATGATCGATATTTGATTTCATTTTATCTAGCTTAGTAAGTATTTCTTCCCTAGTCCCACCTTCTATAGCCATTTTGGCAGCTTCATAAACAAAGAATCCTCCCCCAAAGCATAATCCCATTGTATCAAAAACATCTATTTTATCGGTTTCTAATTCTTGCTTTGCTAAAACGGCTGCTTGATGGGTACCACTGGCTTTAGAAGAACCATTGATACAAATGATTTCCTTTCCTGCCTCTAGCACTTCCCTAAACACATTCATAAAGGTATTTGGTGTTACCTGGGATGTTTGGGGAAGTTCCTTTACTTCTGTGAGCTTTTTGTAAAATTCTTCTCCAGTTAAATCTACCCCATCTCTATACTCACCGTCTTCAAAATGAATGGTCAGGGGTATTACAATAATATTATACTTATCAACAAGATATTTAGGAACATCTGTCATACTATCAGTTATAATTTGAATATTATTCATTTTCAACCTCCTTATCTATTACTTCTTTACAAATCAAGTCAAGGGCAATTTATATTGAAATAATATGTTAAGTATTTATTTCAACATAACATACTTTTTTCCTTCTATCTTTCTTTGTGCTGGTGAATTGATTGAATCTTCACACGATATACCTTTATCGCATTTTGGGATAGTTCCATTGTCGTAAAACCTCGTAAACTCCAATGGCTACTGAATTAGATAGGTTTAAGGAGCGAGCCTTTTCTATGTTTAGCATAGGTATCCTTATACATGTCTCTTTGTTCTTCTCTAGAATATCCTTTGGTATTCCAGCGGTTTCCTTTCCAAACATAATAAATACTTCTTCTTCATAGGTTATATCGCTATGGGCTTTTTCAGCCTTTGTAGTGGCATAATAAACCTTTGCATTGGGATTTTTCTCAAGAAATTCTCCATAACTATCATAGTATCTAAAATCCAGCAGATCCCAATAATCTAAACCCGCCCTTTTGACAGCCTTTTCATCCAAAGAGAATCCCATAGGTCCAATAATATGTAATACAGTATCAGTAATAACACAGGTCCTTGCAATATTTCCTGTGTTTTGTGGAATTTCAGGCTCTAATAATACTACATGTAGCTTCATCTTTTGTCCTCCTGGCTATACTTTATTTTACTTTTATTACTTATATATTATTACATTATATACTTCTTTTATATCATAAAATAGTCTTGTTTTATACCTCTATAAATAAAATAAGACCTAATTTAGGGGCAATTTTACTTAAATGTAGACCAGCTATTACATCCTTGAAGAAAATTGTTTTGTATGCTAGCATATTAATATATCTAATGCATCTTATGGCACACTAAAATGTTTTGGCCGAAGGATTACAGCAAAATAATTTCCATATCCACAGCACTTACAATACTCAGTGTAGTTATAGCAGCCCTAATAAAATTTGCATTTAGAAAATTAGAAAAGAGGCCGTTTAAATGAAAAACAATAAATCAGCTTTGAAAATAGTTGCTCTACTAGTTGGAATATGTCTAATTGGTGGAATACTGTTTATTGCAAATGCTTTTGTAGGTAATCCAATCTCAGCTGCTTTAGCCAACAAAGCTATAAGAGGTTATGTAGCAGAAAATTACTCATCTTTAGACTTGGAAATCGGAAAAGCTCGTTATAATTTTAAGTTTGGGGAATATATGGCAAGGGCAAAATCTACTACAAGTATCGATACCCATTTTGCTATTTATTATCGAGATGGTAAGGTACACCGGGATGATTATGAAGCCTCTGTCTTAGGAAAATACAATACCCTTAGTAGATTGGAGGATGAGTATTCAGAGCTTATCATACCAATCCTATCACAAGTTCCAGGACTTGAAGACAATAGGGCTAGGGTTTTTGTTGAAAAAGAGGAATATGAAAAAATAAATGAGGCTATTGAGCTTGACATGAAGCTTGATAAAGTTCTGCCAATCGATATGCAAGTTGCCCTTAGAGGAAATTTAGATAATATCTCTCTAGATAACATAGCAGGTATACTAGAAAATGCCCATAAGGTATTACTTGATCATGGCTGTTTCTTTACAGGATACGATGTGTTTTCAGAATATGATGGCGTGCTTGTAATGATTAACGACGTTACGCCTTCTGATATTGAAGGCGGTGAGCTTAAAAAGTTATTACAGGAGGCACTTGATTATGAAGATGATGAATTTGATAAGGTCATAGAAAAAGATGGTGAAAAGCCTGTGCCGGTTAAAAGAATAAGGGTATTTATTAAAAATGATAAGTAAAACAAGTATAGAGGGGTCCATCACCCCTCTATACTTATTTATCTAAAAATCTTATCTTTATATTTTTCTAGAATATTCATTAATGGATATCCTAATCCATAGCATGCTACTATCTGTCCTAACCCAACCCATCCCATAATAGGGAGTAATGGCATCTCATCTGGAGTGCCTAGGAAGATAAAATAAAGCATAGCCCCAATAATTACTGCATTTACTAATACTGGTGGTAGAGGCACCAAGGCTTTTTTAGGCATCCTATAGGAAAGATATGCAGCCATGAAGGTTGCCAAGCTTCCAAATACGATGTCTATCATGCCGTAGGGGCCTATAATATTTGATACAATTACACCTATTGTTAAACCTGGAATGGCTGCGGCAGTGAAAAATGGTAGCACGGTTAATGCTTCAGCTATCCTCACCTGCACCATACCATAGGCAAAGGGTTTAAATACCTCCACCATCACAACATAAATGGCTGCAATCATGGCAGCTTGGGTTAAAAACTTTGTTCTTTTCATTCGTTTTCCTCCAAATCCATAGTTTTGTTTAAAGTCAGGATGGTTGCGAACTGACCTTTATATTTTATGAAGTTTGTATCCTTTAACAGATATTGATGTTTCATAAAATACAGATTTAATTAAACCATATATAATCATCCTTTGTCAACATAGTCATCTGTAGGGAGAATTATAAATTGAAATTGAACTTATTTTTACACGCCCCTAATTATTCTCCCTTTAACTTTTTCATTAAGTCCTGGTGTACATTTTTTAGTAATAGGGTTACCCCCCATACTGGCATAGGGTCATTTATTTTTTCTGTCCACCCTTTGAGGTCATTTAAAAGCCCCTTTTCTGCCAAATATTCAATTCCTTCTAATTTCCATTTATCTTTTGTATCTAACTCTATATCCTTTCTTAAGTTGTTTAAAGTCATTTCTACATCTTTTAAAAATTTATCCCATGTACTTAATAATCTCCTGGGACATTCTTTTCCACTCCAGCTTTTATGCGTTCTTAATCTATCAGCGCCCCAATTTCTGTCATTTAACAGCTTTGCAATAAATCCTACTGCATGTTTATAGGTCTTTTCTTGATCACCGGATTCACAAATTTCAATTCCTATACTAGTTCTATTTCCCTCTGCAGTTCCTGTATGCCAAGCTATCTCCTCCTCTGGAATAATGGCAATTGCTTCTTTGTCATCCACTGCATAGTGAAAGCTGGCTTTGTCAGGTCTCCAAGCCACATAATCCCGTTCATTTTGAGCAGTACTATTGGGATTAGCAGTATTATGAACAGTAATCCACTGGATGTCACTAGAAGTTCCTGGTCTATTGGGACTATCTACAGGAACATAATCTACTTTTAACTTGGGTATAATTCCTATCATTTTCTTTTCCCCCTTAATTTTTTTATTAAATTAAATTCATAATCGTAAAGATAATTAGTATCATCTTCTTAAATTATTATTCAATTGAAAAGTTAAAGGTGCAAAAAAAAAGGTAGACAGTACTACCTTTAAAACCATAAGAGTTTCTATTTTTTATTGATTAAATTTTTTTCCCCCATTTCAATTAATCGTCTTGTCATAAGACCACCAATAGCGCCTCCATAATAACCTATTACTCGAGAAGGTAGATCACCTTTATCGATTCCTAGTTCTTTAGCTATTTCATAATTTTTAGCAACAGACTGTTTTCTTTCTTCCTGTTTGATTATTTTTTTATCCACAATATATCACCTCTATTATAGTTTATGTTCTCTTGGGTCTATCATACAATACAATATAAGGATGGTTAGAGTTGCAGATTTTTAATTGTATTTGTAGTATGATATAATCAAAATAGAAGAAAACCTTACTTTGTAAAATTTGTTAAATTATAATAAATTATGAAATATTGTTTTATGGTTTTAAATTAATTATAAAATGAGATTTAATTCAAAAGAGTTTTTGAAGATAATAGTATTTTTTACAAACTATTATTATTGTAGCAATATGTTACTTATCTTTTAGGAGGGATACAATGAGGAATGTACAAATTATTACCGATAGTACCAGTGACCTTTCTTTAGAGCTTCTCAAAACAAATAATATTGATGTTGTGCCTTTATATGTGGTCTTTGAAGAACATACCTATAAGGATGGGATAGAAATTACAACAGAGGATTTATACAAAAAGGTCAATGATACAGGAGAACTCCCCAAAACTTCTGCACCCACCCCAGGTGATTTTCATGAAGTATTTAAATATCATATTGAGCAAAATAAAGATATTTTGTATATGGGATTATCCTCCCAGCTTTCAACAACTATACAAAACGCTAAAATTGCTGCATCAGAGTTTCCTGAAGGAAGAATAGAGATTATTGACTCCCTCAATTTATCTGCTGGTATAGGTTTGTTAGCTTTAAAAGCTGTCGATTTAACTAAAGAGGGATTAAATGTTCAACAGATTGCTGCTAAAATTCGTGAACAGCTTCCAAAGGTAAAAACCTTTTTTGCTGTTAACACATTGGAGTATCTGCAAAAGGGTGGTCGATGCTCTTCAGTTCAAAGCTTTATAGGCAACATGTTGAAGATCAGACCTATTTTAAAGTTAGTAGATGGAAAAATTATTCTTCATCAAAAGACCAGAGGTAAACGAGAAAAAACCCTTAATGCATTAATTGAAGAAATTTTGAAGGATAAAGATCTTATAGATTTAGATAGAATGATTGTTAATCATTCTCTAGCTCCTGAAGATGCAGTTTATTTAAAGGAGGAACTTGAAAAAGCCCTTTCTATAAAGGAGATAGTATTCTTAAAGGCCGGATGTGTTATATCCAGCCATAGTGGTCCTCAAACAGTAGGGGTTATGTATAATGTTAGATAGTTCTATTAATTCATCATTGACCTCCATGAATATTTTTTATAATATTATTTTGATCCAAAACAATCTCTTGACCATAGGCTGCTTTAGAAAATAGCTTTTCTGACTCCTCTAAAGTAAGTCCCCTTATGGTCATATTTGTTGGATCTGCTTCTCCTATGCCCTCTTTGTACAGTTGATAGATATATTGAACAGCTTGAGGTAAAAATCCTAAAAGTCTAGCACCTATGGCATCAGCTGCCACTGCATCTGTTGCTGCTATTATTAACCCTTCCGTGTTCACTGCTTTCCCATCAGAGGGTCCTGTACCTATCATGGTTTTATCTAGGCTTACGAGGGCTAAGTCAATAGGAATTTTTTTTGCCATAGCTACAATAAAGCCATGTAAATCCTCATGTATGCCTAACTTTTTTTTAGGAAACCCATGGATTTCAGCAGGGGGCCAGCCTAACGCAATGTTTTTTATTGAGGCACTGATGGTGGCCTCCTCATGCTGTTTCAACTGGGTGAAGCTTATGAGGACATCGATATTTTCTAAGAGATTATTAATCTTTGTAGTTTTAATAATCCTATGGTCTAACGCTAGCTCTGTATAGGGACCATAGTTTAAATCAATGAATTCTACCTTCTCCGTCTCAATAACTTCATGATAACCTACTGTGTTAAATACCCTTAGTGTATCATCCCCACCAGACCCTGTAGCCACAATAATACTCCCAGGATTTTTGGTTTTTACATATTGTATTAGCTTTTTTAAGCTTTGGGGCCCTACAACCGTAGCAGTGTAGGGGGGGTTTGCCTTTACCCAATTGGGGGTAATTACTACTCTGTCCCCTTCCTTTAAAATGTCATCTATAGGCAATAACTGAAGGGCCTCTACTATGGAAAGCTCCTCGATTTTATTATGGGTGATACTTACAATTGGTTCTTCTACTCTTCTTTTCCTCATATACCTTCCTCCGCCTAAGCTTTTTACTATATTTGTTCCCATTAGCTTTCATCTTATACCCTTCTAAAGCTTTTATAGATATGTAAAAAAACGCAGCTCTCAAAAGAACTACGTTAGTTTAATCATTACTTATGATTACTATTTTTTTACTTGGCAACATTAAATCATCATTTTAAATATTATTCACTTTACCTTAAGGACTTTCCTGCCCAAATACAAGTCTTCTAATTCCTTCAGCTACTCCATCCTTATCGTTGTCAGCCGTAATATAACTGGCCTGTTGTTTCACATATTCCTCTCCATTTCCCATTGCTACAAAGGTTTTTACGTAATCCTTCATAGATAAGTCGTTATAATTATCCCCAAAGGCAATAATTTCTTCCTTAGATATATTTAAAATTTCTCCTAGTGCTTTAATGGCTTGTCCCTTCGATACACCTTTATTCATAATCTCTATATTATCGTACCAAGACTTATTGATTTCTATAGAAGAAATTTCTTCAATGCTCTTTTTCACCTTTGCCAGCTTTTCTAAATCTTCATCCATGATTATCATCTTTAATACTTTTATATCATTTTCCTGTAAATATGTCATTGTATCATCTAATCTTATTATTTGTATTTGATTTTCTCTCTCTTGCTTTAGATTCCATTCATAATATTTTCTAGCACTATATTTTAATTCTTCAATATACATCTTATCCTGGCCATAAAACTGAAAATAAATTTCATGATCTTTGCATAATTTAGCAATTTTTATTACATCTTCTTGCTTCATTGGATTACAGTAAATCACTTTATCTCTATCATCATCCCGTATAAAAGCTCCATTACAGGCAATGATAGGGGTTGCAATTCCAAGTATTTTTGCATAGAACCTTGCTGATGTATAAATTCTTCCAGTAGCAATGGCTACCTTTACTCCCCTTGCCATAGCCTCCTTCAATACTCTTTTATTTTCTTCACTTATATCATGTTTGTTACTTAACAAAGTTCCATCCATATCTACTACAATTAATCTATAGTTCACACCATCACTCCTCAATCTTTTCTATCCCCTTTATTCATGAAACTATTTATTCAAAATTTTTTAAAATAATCAATTTCATTAATTGACAAATTATTAACATTATTTTATAATGGAAATAGAATATTAAATAATAATTTGTTTATATTAGGGGGAATTGGTTTATGGATAATCTTGTAAAAATATTAAAGGATAATAAATGTAAAATCACACCACAACGCATTGCGATATATCATGCTGTCAGGGATAGTAACGATCATCCAAATGCTGAAGCCATCTATAAGAAGCTTGCCCCTACCTATCCTACTATTAGCTTGGCTACCGTCTATAAATCCTTAGAACTTTTTGCAGAATTAAAGCTCATTCAAGTCATTAATATTGGGGAAAACAGCTTTAGATATGATTCAAACACCTCCTGTCACCCCCATGTTGTTTGTAATCAATGTCAAAAAGTTGAAGACCTAGATAATGAGTTTTTTCAACATCTTTCTGGAAGGGTAGAAAGCTTATCTAATTATAAAATTACCAATCAACAGCTTTGTTTTTATGGTACCTGCTCTGATTGTCCATCTTAAACACTTGTTTTTTCAAGTGTTTTTCTATTGCTTCATGACTTCCATTAAAGTTTTTGTAAAAATTTCATTATGTATTCTACTTTTAACCGCTATTCTAAAAAACTTTTTATCAAGATTGTCAAAGGTACTACAATCTCGAATCAAAATATTTTTTTCAAGCATCCTTTGTTTTAGTTGAGGAACGTCAAAACCAGCAACTAAAATTTTAATAAGAATGAAATTAACAGAGGGGGAAAATACCTTTAATCCTTCTATTTTCTTTAATTCTTCTACAAACCTTTTCTTTTCCTGCTGTAACCATTGATGGGTTTTTTCTACATAGGTTGTTTCCGACCGCAACACTTCACCAAAATACCCCGCAAAGGTATTTAAGCTCCAGGGCAGCATTCGTTGATGAAGCTGTTCTATAAGTCCACTATTCCTACAAACCCCAAAGCCTAATCTCAAGCCAGGAACGCCATAGAATTTTGTAAATGCCCGTACAATAATTAAGTTTGTGTAATCCCTATACTTGTCCAGCATACTATAACACTGTTGATCCTCCACAAAATCCATAAAAGCCTCATCTATAATTAAATAAGCATTTACTTCCCTAGATTTTTGCAGAATTTTTTCTAAACCTTTTGTTGTAATCAACCTACTGGTAGGATTATTGGGATTGCAGAGGACGATTAAGTCAATAGAATCATCTATTTCCTTTATAAATTTATCTATATCTAAATCAAAATTTTCCTCTTCCTTCAACTGATGTTTTACAATAGCAGTATTACAGGATTTCAATGCCCTCTCATATTCACTGAAGGTAGGGGCCAGTAAAATACTTTTTTGGGGTCGTAGTGTATGGATACTATCAAAGATGATTTGTGCTGCACCATTACCTACAAAAATATCCTCTATGGAAAGGGAATAGTATGTAGCAATTGCATACTTTAACTCATGATAATAGATATCTGGATAATGCTCTAGATCATTTATCCTATTGGTAATCAGTGTTTTTAAAGTAGCCGGTACCCCTAAGGGATTAATATTTGCACTATAATCTAAAAGGCTATTCTTATCTATATTACATTTTCTTTGAATTTCAAATAGATTTCCACCATGTAACATGTTATAAATCCCCCATCAATATTTTTATTATAACAAATAAAACAATAGCTGTTCCAGAGGTCCAGTACATTAAGTCTATGGTTTGGAGAATATAGGTTCTATTTAGCTTTTCATGAGCCTCTCCTATAGTAGGCTTTTGGACCTTTTGCCCAAAATATGTATTTTCTCCACCTAGCTGTATCCCCAATGCCCCTGCTACTGCAGCTTCAGGATAACCAGCATTGGGACTACTATGTTTATTGGCATCCTTCATTACTGTATTTAAAGCCCTCCTATAATTTTTTCTCCTAAAACCCGCAGCTATTACAATGAATATAGCTGTCAACCTTGCAGGAATATAGTTCACTACATCATCTAGTCTAGCAGAAAACCTTCCAAAATACATATATTTGTCATTCCTATAACCCACCATAGAATCCAAGGTATTGATGGCCTTGTAGGCCATAGCTAAGGGTACTCCCCCTAAGAAAAAATAAAACATAGGAGCAATGATGCCATCAGAAATATTTTCCCCAATGGTTTCAACGGTGGCCCTTACAATTTCCTCTTCCTCTAAATCCTTTGTTTCTCGTCCTACAATATAGGATAAAGCTGTTCTTGCAGATTCTATAGGACTGCCTTTTAATGCCTCATAAACCCTTCTAGTCTCTTTGTCCAAGCTCTTGGTGGCTAAGGTGGTATAACCTAGAAGGATAGAAAGGATAATTCCTAAATATATATTATAAATGTAGGCTAATTTAATGATAGTAAAGGTTATTGTATAGCTTACTGTAACAATGATAATCGTAAGAAGGATTCCCATGATAAATTGATGTTTTTTACTTTTTTCTAAATATAATAATTTATTTTCTAAGTAGGTGATAAAACTCCCAATAAATCGCACCGGATGGGGAAAGCCTTGAGGATCTCCTAGGAATAAATCTAAGATGTAAGCACTTAATAAAATCCCCATCTCCTATTCCTCCATAATTTCATATATTTTATTCATATCTAAATTTTCCTTCACCAGCTTTGCTAGTTTGTCATACTCTTTATTTTTAAATTCCTCAAAGGTCATGGGTTGTGTTGCTGAAGGGGTAAGCCCTTTTTTTGTTAGAATATTGGAGATCATCCTTTGGGTAAAAGCTACTTCATCAAATATACCGTGGAGATAGGTGCCAAAAACCCTACCCTCTTTATCCACAGCCCCATCCTTGTATGCAACTGTTTCCCCCAGCTTTTTATCAATGGTTACCAAAGCTTCTACATCCTTACCTAGCTTTGTTCTTCCCATATGGATCTCATAGCCCTTTATTGATGTGTTTTTACAATGCTTCATCAATCCTTCATCTTCAAAGGTAACCCTTCCCTCCACCTGAGTTGTAACTTTTTCTCCCTCAAAAATAGTTTCTACATCCAATAAACCTAGACCTTTTATCTCTGTGATACTACTTTCAACTCCTAATGGATCTTTAATCTTTTGTCCCAAAATTTGATAACCGCCGCATATGCCAAATACATTACTCCCTTCTTCATAAGCCCTTAAAATCTCCTTTTCCAAACCGCTTTCCCTTAAGTACTTTAAATCAGCAATGGTATTTTTTGATCCAGGAATAATTAGGAGATCAGGGTTACCTACTCTATCCCCACTTGTTATATAACGGAGATAAACATCTGGTAGGGTTTCAAAAACATGAAAATCCGTAAAGTTAGAAATATGAGGTAGTTGAATAACTTCTACAATTACCTTTCCTTCCTTATTGCTCTCCCTAGTAAATCGTTGTGTTACGCTGTCTTCATCTTCAATATTTAAATCTCCATATGGAATCACCCCTATTACTGGGATTCCTGTCAAATCCTCCAGCATTTTTAATCCAGGCTCTAGAATTCTTTTGTCACCACGGAACTTATTAATGATAACCCCTTTAATTCTTTTTCTCTCCTCCTCCGTCAACAGCATAACGGTTCCATAGATGGATGCAAAAACCCCACCTTTGTCAATATCTCCAATTAGGATAACAGGACTATCAGCTATTTCTGCCATCCCCATATTAACAATATCCTTATCCCGCAAATTTATTTCTGCAGGACTCCCAGCCCCTTCAATAACAACAATATCATTGCTATTAATGAGACCATCATAAACCTCTTTAATCATTTCCCGGAGTTGAGGTTTAAATTCATGGTATTCTACAGCTGTCATATTTTTATATACTTTCCCTTTAACAATTACTTGAGCATAACTATCCCCCGTTGGCTTTAGTAGAATAGGATTCATCTTGGCGGAGGGCTTTATCCCTGCTGCCTCAGCTTGAAATACCTGAGCCCGTCCCATTTCTAAACCTTCTTCTGTAATAAAGGAATTTAACGCCATGTTTTGGGATTTAAAGGGTGCAACCCTGTATCCCTCCTGATGAAAAATTCTACATAATGCTGCCGTCAATAGACTTTTCCCCACAGAAGATGCTGTCCCCTGTAGCATAATACTCTTTCCTTTATTCATTGTCTCACTCCTCTAATTTTTTTAGTAACTTATCCTTTGAAGTTAACACCTGTAACCCTTTGTTCAGTAAATTTCCAAAAAGTATTTCTCCTTCTCCATCGGTATAATCAAATTTTTTATTGGATTCATAAGCCTTATAAAAATATACGGGTTTTTCCGTTTCTAGCTGCCTCTGGATTATTGATAAATTTTTAACATTGCCTTTTCCAATAGGAATACTTGTTAGAATGGTTATATCAGCCTTCTCTGCCAGCCTACAGGCCTCCTCAAAGGCATCATCACTTATAGGGGAAAAAGGGCTTTCTTCTGCCATTTCTAACCCTAATATATTTGCTATCTCCCAATCACTATCCCCAATATTGACAACCCCTATAGACATAGTATATCCCTCATCATAAAGACTTTGTATAAGCTCCTTACCTACTCCACCACCACATACAATGTGAAGTTTTTTTTCTTTTGTTTTTCTTTGATAAGAAGTCTTAGTTGTTGATAAAGGTAGTACCTGGAGGGCTCCTGTATAAACATTTCTATCAACAATCATTTCCATATTATAGGCCTTCTTTAAATTCTCCACAGTAATAACTTCTTCTGTTTTCCCCATAGTGATCCTGTTGCCTTCATGTAGGAGGAGAATTTCCTTACTGTATCTAGCCGCAAGGTTTAAATCATGTAGTACCACTACAATGGTAACGCCCTTTTCTTCATTTAGTTGCCTTAAGAGATCCAATACTTCCATTTGATGATGGATATCTAGGGCTGAAGTAGGTTCATCTAACAAAATAATTTGTGGCTCCTGTGCTAGGGCTCTAGCTATAATAACCCGTTGTCTCTCCCCACCACTAATTTCGTTAATTGACCTCTCCTTTAAGTGCCATGTATTAGTTAACTCCATTGCTTCCTTTACAATTTGAAAATCCCTTAACCCCTCCCTTTGAAACCTTTTGAGATGGGGATGTCGTCCCATAAGAACAATATCTTCTACAGAAAAATCATAAGCTACCTCCGTGCTTTGATGGACTACTGCCATCTCCTGTGCTAAGCTCTTGGCAGCATAATCCCTTAAATCTTTATCCCCCAAAAGTATATTGCCTCTATGGGGTACCAGATTTTTAGCAATGATTTTTAACAATGTAGACTTCCCCGAACCATTTGGCCCGATAATACTGGTAAAGGCCTTCTCTTCGATTTTTAAGTTTAGTTCCTTTAAAATTGTAGTTTCGTTATACTTAAATATAATATCCTTGACTTCAATAGATTTTCCCATAAAATCACCTTATCTATATCATTTTCTTGGTTGTTCTTAGTAAATAAATAAAGAAGGGGCCCCCTGCTAAAGCAGTAATAATTCCCACTGGAACTTCTGTTGGTGAGATAATGGTTCTAGCAAAGGTATCAACAATAATAAGAAAAATTCCTCCCACCAATCCACTGGCGGGCATAAGAATTCTATTGTCAGCAGAAATCATCATTCTAGTCATATGGGGAATAATCAATCCCACAAATCCAATAATGCCACTTACAGAAACAGCTACAGCTGTGATAAAAGCACTGGTGACTAAAATAACTTTCTTGGTTTTTTCTACCTCCACCCCCATGTTTTCAGCAGTTTCTTCCCCCAACAGCAATAAATTTAAATCCTTTGCGAAAATATATAAAATTATTGTGCCAATAAAAATTGGTAAAAAAGCTATTTTTACATGATTCCAGCCTCTAGAAGCAAAACTCCCCATTGTCCAGAAAACGATGCTGGTTATATCTTTAGAGGAAATCACCATGATAAAGGACATAATAGCAGTGAAAAACTGTCCAGTTGCAACCCCTGCCAGCAGTAGCGTGGTAACAGGTACCTTGGATTTTATTTTAGCTAAGTTATAAACAATTAATGTTGCTACTAAGGCTCCTCCAAAGGCAAATACAGAAATAAATCCCATCCCTAAAAAAGCTGTATTAAGCTTTAATAAAATTGCAATAGCTGCCCCCAACGCCGCTCCAGATGATGTTCCGATAATAAAGGGATCTGCCATTGGGTTTTTCAGCATACCTTGGAAGGCAACCCCCACCACTGATAGACCATAACCCACCAGAAAGGCCAGTAATATTCTTGGAAGTCTAATACTGGAGATAATAGTAATGTGGGGTGCAGGAACTCCTGATAAATCTATACTGTTTCCTATGGAGGGGATATGGGATAAAAATATTTTAAAGCTATCTATTATCCTAACATTAGCAGCTCCTACTACGGAAGCAGTTACCATCACCAGGATTAGCAGTAGAAATAATCCAATAAATACTTTATAGGTGTTTCTCTTTTTTTTCATGTTTTCCTCCATAAAATGAGACTTAATCATTAAGTAGATAACCGAAGGTTTGATTAATAACTTTCCTGTTGGTCTCTTAGTGAGTTCATTCAGAGGGGGTTTTTCCTGCCACTGAATTGTAGAACAAGTTACTACATCAAAGGACAAATGAATTCCCGCCTAATTGGGCGGGAATGGATTCATTCATTAAAACAATTGAGGGTGCAGGGCCTTGGCTATCATTTCCAACGCCTCTACAATTCTAACCCCTGGTCTAGAAACCACATTTGGCTCCAATAATTCTATACGATTGTTTTTAACTGCATCTATTTCACCATAACCAGGTCTACTGGTTATTTCAGCAATTCTCTCGGCTTTATCTTCCTCTGTCATGTCAAAAAATTCTATATAGTGGCTGGCAGGTATTAAATATACCTCTGGATTTCTTTCTACTAGAGCTTCTTCACTGAAGATGGGATAAGCCCCTTCGGCATCCTTTGCAACATTTTCTCCCCCAGCTAAAGTAATTAGCTCATCCATAAAAGACCCAGTACCAGCTGCCATCAAAGGCTCATGCCAGATTTCATAAAATGCACTAACAGTTTCTTGTTCCTTTACCTTTTCTACAATACTATCTCGTTTCGCAGTTAACTCCGCTACAACAGTTTCAGCCTTTTCCTCTGTACCCATCATCTCTCCAGTGATAGTAATAGCACTAAAGACTTCATCAATGGTTTCTGGTTCAAACCTAGCTATAGTAATTCCTGCAGCTTCTATTAGCTTGATGGCTTCCTCATCTCCATCTCCATAAATAAATAAAATATCAGGAGATAACTCAATAATTTTTTCAGTATTTAAGTTTTTATACCCCCCTATCTTCTCTTTATCCAGGGCTTCCTGGGGATAATCACAATAATCTGATACAGCAATAATATTATCAGCTAAACCTAAAATAAATAATGTCTCCGTCTGACTTGGGGAAGCTGAGATAATTCTCTCGGGTTTTTGATTGATGGTTACTGTATAACCTAACCCATCTACAACCTCCCTTGGAAACCCTTCACCTTGTTCTTCATCCTCTACAGCTTCACCTTCATTTATTGGTGCTTCTACTGTACAACCTACAACCATGAATGCAATTAACAACATCCATGCAATCCATACAATTTTTTTTTGTTTCATCCTTGTTGTCCTCCTTCAATAATTATATATCATTTAAATGACAAGTGTCATTTAAAGCTGTTAACACACAAAAATCTCCATGTTTTTCAATAATACTTATACTGCAATGGTCTACTTTAAAATTCCAATGATAGCTTATGTTTCCAGTAATAAGATGGGCAACCATACTTCGAATTACACCGGAATGGGCAATAATGGCGATGTGCTTTTCTCTATGCTGATGGAGAATCTCCTCCAGAGCATTTACCACCCTTTCATGCATTTCCTGTAAACTTTCTCCATCTGGGAATTTCACCCTCACATAGTCATTTTCTAGTTCTCTATAGACTTCAGGGTAGTTTTTTTGAATTTCTTCTATGGTCAACCCCTCTACTCTACCAAAATTTAATTCTCTCAGGCTTGTTATTTCATGGATAGGATAGTTCTTATCTCCTTTAATAGCTTCGGCTGTCTCCTTTGCTCGCCTTAGATTACTGGTATACATTACATCGATTTCTATGTTTTTAAATGCATTGGTTAAACGTAATGCCTGGGATTTTCCTAATTGGTTTAGGGAAACATCCGTCCATCCACAAAATCTTCTATTGGCATTTTCTTCAGTTTCCCCATGTCTAATTAAATACAGCTTTGTCATAATTTCACTCCTATATTTAAGGTTAAGGTTGAGACTGAGGTCTAACTATCCTAAGGATAAACCCTTCTTCACCTTATACCTTTAAATCATTCTCTACATCCAGTAACAGAGAATATTAAATATATAGTTATATATATTTATCTTTTAAAACTTATTAATACAATGGAGATCATATTAAAATTGTAGGTTTAAAGTCTGCAACACTAAGATATAGAGTATATACAAAATCTCTGTCAATTCACATAGGCCCCCCAATGTATCCCCTGTCATCCCATGGATTATTTTCTTGCTATGGTTTTTAAATAGGCTAGCAAAAACCCATGCTATGACTATGAAAAGAAAGGACTTTTTATCTATAAGTGTAATCAATACTGTTATGATGATGGTATAAATCAATTCCCTCTTGGTGGTTCTGTTTATAAATATATGTCCTAACCCCTCCTGGCGGCCATAGGGCACTTTATAGCAGCCATAAACAAGAGCTAACCGTCCAAAAACCGGCATCAGCATGATGGTGATAAAACCTACTTGCTGGGAAAGGCTAGCAATACCAAAAATCTTGATGGTTAAACAAAAGAAAATAGCTACAACGCCATTTGTTCCTAAACGACTATCCTTCATAATCTCTAGGATTGTTTCTCTGCTACGACTACTGTAAAAGCCATCAAAGGTATCTCCTAAACCATCTAGGTGCAATCCTCCCGTGAGGGCAACATAAAAAGCTATCACTAGAATACTAGCCACAGTAGGACTTAGTAGATATAATAAACCTCTATAAACAGCTGCCAATATTAAACCCAGTACCAATCCTACAACAGGAAAATAAACAATACCTTTTTCAAAATTTTTATCGTAGGGTGGATTTTGTATGACTGTTATTCTTGTTAAAAACTGTAGGATTAGTAGAAATCTTTGCATTAGCTTTCAATTCCTTTTCTAGCATAAATTCCTTTTTCAAAGGGGTGTTTAATCATCCTCATCTCTGTTACATAATCTGCAAGATTTATTAATTCTTCTGGAGCATTCCTTCCAGTTAAAATCATTTCTATGTGATCAGGTTTATTATCAAGAATTTCTATTATTTCTTCTACAGCTATAATTTTATTGTAAAGTACTGCCATAATTTCATCCAATATGATTAAGTTATAATTTTCTTCATCTAAATGTCTTTTTATTGTATAAAGCCCCTCTTTAACACTATTTTTTACTTCTGCTTTTTCCTCTTCATTAAGTTGAAAATAAAATTTGTTCATAGCGGCAAATCGTATTAATTGAAAGTTAGGGGCAAGTCTTTCTATGCTATAAAGCTCTCCCGTATCATCTCCCTTTAAAAATTGAACCATCAGCACCTTTAATCCCCCGCCAGCCGTCCTAGTCCCCTGACCTAAGGCTGCGGTTGTTTTACCTTTCCCATCTCCTGTATAAATATGTATTAAACCCTTTTCTAGCTTCTTTACCACCATATTATCCTACCCCCTATTTTATTTTATTAGGTATACCACAAACTACAAAATACACCTCTCCTGCTTCCTTTGCTATATATTGGTTCATCCTTCCTGCTATATCACGAAAAATTCTAGTCATTTTATTTTGAGGAACAATTCCCAATCCTAATTCATTTGTCACAAAAACAGCTGGAATTCCAAAGGATTTCACAGTTGTAATCAATGCCTTTATTTGTTGCTGAATATTTTTTTCCACAATATCTATTTCATTGGCTGTAGCTTCATCCCAGTTTATAGGTTGTTCCAACATTAGATTGGTTATCATAATGGTAATACAATCTAAAAAAATCCCTGCCACCTTTCCCCTATAATCCTCAATTCCTTGATGAAGATTTCTATATCCCTCATAGGTAACCCAGTTGTTAGGTCGACCTTGTCTATGCTTTTTTATCCGATCCTTCATTTCTTCATCAAAGGCTTGAGCAGTAGCTATGTATAGAATCTCACCATCTATATTGTTTAAAATAGATTCCCCAAAGTTACTTTTTCCACTTCTAGCTCCACCAGTTACTAAAGTTAAAAAATTATTATTCATAGTTTCACCCCAATTATTTCAGTAAAATAGAAAAGCCCCTACTCTGGGTAAGGGCTAAAAATCAAAATGCTATTGATTTTAAACACGCCTTCCCACCGAAGGTTTGTTTCACAGTTTGGCAGGTCTCCTGACTCGTGACTCCTCTTACTAGCAACACCTTCCCGAAATTCTCCAGTGGTATTTGTTGTTTTCATCCTCACTTACAGTAGCGGGGGCTGTAGTGGCATCTCACCACTTTCCCTATTAAGCTTCTAAGCACCAAGCATTAAATTATTTAATTTTAATCTATACCCATCATATCAAATTCTTTATAAGGTGGCAACAGCCTATTGGGGATCAATAGAAAATCTTTCGTGTAAATTTTTCCTATATTTTACTTATCTTGGTGTGTAAAAATTTTGAGTATAGTAGATGGTATATTCTCCTCCAAAATACACCCCCACTCCTAATCTTTTGAAATCACCTAATATACTTTCCCTATGACCTATGGAATTCATCCAGTTTTCATGGGCAAATATGGCGCAGGTTTGACCAGCTGCTATGTTTTCCCCAGATCTTTGCCAATAAATTCCTTGAGCTTCTATTCTATCGGAAGGACCTTTACCGTCTGGATTATCGTGACTGAAAAAGTTTCTTTTTGCCATATCTTTACTATGACCTCTAGCAGCAATTCTTGCAGTGTCCTCCCATTGGAGGGGTGGTTTTCCAAATCTCACCCTTGTGGCATTGGTAAGATCAAAGACCTGTCTTTCAAAACTTTCTCTTAACTCTTCACTAGGCTCTCCATAAAATCCCTGCAGACCTTTTTCTATATTTTTATCTATCAACTGTATAGCCGTTACCCTATATTCATTATGGAGATCATAAAAAATTGTTGCATAATAATTGTCTACTAAATAAGTATCACTTTCTTCAGGATTGCTTAGATAATAAAAGGTGTTTCCTTTAATTAAATATTCAAGGGGTTCTCCTAGGAGGTTATTAACAACTTCTTTATTGCTACCCACTTGAATTCCTCTTCTTGACTGCCATGCAGGGGAATTAGTATATACACCTACCACCTTTTCATCTTTTATACCTATTTGAATGTACTTACTATAATCTTCATTATATATATACCAGTCAAAACCATATTTACTTAAATCTTTACGGTTAGGTTGTCCAAATAATTCTATAACCTTTTCTACAGAATCACCTATTTCGATATCTAGTACAACAAACTCCTTTTCAGTATAGGATTGTACCACTGAAGAATTGTTGTCCTTTTTTCCTATAAAATCATTAATATTTATTATGAAATTAGCTATAATCGTCCTCCAATTAAGGTCTATATTGTTGAGTATGGCTGTTTTCTGAGCCATAGCCTCAATACTGTTATTGTATATGTAGGATATTTTTTCACCTGAAATATTTCCCTTTAAGCCTTCCCTTTGAATTGTTGTATTTATAAGGGATGTATTTCTATACATGGTAATTAACCATAGTATAAGAATCAACATCATAACCCTTTTAAAACTTCTCATAGGCAAAACCTCCCTTTATTCTATTGGTTTTTTAAAAATATCATTAGTAAATACTATTATATCACATTTGTACCCCCTGAATAATCGTTGATTTGTTGATAACATCGAATACTTTCATAATAAAATGTGAATTTCGGTTTTATTTCTATAGTATATAAGAACAAACTGCATCTTATCCATATTTTGCATTTTTTGTTTTTTGTAGAGAATATATGGGCTATAGTATTGCTATTATTATATAAAAACCTGTGCCTCAAGCCTTCCTTGTCATGATAACAGGGTCATAAATATGACCCCTTAAGTAATTTCAAATTTAATGGTATAATTTTGTTGATGGGCTTTGATTTCCATCTCTTCCTGTAATTTCTTTAAATCTTTAGCCATAACTGTCATATGAATCTTCTTGCCTTCTTCATTATGAAGCTTCATTTGATAGCTTCCTTTAGGTACATCCTTTAATAAAATCCACTGATGATTGTTAGGATACTTTTCATGCAAATGGGGGTATAATGTTGTTAATTGCTGATTTTGAAGCTCCATAATCCTTTGTCCTTCTTGGATAACAACAATATTTGCAGAACCTGTTAATAAAATATGAAGGGTTGTTTCTTCCACCCCTCCTTCATCTTGTTGTTTATCTTTAGTTTCTAATCCATAGATTTCCTCTATACAGGAATAAGCATGTTTAACAATATCACGATGATTAAATTCTAAATATTGATCATGAAACCCTTCTAATTCTCCGCTTTTTACTGTTACTGTTCCATCACCCTCTAAAGTTTCTACTACATCTAAGATAATTTCTTCGTAACCGTTAAATAATCTTTCTTTATCTATCATAATATACTCAGAAGTGGAAAAATTATGTCCAATTATACAACAGGTATAATTAACCTTATAGGGGAGCAAATGAAGGGTTTCATTTAAATGATCTAATAAATAGTTTTTATACCTCATATAGTAGAGCGGTACTGTCCTCCAGCTTCCATTCCCATCTTCATAGCATAGAATAGGGCCATAATCTAGTGAGGGTATTAGTTCTCCTATAGAGGGAAAGGTTTCTTGAATTTCTTCAAGACCTTCTGTACCAAAAGAAACATCCATTAGTTTTAGTAAAATCCATAAATAACCCCTTACTATTAAATTATAAAAATGATTTCCTCCTCTTTTAGGCTTTAACCTCCCAGTAGACCATAAATAATAGGCATCTACACTACCTTTATTAGGTGTGGCTATCATAATAAGCTTATCAACATCATCTTGGTAGTTTCTTCCCTGAATATATGTTCTTGCCACAATACCTCCCATACTATGACAAATAAAATCCACCTTATTATCAGGAAATTTTTCCTTTACTCTATCTAACATAGGCTTTAAATAGGTATCTACAATATAATGATTCTTCTGCCTCCAGTCATAGTAACAAATAAATAGATCTTCATTTATGCGGTATCCTGATTCCTCTAGTTGAGAAATCAGAGGCTCATAGACCCAACGGGCCATCCCAAAGCTCCAATCTCCTGTGCCATCAATAATATCATTGCCCATTGATCCCATTAAACCTGGGATAAAAATAATAGGCTTTTTTAATGGGTTTTGCAATATTATCTCCTCCTATCTATCTGTTTAAAGCTCTACTATAAATTTATGCAGCTGGTGGGAAGGAGAATACAAAAAAAGTGGCGAATTTAAATTCCCACTTTTTCCTTTACTATTTTAACACCTTCTAATGCTAACAATTTTTTCTTTAAATCCAGTCCTCCATCATAGCCCACCAAACTTCCATTGACTCCAATTACCCGATGACAAGGAATAATGATAGGAATTTTATTTTTTTTATTAGCCAACCCTACAGCCCGTCCTGCTTTAGCATTGCCAATTTCTATAGCTATATCTTTATAGGCTACTACTTTTCCATAGGGAATCGTTAATAGGGCTTCCCACACCCGTCTTTGAAAACTAGTCCCCATTATATCTAAAGATAGGTCAAATTGTCTCCTTGTACCTTGAAAATATTCTGTTATTTGTTGTATAGGAAGATGATTTTTTTCCTCATTATAAACAATTCTACTATTAGAAAAATCTTTTTTTAGTTCCCCAATAAAATCTTCTTGTGATTCTTCAAGTCCTACAGCTACTAATCCTCTTTGGTTGGAGGCTATGTGAACAGTATAGTCTAAAATATTTTTGGTGGCATAATAAAGGTTATGCATTGGCCTTAACCTCTTTTTCCACCCGTCCTTCTTGTCTCGCCACTTGCCACTGTTCCCTAGCCATCAATTGAATTTGTCTTTTTTTCTTAATATCTGGATTGTCCAAAGCCTTAGCATACCATTTCACTGCTTCCTGGGGTTTATGTAGCTTTCTATTTAACTCCCCAACTAGATAAGCCAAGGATACTTCATCTAACCCTGCAATAGGTAGGGGTTCACTTTGATAAGCAGTCTCAAAAGAGCTTAAAGCAAATTTCAAAAACTCTATTTCTTCTACTTCACCGGTTTCTCGATAAAGCCAAGCCAGTTTAAGGCACAGTCCTCCTATATAACCCCTTGACTTCTTTAGTAATTGTCCAATAAATAAAGCTAGTTTATAGGCTTCTTTTGCTTCTTCTACTGTTCTTACATCTCCGTAATCCCTTTGCTTCCATTTTGCCATTATATTTTTTTGTAAAACATCTTTTTGGACCTTGCTTAGTTCAACATATTCACTTTCTGTAGCACTAAAGCCACAATTAGGACAAATCCATACATGATAGTAGATAGGATTAACTTCCTTGTAGCTTACATAAAAATCTGAATGTCTTTCTATAACCTTTAAGCCTCTTGTCCGCACCTTCTTTGTAGTGAAAGTATTATTACAACAGGGACAGCTTATGTTTTTGTCGTAAAGTAAGTGTTCCATATGCTTCCTCCATTTTTTTATATTGTCGGGTCTATTAATATCATACACTTTATGGAAAAAATGTCAAAGCCCTTCACTATTTCATGAAGAGCTTTAAGGCATGCTAATTTTCTTCTCCTTCGATGGCCTCCTCTATTAAAGATTCTTCCTCTACAACCGATTTTTCTTCTGTTGCATTATCTTTTTCAGGTTTCTCAGGGGTTTGAGCTTCAGCTACAGGCTTTGGTTTCGTACCTTCAATAATTACTCCATTTACTGGAGTATAGTAATCTCTTGATATATGCTCTCTTTTTATCTCTCTACCATTTTGGGTATAAATCTTATAGGTATTGACCCGATAACCCTTTTTAGGTTCTTTTTCAATAATTTGCTCTCCTAATAGTAGGTTGGCATCCTTTTTAACCTCAACCTTTGGCTCAATCACCTCGACTACTTCGGAGGTCAGATTTATAACAATATTTTCTTCTCTTTTCCCATAAATTTTTGTGAACAATCTATCTCCTGTTACGAAGCTTTCTATGTAAATAGGACTTTCCATATTGTTGATAAATTTAAAGTCTATATAATTAAAGAAAACAGTGGCATCATGACCTAATGGTACATAACCTACAGGCAGAGAATGGTTCCTACGCTGGGTTATTTCTAAGTTTCCCCTTACAACAGCGTTATAGAGGGTTGTGGATACTTGACAAATGCCTCCCCCGATTCCAGGTTCTAATTGACCATCCACGATAACGGGTGCTTCTTGATACCCCCCTGATACATCTCTTGGTCCCGTCTGTTGATTAAAAGAAAACTCTTCTCCTGGCATAATCAACGTTCCATCAATACTGTTGGCGCCTATACGGATATTATGATTTCTTCCCACCTGCTGCAAATTAAAGGTGGTGCTAAATTCTCCTATTACTTCTCTTATATTTTTCAATTTTTCCTCTGTAACCTCAGGAACAACATACGTGATTGGTATACTAATATCTTCTTGACTAAAATTATAAATTCTACTTCTAATTTTTTCTTGAAGAATATGTCGCTCCACAACTTCTCCAACTACTTCTTTATTAATATGAAAGGTGCCCTTCTGTCTTTTAATAGTAGCATTTTTAGGTTCTTGATTAATATCCTCCTCTATTGTATCAAGTACCTGATTCAATAGTTCCTCATCATAGGAGGATTTTAATCGAATAGTGATAGGATGATTTTTATAATGATAAATTTCTCTTATTCGACGAACTAAGTTTCCTTCCCTACCTAACCGATAGGCCTCCGTCACTGCATCTTCATATAGATAGGTATAACCTAAGTCTTTATAGGCCAACTGTCGGTTATAGTTTTCATGGGTTAAATTTACTTTAAAGCCTGTAAGTTCCCCTTCATAAATGGTTTTCACCTTTTTTATAGCATCTTCCTTAGTTAATTCACTTACATCTACAGCTTCAATATATACTTGGGAATAAACTGTATTTCTATTTAATAATAAAAAGGCTAAGGTGAAAAAGGCTATTAAACTAGTTGTGATTATCATACCTATTATCCACAATAAAAACTTTTTCTTGCTTGTTGTTGTGACAGTTGGATCCATAACATCACTCCTTGATGCAATTATACTCTTACCCTTAACAGTACACAATAAGTTTTTTGTGTGTGAAAAATTCCCTATAATAAAATATATGATTATTTTATTAATCTTTTTTTAAAAATATTACCTATTGTGTTATTCCCAGTAAACCCAAATATCATCCCCCTCCTGTAAAGGATCTGTATAATTGGCTACTCTGTTGTTATGTTTCAATACTAGTTTTCCCTTTACCGCTGTCCGGTCAAAGTCAACATAGTTAAAAACATCTACAAATATCAGGTTATCTTTTGTAGTAGGGAGAGTTAAGGGTTCTCCATTATAAATAATATCAATCCCAGTTTTATCTGTTTTTTCTTCTTGTTCCTTGCAGGGATTATCTTTTCTTTTATCAACAATAATTTCACTTTTCTTGGGAATTTTATTGTCTATACTTACTTTATCTCCATCTATATAAATAATATGATCTTGAAAGGATAGGTTTAGAAAAACACATAAGTCCCTAACAGTATCTATTGTTTTATAGGTTATCTTATCCTTTTCCTTTAGGAAATCTTGTGGTCTGCCCTCCATGCCATTAATTTTTATGTCATAAAATTTATTGATTTTTTCTCCATTAACAAGAAAAGTCTCTTGAAAGTTGATTACATCCTGTAGTTGACAAGCAGCATCCTTTCCTACTGTAGCCAATTCAATAGTGATTTTATCATTATTATCTATAGGTGTATCTAGATGCCCTTCTTTATCATTTACAAAAATCTTTGCTGGCTCCCCATATTCTCCATAGATGTACTTGTCTTGACCATTTAAGGTAATCTCCAGTCCTCCTCCCTTTTTAGGAATAAGATCCCTTGGATTGAAGCCTATAGAAATCAAGGCATCACTTACCTTAAGGTTTTCCGTCTTAAATAAATTAACTTTTTTATTGTTTATCTTTACCTCAATAAAATCAGTAGATTTATTTTTTATTGCCTTTACCATAATCCCTATAGGAGTTATTCCTTCAGGCCCCTGGATGACTTCTGTCTCCCATTGTAAATTAGAAATAGTTTTGATATCCCTCACAACTACCCTTTCTTTAGGTAGGGTTAAGTAGTCTGCTATAAAGGTAGTAAGACTAGGAATTTGACTGCCTCCACCAATTAAGAATATAACACTGGGGGATTTACCATTTTGCATAACAATACCATCAGCAATTTCCTTTCCTACTAATTCAATGGACGACTGAATTTTATCAAGGATTTCTTCTGTATCCATTTCATAGGAGATACCTATAATATCTGTAAAGCTTTGTTTTCCTCCTTTAAAAAGATTACACTTTAATTTCTCTGCACTATCAAAGTCCAATAAAAGTTGTCTTGCAAGTTCTTCTGTAATCTCATCCCCAGCAGTAGAAGTCATCTCATAGGCTATAACCGTACCATCCTTTGTAATGGCTATATCGGAGGTGCCTGCCCCAATATCTACCAAAGCAATATTTAGTAATCTCATGTTTTGTGGTACAGCCACTTCAATAGCTGCAATAGGTTCCAGTGTAAGATAGCTTACCTCTAATCCCACCTTCTCCATGACTGTATAAAGACTATCGACTACGATTTTAGGTAAGAAGGTGGCCAAAATATCTATTTTTAGTTTTTTACCCCTATGACCTATAGGATTTGTAATTAAACCATCATTTAAATAGTAATTTACAGGAGTATGTCCTACACAAAAATAATTTCTTGTTTCTTCATCTCCTATCTGTAACTGTTTTTGGGCCTGTTGAATCCCTTCAATTTCTACACTATTAACCAAATGTCTATCAATTTCCTTATACTCATCTATTTCTTTTTCTATGGTGGTTTCAAAGGTTTTAAGTGCCCTCCCAGCAGCAGCTAGAGCAACCTCCTTTAAGGAAAATCCTATTTTCTCCTCCAGCTGTGTCTTTACTTTTTCTACAATTTCTATTACTCCTTCAATATCATGGATTTGTCCATCATATATTACTCTTTTTTTATGAAATTCTGTAACAGCATGGTGGATAACAATTGTATCCCCCTGGAGGGTTCCTAAAAGACCTACAATACTTCTTGTGCCAATGTCTAGAACAAATATCATTCTACTACATCCTTTCTTCTCATCCTTTGTATGTATATGGTTAATTCTCTGTAGAAACCCTTTTTTCCTTTTAAAATGAATAAAGATGTCTAAAAAAATTAGACATCTTTGTTCACTAAGCTTTTATAGTATACACACTGTCGGGTTAAAGGACATTTTTCACATAGAGGTTTTCTTGCCTTACAAATCCTTCTGCCATGAAAAATCAGCCAATGATGGGCCTCAGACCATAGGTTTTGAGGAATATTTTTCATCAACTGTTCTTCTGTTATTTGAACATTGTCTCCATTGGCAAGGCCAATTCTATTGGACACTCTAAAAACATGGGTGTCCACTGCTATAGCATCCTGTCCAAAAACATTGCTAATCACTACATTGGCAGTTTTTCTCCCCACCCCTGGTAGTTCCATCAATTCTTCTCTAGTTTGAGGAACTTCACCATCGTACTTCTCAAGAAGTATTCTGCAGGTTTGTAAAATATTTCTGCTTTTATTTCTATAAAACCCACAGCTTCTTATCCATTCTCCTAGCTCCTCCTCCGTCAGTTGAAGATAATCCTCTGGCTTTTTGAAGACTTTATACATTTCCTTAGTAACTTCGTTCACCCGTTTGTCGGTACATTGGGCTGCTAATATAGTAGAAATTAGAAGTTCTAAAGGATTATTAAAATTTAATTCTGTATCAGCATCTGGATAGGTTTCCTTTAGTATATTCAAAACCTCAGTTATTACCTTTTTGTTTAGCATCTTTTTCTTCATAAAAGTTTCCTTTCTCTAGAGTATTTCTACTTCACACTCTGTAATATCTAATCTTCCATCCTTTTCGATAAAATTTATAACATGATGGATCATTTCGTCTGCATGCTTTCTACTATTGGTGACACAACAAAACCCAATCTCCCCAATCTGCCATTTGTCTTGGTTTCCTATCTCAGCAATTGATACATTAAACCGTGATTTAATTCTTTCTATCAGACTTTTAAGAATTTGTCTTTTTGCCTTTAGTGATTGGGCTTCATACATAATAACCTTTAATGAACAAATGCCTATCATCATTTTTTCACGTCCCCTGCATTTGATTTTCTATATATATTATACTTTTTTAATATATATAGCAAGATCATCTAGGATAGAATATATAATTGGTAGGACAACTAAGGTTAAAGGTGTGGCTAATCCTAATCCACCGATCACTACTGTTGCTAAAGGTACTTGAACCTCAGAGCCTTCTCCTAAACCTATTGCCAATGGCAGTAATCCCAGTACAGTTGTTAGGGTAGTCATCATGATAGGTCGAAGACGGGTAGTGCCCGCAACAACAATAGCTTCCTCCGTTTCCTTTTTGCTTCTCTTTAAAACGTTAATGTAATCAATTAAGACAATGCCATTGTTTACCACAATCCCAGACAAAACAATAGCACCTATAGCAGCTGGTACACTTAAAGGAATTCCTCGAATCAAAAGTCCTAGAAGACCTCCTGAAAAGGCTAAGGGAACCGCCAACATCATTATAAAAGGGTGCAAAAGAGATTGAAATTGAGTGGCTAATATCATATATACCAATAATATTGCCAAAATAACAGCTAAAATCAAATTGCTATAGGCCTCCTCTAACTGCTCCCTTTGTCCTCTAAACTGATAACTATAGCCAGCGGGAAGTGGGTAGGTCATTAATTTCTCCTGAATATCTTTGATAACACTATTCATATCTCTGTCAATAATAGAGGCTTTTACAGTAATAGCTCGAACTTGATCGGATCGTCTTATGGCATTAGGCCCCTGAACAACCTTAGTATTCACTAATTCCTGTAGGGGGACCGTTTCTCCTAATATAGTAGGTATAGGGGTTTGAAGGAAATTACCTATACTGCTCTTCAAATAATCCTCTCCAGTAATAATTACATCATGCTCTCTGTCATTTATTTTAAGTTTTGTTACTGTCATACCATGAACAAGATTTCTTACAGTGGATGCCATGTGTATCCCTTGAAGGCCGTAGGCGGTAGTAACATTACGATCAACATGTAATTCTAATTGGGGTCTTCCCTCTGTAAAATTCCATGTAACTTCCCTAGTTCCTTCTATGGAATCTGTTATCCGTATAAAGTCCTCCCCTATTTCTTTTAATGTTTCTATACTATCTCCTTTTATCTGTATCTCTACTGAATCTCCTCCAAAGCCCATACCTACAAAGGAAGCATTAGATAGAGATATATCTCCTCCAGGTATTTTTTGTAAATCTTGACGGATCTTGTCCATAATATAGACGGTTTCATTCTTTCTTTTATCATAGGGCTTTAACCGCACCTCTATAGAGGCTCGATTTGTTCTCCCACCATAGCTGGCAAAATAATCATCGCCACCACCAATATTCATAAAAATCATGTCAACATCTTCATAGCTCCTTACCACCTCTTCTACGTCATTAGCCATAGCTTCTGTAGCTTCTAGGCTACTGCCATGGGGTAGGGAAATATTAATCATGAAGTTTCCTTCATCAAACTCTGGAAAATATTCTGCCCCCACCCATAAGAGGGAGGTAATGGATGCTAGGAAAATTAATCCTGTTATGATTAAAACTATACCCCTATGTCCTAAGCTCCACTTCAATAAATCCCTATAATAACAATAAAATCCACAATTCTTTTTCTCTCCATCCTCTAAAATTGTATTTACCTTATATTTATCCTTCTTAACCTTTAGGATTTTAGAAGCTAACATAGGTACTAAGGTTAGTGATACTCCTAGAGAGGCCAAAAGGGAAAAAGTTACCGTCAATGCCAGTTCCTTGAAGATTTCTCCCGTCATGCCCTCGACGAAAACAATTGGCAAAAAAACTGCTACTGTTGTAAAGGTAGATGCTGCTACCGCCATAGATACTTCTTGAGCTCCATAAATGGCAGCATCCTTAGGACTATAGCCCTCTTCACGGAATCGATATATATTTTCCAATACAACAATACCATTATCCACCAGCATCCCGATACCTAAAGCAAATCCACCTAGGGATAATAAGTTTAAGGTTACTCCTGTAAAATACATTAAGGTAAATGTAGCTATTACAGCTATAGGAATGGCTAATGCAATAATCAATGTATTTTTAAAGCTTTTTATAAATAAATATAGAATTATCACTGCTAACAGTCCACCAAAAACTGCTGTTGTTCCTACATTTCTAATAGACCTTCGTATAAATAAGGATTGATCTAATACTCCTTCAATCTTTATATTCTCCAATTCCTCTTCTAATTTAGCTATTTCCCTATGTATCCCATTGGCCACCTGTATTGTATTATAGGTGGGCTGTTTTTGAATTGTCATTCGTATACTGGGTTGTCCATTAATTTTCGCAATTTGTAGGGTTTTAACATCTTGAAAATCAACCTTTGCTACATCCTGTAATTCCATAGTTGTTCCTGATGGCAGAGGAATAGGTGTTTTTTTTATCTCCTCTAAACCTCTAAATTCTCCTACAGTTCTAATGGTCAACAGCTTTTTATCATCTTGAATTTCTCCTCCAGGAAGATTGATATTTTCATTCCTCAGGAGACCTCCTAATTGCTGTTGGGTTATGCCATAGGTTGCCAGTTGGAAAGGGTCAACCTTTATATTAACAACCCTTTGTCTGCCACCTGTAATACCTATCGAGGCCACTCCTTCTAATCTCTCTATCCTTGGTTTAATTCTATATTCTACAACCTCTTGAAGCTTTTCTAAATCATCTCCTGTAATTCCTAAAACCATTATAGGAAGGGCATTAGGATTAATCTTTAAAACAATGGGCTCCATAGCATCTTCAGGTAAATATCTTTTAATAAAATCAATTTTTTCTCTTATTTCTAAAGTGGCAAAATCCATATCTGTTCCTTGATTAAACTCTACAATAACAATGGACATACCCTCCATAGAAGTAGATTGAATATGCTTTACATTATGGGTGGTAGCCACTGCCTCTTCAATCGGTTTTGTAATAAGGTTTTCAATTTCATAGGGGCCAGCACCAATATATTGGGTATTTATAACTGCAACAGGAATATTCATACTAGGTAGTAGATCCATAGCTAACCTTGATAAAGACACTGCCCCTAGCAATAAAGTCATAGTAACAATCATTAAAATAGAAATAGGCTTATGTACAGCCCAACTAGAAATTTTCATGATTATCACTCCTAACTACCGTCAATAATGTATTTTCATCAATATAGTGCTGACCCTTTACAATAACCCTATCCCCTTCCCCTATGCCCTTGACTACTTCTACCATTTTTCCTCCATCAATTCCTAATTCTATTTGTCTTTTTACAGGACGTTGATTTTCTTCTATAAATATGATAGGGGTGTTGTCTTCAAAAACAATTGCTTCTTTAGGAATCAGCAAAGTATTATCCCTTCTTTGTCGTTCTATTATAACTCTGCAGAAGCTTCCAGCTAACAATCTGCCATCTCCATTATCTACATTAATTTGTATGTAATATAAATTTGTTCTAGGATCTGGAACTTTACTAATCATGGTGACACTTCCAATGTTTTTATCTTCTGCTACGTCTATCGCTACCTCTTGACCTATCTTTAGACTATTTAATAGTTCTTTCACTACATAAAGTTCTAGCTTTAATAGATTTGTGTTGCTAATTACCATAGCAGGCTGGGTCTGGATAACCATTTGATTTTCCTGTAGGTTTGTCTGGGTAACAACCCCATCTATAGGTGCATAGTATTCCATCTCATCCAACTGCTCTAAAGCAGTAATATAAGCTAACCTTGCCTGTTCCAATTGTCCTTCTAAAGCTACTAAAGAGGTATCCATCAAACGATTATCCATAGGGCTTGGTGTTTCCTGCACTCCCCAGAAACCTACGGGAACAGTAGGTATAATAGGTTTTACTGCTTCCATCTCCTGTTTTTGAATCCGATAGTTTTTTTGCGCCTGCCCATAGGCCTTTCTTGCAGCCTCCACCTGTCTTCTAATAGGCGTTTTATCTAATTCAAATAAAAAATCCCCCTCTTGTACTGTATCTCCGACATCAACGGTTAATTTTGTAACTTCTAATCCGGGAGTTTTAGGAAAAATCATTATATTTTTTATTGGTTGTAGTCTTGAACTTATCGTTATTTCTTCAGCAATGTTGCCTCTTTTTACTGTAGATACCTCTACTGCTACTTTTCTTTCTTCTTCCATGACATTATCATGTCTGCATCCCCCTAGGAATATTAATAGAACTGTTGTAATAATTATAATACAGTCTCTTTTTCTCCACATAAAAAAACCTCCAAGCAATTACCACATCATAAATTATTTATAATTTATGATGTGCAATTACTGGGAGATTTAAACTCACTATATAGAATTGATTTTTATAATTTTTTACACGACTTCAATTGTTATAACAACTTCATCTCTTCTCCAACTTTTTTAAACACATCAACAGCACGATCTAATTGCTCTTTAGTGTGGGCGGCTGTTACCATACATCGAACTCTACCGGTGCCCTTAGGTACAGTAGGAAATACGATACCAGATACAAAGACACCATTTTCAAATAGTTTTTTACTAAATTCCATTGCTTTCCCCTCTTCTCCTATAATAACGGGAGTGATAGGTGTTTGACTGTTACCAATATTAAAGCCTAGTCTACTGATTTTTTCTTTAAAATATTTTGCATTATCCCACAGTCTGTCTGTATATTCAGTGGTACTCATCAATAATTTAACGGCTTCGATAATAGCTCCAACTGCTGCTGGAGGTAAAGAGGTACTAAATAGTAGAGGTCTTCCCCTATGACTTAACCACTCCTTCATGGTATTGCTTCCAGCTACATAACCACCAATAACACCAATAGCCTTTGACAGGGTTCCAATAGTAAAATCAACTCTACCATGAAGATGGAAATGATCTACAGTACCTCTACCGCTCTCTCCAAGTACTCCAGAACCATGGGCATCATCTACATAGGTCATAGCACCATATTTTTCTGCTAGGTCCACAATCTCAGGTAATGGAGCTATATCTCCATCCATACTGAACACACCATCGGTAATAATTAATAGGTTTCTATACTTATCTCGATTGTTTTTCAATACCTCTTCTAAATGATTCATATCAGCGTGCTTAAAGACAGTTTTATCGGCTCGACTTAACCTAGCCCCATCAATAATACTTGCATGATTTAATTCATCAGAAACAATTAAATCCCCCTTCTCTGTAACAGCCTGGATTGTGCCGGCATTACAATTAAAACCCGATTGAAAGGTCATAACAGCTTCTTCTCTTTTAAATTCTGCCAAAATCTCTTCTAATTGTTCATGGAGGTCCATATTCCCAATAATTGTTCTAACAGCTCCCGCACCAACCCCATACTTTTCAACGGCTTCTACAGCAGCCTTCTTCAGCTGGGGATGATTGGCAAAGCCCAGGTAATTATTGGAGGATAGGTTGATAACCCTCTGTCCATTTAAAACAACCTCTGCTTCATTGGCTCCTCCTAAGATAGGGAGTTTTCTGTAAACCCCATCATTTTTTAATTCTTGAATTTTTTCTTTAAGGAAATTTAGTTCATGTACATTTGACATTACCATGCCCTCCTAATAATAATTTTGCTAATTAAAGAATACAACATAGACCTGTACTTTTCCTGCTATATAATGAAAGTAGGAATATTTTCATTTTTCCCTACTTCTTAAAATTTAAAACAAAAAAAATGCCTCAAAATCAGAGGCATTACTCTTTATCTATCGTTTCCTTATAATGTGTTAATTTTTTGCGAACTTCTTTATAAACAATTTCTATAGCTTCATCAGTCATAATTTCTATCCCTTCATTAACGTGCTTTATGGCATATACGTGGAAATCTCCCTTTTTTATGGATTCTACTACTTCATCACATAGCATTAAGTTTTCAATGTTTTGATAGGGAATTATTACACCCTGATTTTTTGTAAAACCTCTTTTTTTACATAAACGGTAAAAGCCCTCAACCTTTTCTGTTACTCCCCCTACGGGCTGGATATAGCCCCTCTGATTTACAGAACCGGTAACAGCTATATATTGCTTTATGGGTATCCCGGAAATACTTGATAATAAAGCATATAATTCTGCACTAGAGGCACTGTCACCATCTACTCCACCATAGGACTGCTCAAAGCAAATTCGGGCTGAAATACTTAAATTCATATCTTGAGCAAAGTTTTGGATTAAAAACCCCGTTAAAATCATAATTCCCTTGTCATATATGTCACCACTCATGTTGGCTTCTCGTTCAATATTGATGATACCTTCTTTCCCCATTCCACAAGTAACCGTAATAACACTGGGCTTACCAAAGGTATAATCCCCTACATTAATCACGGATAGACCATTAATAACACCAATTTTTTTCCCTTCAATATCAATCAAAATCTTCTCTGTCTCAAACATTTCCTCTACTCTACTTTGGTACTTATTTAACCTATTCCATTTTTCATGAATAGCCTTATCTACATGATTTCCTGTAACAATCCTGCTATTTTCCAATTTAGCCCACTGATCTGCCTCTATGATAATCTCTATAAGCTTATTAAATCTGGTAGACAATTTTTTTTGATTTCCTGTTAATCTCGAGCTGTACTCTATTAACCTAGCTATACCTTTAGTATCAAAATCCTTCATCCCCTCAGATTTTACATAGGAACTTACAAAGGCTGCCATTTGTTTTTCATGTTCAATACTTCGTTGCATTTCATAATCAAAGTCCACTAGAACCTTAAAATACTTTTGAAAATCTTCATCATAGTGACATAAAAGATGATATAAGCTTCCACTTCCAATTAAAATAATCTTTAAGTCAATAGGAATGGGTTCCAATTTCAATGAGGCAACATCTACTATCCCCAGCTGACTACCCATATTTTCTACAGTAATTTCCCTGGTATGGAGTATTCTTTTTAGAGTTTCCCAAGCATAGGGATTTGTCAACAACTGTTTGGCCTCTAAAATTAAATATCCTCCATTTGCTAAATGAATAGCCCCTGGTTTGATATGGAGAAAATCTGTCCTCAATACACCATTAACATTTTCATATTCTATCTTTCCCGTTAATCTGTTTAACGTAGGATTAAATTCCATCACAACAGGGGCACCTTGGGTTTCTTCATTGTTTACCAATAGATTTACCTGATACTTTTTAACAAAACCTGGATCCTCCTTTTTATCTGCTAGATGCTGGTCTTCATCTTCATCATTAATAAATTGATAAATGTTTTCAATTAAATCCTTTTCTACTTTACCCAGGTATTCTGTTACTCTTTCACACGTTGTGTATTTTTTAACTAAATCATGGATCAAAGGCTTTACAATAAACAATCCCACCTTCATCTCCAATTGTAGTAGCTTCTTTTTAGCAAAACCTTCAAACTTTTTAATTTTTAAAACCATGTCTAAAGCCTTATCTTGTATTTCTTCCAGTTGTTCTTGAAGCTTTTTACCATCCTCTTCATTCAACTGTTTTATGGCTTCATCCGACATCTCTTCCCCATCTCTTAAGGGAATAAAAATAAATCCTGTGCTGGTGCTTTTTACAGCAAATTGTTTTTTATGAGCAAACTCCGATAAGTCCTGTAATAGTTTGTTTTTATACTCTTGATATTGTCGAATAATTTCATTTTTTCTTCGGTCATAATCTTCGCTATTAAAGACTTGAGGTACTTGAATTAATAAATCTTGTATTAATTCCTCCATATCCTTCTGAAATTCCTTACCCATTCCAGCTGGTAGATTTAATGCCAAAGCTTTACCATTACCCTCGAAGCTATATACATAGCACCAATCATTAGGAACATCCTTTGTTTTAGCAATTTTTTTAACAATTTCTTGGGTATAGGTGGTTCTTCCTGTACCTTTATAACCACTAATATATATATTATAGCTTCGATGATGGATCTGTAAGCCAAACTCCATAGCTGATTCGCCCTTTTTTTGCCCTATAATTCCCTTTACAGCCTCTACTTCAGCAGTTGTAATAAAATTAAGATTCTCAATATCACAATATTTTTTAACATGTTCATGCGATAACTTCGGATAGTTTTTCATCATGGTTCCTCCCTTCAAGCAAATAACGCTTATTAACATACTATTCAGAAGGGAGTTTATATTCCACTGATTCTTTTAAATTTTATTGAAATTAGAAACCATCTTTTTCATATTCTTTAGCTTGCTTTAATATTTCATAAGCTCCTTCAGGATCTAGCTTATAAATTCCCCATAAAGCATATTTTCTAATCTCTGGCCTAGGGTCCTTCAGAAGGGGTAAAAGATAAGCAATCCCTTCTTTATCCCCATGGTTTACTATAGCCACAATTGCGTTTCTTTGAAGAATCTTCTTCCCCCGCCATCCCGCTGAGGTTTCACCATAGGTTTCTCTAAACCTTTTATTAGACATATTCAATAATTCTACTAAATCTGGTTTTACAAACAAATCTTTAGGCACAAAATGATTTTGTGATCCTTGTTTAACTTTTCTATTGTGGGGACAAACTCCCTGACAAATATCACAGCCATAAAGATTTTTCCCTAATAATTTTCTATCCTTTTCATCGATATTTTCCTTTTGCTGTAATAAGTTAGAAATACAGTGTTGGGCATTAAATCCATAAGGTTTTTCAATAGCTCCCTTAGGGCAATGTTTAATACATAAGTTGCATCTCAAACAGCTTTTATTTTCCAGAGGTTTGTCCTCCTGAAAGGCTAGATTGTTTATCATATAACCAATAAAAAACCATGAACCATAGGTTTCATTAATTAAAAGAGAATTATAGCCATACCATCCTAGCCCAGCTCGATAGGCCACATGTCGATCCACTAGTGGACCAGTGTCTACAAAGCTTTTATATTGAAAGTCTTCTCTTTCTTCTTTTATGAAATCCCCGATCCTCTCTAGCTTTTCCTTAAGAACATAGTGATAATCCCTTCCCCATGCCGTTCTAGCTAATTCCCCATAGAACTTAGGAATTTTTTTCCCCTGTAGCTTTTCATCATCTAAATAATAGGAAACTCCTATGACGATAATAGATTTAGCATTTTCCATAGTTTTTTTAGGATTTATCCTTAATTCTATGTCTTCTTCTTCAAAACCCGAAAGATGCCCAGCCTGTTTTCTCTTCTCTAAAATATCCCGAATATCCTCAAAGGCTTCAGCATTGGTAAATCCTATGAGATCAACATCAATAAGCTTAGCATATTGAATAATCCTATCCTTTAGTCCCATTAACTAACCCTCCATTCAAATTTACAGCTTAAAATGAGACTTAAAACAATACAACACAAAAAAATGAAGAGATAATGTTATTATCTCCTATAAATAGGGTTCTTTAAAGATTTTTATTGAATTGAGGGGCCATATTCTTAGGATCACCCGTCCCTCAATTTGTTGCTTTTTAATACAGCAGAATCTTCTGCTATCATTGCTGTTATTTCTATTATCCCCCATAACAAAAACCATATTCTCTGGTACAATGCCTTTTGTTACAGGATAACTCCTGTTGATATACTCTTCATCACAAATATAATCTTCTGCAATCTTTCTTCCATCTATATACAAAACTCCATCTATGATAGAGTATTTATCATTTTCTATAGCCACTACTCTTTTTACAAATAGATCATCTCTTCCACTCTCCTTTGGAGGAGAAAAAATAATAATATCTCCTCTTTTCGGATTGTTACGGAAATAGGGAAGCTTCACAAAAACTAATTGATCAGAATCAGACAGTGTAGGCCACATGGAGGGGCCTACTACAACAGCGATACTAAAAATCAATAAATCTATTACGATAACTAGGATTAGTATTATAATTATGGTTTTGAATAAATCATTCTTAAATCTGATTTTCTTCATCCCATCACATCCTTGAGTATTTTAACATACTTTCCTGAAATCTAGTTATCCCTGGTTTGGTATATCCCCAGAGGCGGGTATTTTAAGCCTATGTTCCTTAACAGCATTGCTCATAAAAATATACAATCCTGTTAAAATTAAACTTCCGCTAACAATCTGCCAAGGTGTAGGTACTTCTTTTAACAGTAGCATAGCTAAAGTTGTTGCCCCTATAGGCTCCCCTAGCATTGCTGTGGATACCTTGTTGGCTTCAATGTATTTTAAAGACCAATTAAAAATCGTATGGCCTCCTATGGTACAGACAATGGCCATCCCCAGAAACAGACCATAATCTCTATAGCTGTAGCCTGTTAAAGGTAGCTTCAAAAGAAGATTGATGATCACTAGAAGGAGGGTGCAAATTCCATAAACAATAAACCCATAGGTTAATGTAGATACTTTTTTTCTTACTCCTCTACCTATAATAATATAGAGGGCTCCAAAAAATCCTCCTAAAAGGGCCAACATATCCCCGTATAGGTGATCCCCCCCTGTCTGGAAATCAAAAATTCCCATAATACTGCTACCTATAATGGCTAATATCATTCCTGTCATACTTTTTTTGCTTAATTTCTCACGGAAGATTATATAGCCGATGGTGGCAGTGAAGATGGGCTGTAATCCTACCAGCACTGTGGAGGATGCTACTGTTGTATACTGTAGGGAAGTAATCCATGTAATAAAATGTAGGGCTAAAAATCCTCCACTTAAACAACATAGAGCAAAATCCCTTGATTCAATTTTTTTCAGTTCCTCCTTACCCTTCATAAGGACAGCAGGAACAAATAATAAAAAGGTAATTAACATTCTATACATAGCAATAATGTTAGAAGGTGCTGATGTATTTCGAATAAATATTACTGAGAAGGAAACACTAACTACGGCTATACACAACAGAAAATATACCTTTTTTATCCTTTGATTTTCCTCCATTATACTCCCCCTCTAAAGAATTAAATAAAGAAACATCCCTACCATGACTGCTGTCACTATTACTTTTACAACAAGACTTGTTAGATATCCGATAACCCCCGCACTTCCTGCCTTTAGGGCTTCTATGAATTCCTTCCCTGCCAGCAGTTCTCCCAAAACTAGACCTGCTACTTGCCCAACTATGAGTCCTATAACATTCATAATAGCCAGTCCTGCAAACCCTCCAACAAACATACCTATCATTCCCCAAATAGATACCTGGAATCTTTTGGCAGTAATAAAGGAGGCTAAGTAGTCAGCGGTTATGGTGATCAAGGTCATAATAGCAAATAATACAATCCAATAAAGGGAGACTACAGCAAATTCCGTAGCAAAGCCATAGATTGTGATTCCTAACAATACTAAAATTGGCCCCGGTATAATTGGCATGAAAATTCCTACAACACCTAGTATAATCAATGCAAAGCTAACCACCATATATGTGTTTTCCATCTTTATCACCTATATTTATATAATTCTAATAGATTTATATGAATCCTTTATTTCCATTTATATTATTTATTATATTTTATGCAGGGGCCCTTAGAAAATCCTTTTAAGATTAAGTGAAAAAAAGGGAGAAAATTTTTCTCCACCTTTAATCCTCCAGCTTCTCATCACTATGAAAGCTGCTGCCGCTTATAAATTCTCTTAAAATCGATGTTTTAGGTATATCCTCTTCATTTTCTAAAGCAACAAAATAGCTTAGAAATTTCATCAATCGTTTTGCTTCAGAATAATAAGGACTTGTGCTATCCACTTGCCTTAACAAAGGTTCCACATATTTTTTTAGTACGCTTAGTTCATAAAAGAGGGCTGAATTAAATATAGCATCTGCTCCTTCTTGAAAGGGAAAAATATTTTTTTCCTCCCCCTGTCGAACAGAGTTCCACATAGATAATGTTTCTTCTGCATTTTTAGAGCGATATTTGCTATCCCTGACAATTCTTCTAATAAGCCTTGTATCAGTAGTTGGAATTCTATTGTGTTCATCTACATTTAGCTGAGTTAAAGCGCTGATGTAAATTTTATATTTATTTCTTCTTGGAATAGAAGAGGTTAATTCATCATTTAAACCATGGATTCCCTCCAGTATAATTGGTTGATCTGGTTTTATTTTGATTTTATGACCTTTGTATTCTCTTTTCCCCGTATGAAAATTAAAGGTAGGGACTTCTACTTCCTCTCCCCTTAAGATTTTTTCCAAGTCCTCATTAAAAAGCTTTAAATCAATGGCATGCAAAGCTTCAAAATCATACTGACCTTTTTCATCTAGGGGGGTATCTTCCCTGTTAACAAAGTAATCATCTAAGGAAATAGCCACTGGTTTGATACCATTTACCTTCAATTGGATCATCAATCTTTGAGCAAAGGTGGTTTTTCCGGAGGATGAAGGTCCAGCAATAAGTACTACACGTTTTTCATGGATATTCTCTGCAATACCGTCCGCCAGTTCAGCAATCTTTTTTTCATGGAGGGCTTCTGCAATTCTAATGAATTCCCCTTCCCTTTGGGTAACGATTAAGTCATTCAAGGAGGCAACATAATCAATTTCTAGAATTTCTCCCCATTTTTCCGATTCTCTGAAAATTTTAAATAGCTTTGAATGTTCTTCAAAAGCTGGAATTTCTCCACCATCTTCATATCTTGGATACTGTAGAATAATTCCAGGAGAATAATAATGCAAATTAAATTCCTTTAAATATCCTGTTGAAGGTACCATATAGCCATAAAAATAATTTTTTAGCCATCCACATTGATAGATGTTGATATAGGGTTTTTCACGATATTTTAACAATCGTACCTTTCCAATTTGTCCATAATCTCTAAAAATATCCTTTGCTTCATCTACAGGTACCCTGTTTTTTTCAAAACGCACATCCTCTTCAATAATCTCCTGCATTCTTTCCTTAATTCTTGCTGTATCCTGTGGATCAATTGGTCTTTTATAATGAACTTCACAGTATAATCCTTTGCTAATAGAATGTTCCACAGAAACTTTACACCCTGAATAAAGCTCCATACAAGCCCTAATAAATACAAAGGATAAACTCCTTTGATAAATTCTAGAACCAATAGAAGATGATATATCAATAAATTTTACTTCGCAATCTTCGTCTAATGTATGTTTGAGTTCTTTTAATTGATTATCTATTAATGCTGCAACAATTAAGTACCTGGTATTAGGTTGAAAATCCTTTGCCAGTTCTTCTAATGATACGCCTTGTTGATATTTATATGGTCCTTCATTGTTAATGGTAATTGCTATCATGCTTTCCATTTTTTTATTACCCATTATTCAAAGTCCCCCTATAGAATTTTATAGTGCTCTTACTCCCCTATTTATTATATACTTTTTTTCCCTTTAATATCAAATGAAACCGCAGAAAAATAAAATGGATTCCAAAGAAATTTAGGGTCTATAAATTTAATAAGCCTCAGCACCACTTTTGGTCCTGAGGCTACTTCTTTTCTTTTACATCATAGGTCGACTTGGTAATGAAATATCACTTAAAGCCTTACCTGCATCATCTACATAAATATTTCTTACAGCCAAATCCCCTATAGATACCAGTCCTACAAGTTCACCATTTTCAATAACTGGTAGTCTTCTAATTTGATTTTGTGCCATTAATCTTGCTGCTTCATGGGCATGCTGCTCAGGAGAAACGTAAATCAATTCCTTTGACATAATACTTTCTACATTATCCGAGGCCTGAAGCCCATCAACGATTCCTCTTACTACAATATCTCTATCGGTAACAATTCCTACCACATGATTTTGGTTATCACAGATGGGTATAGAGCCTACATTAAGCTCCTTCATTTTTTTTGCTATTTCATCAATTGTTGCATTTGTATTGACAGCTGAAACATGATTTGTCATAATATCTCTTACCTTCATAATCTATAACCTCCTAAACATTTTCTAAATATATCTTGCACCATTTAAGAGGTTTTTATAAGTAAAAACAAATGCTAATTTCATTAAATATAAATTAGCACACATATAATAATCTATTATTTTAGAAAACCTATTTTATTGAATGGGTATAACCTTAAAAATGCCTTCCCAATAATATCCTCCATATGTACTAAGCCCAATGAATTATCCCTACTGTCTAAGCTGTACATTCTATTGTCCCCCATAGTAAATATGGCGCCTTGTGGAATCACCATATCTATATTACCTTCTGTGTAGGTATCTATTAAATAAGGTTCCTCTAAAATTTCTTCATTAATATATACTTTCCCATCAGTAATTATAATTTCTTCTCCTGGTAGTGCAATAACTCTCTTTATTAATAACTTATCCTTTCCACTGGCTGTCTTTAAAGGAGATTTAAATACAATAATATCTCCCCGCTGTGGTGTGCCTTGCTTATATAATAGACGATTTACAATTAAAAAGTTATTTTCGTCTAATGTGGGTATCATGGAGTAATTCTTTACAATTGTTGGCTTTATAAAGGTTGTTATAATTAATGCAATGACTAATGATAGTACAATGGTCTTAATCCACTCTAGGATTTCCTTCTTCATCTGTTGTCCCCCTGTCTACATTTGGCAATTTATCTCTTTAACTATTTTAACACTGTCCTTTTTTAAACGCAACTACATATTCCTATGACTTCAAATTGAAATATATTCATCTACTACTTCAATTAAATTATCAAAGGTTATGTTGTTTTTTTGGTCGTCCCATACAACTTCTTCATCCATAATTAACATAAGCTGGGGAACTTCATGGCTTATTTCTAGTTTCTCTTCTATCTCTTCTGATATTTCCACACATTCTCTAACATCTACCATTGTAAAAAGTACATCTTCTTCACTTTCCTCAACAAATTGTAGATATTGTTGATAAGCTTCTTCACTTTCAGATACTACTTCATCATGCTTAAAAATAAAAACTGGTTTTTTGTTGGATCTTTTAATAAACTTATCTAAATCATCTAACGTCATAATTTTTTTTAATCGTCTTGCCATGGTTTACCCTCCCCAAAATTATTTGTTACCTGAATTCAAGTGCTTTATTGATTTTACTAATTGTATATTACTGGTTTAGTCATATTATAACTGCTAACACAAATATTATGTAATTAAATTTATAATTGCTATAAAATAAACGTTAATTACCCAAGTTTTGTACAAATACCTAGGCTGTATTTTTAAAAATATGGAAGCTTAATTTAACATACTTAGGTTATCATGCTTAAACAAATAATTTTGCCAGTTCTCATAAACTATGATAATACCAGTACTTAGGAATAAGGTTTTAATCTACCAATAACGAAAATTATAACTTATCCACATTTTTGAAAAATATATAATCTCCTATTGGTTATAAAAAATCCCCTGAGAAAACTTAAATTTAAGTCCACAAAGGGGATTTTTACGCTGTTTTTAAATAGTTTTTTAGTGATTATTTTACTCATATATAGACAAATTATTTCATTAGAAGTAAGCGATTAATAATCCCATGTATATACTAGACGGGGATGCCATAGAATGTTGAAGAAGTGGAGAATCTATCTTTACTTGTTTAAGATAAGCTCTTTCTTCTTTACGACAGGTTCTATACTCCCAATTTTCTTGATAGATGTGTACAATTTTCATTGTTGCAGGGATATATTCAATTTCACTACCCATGTATTTCTTTCCTGCATAATGTAATTGATCTCCATCAACTTTACAGATCTTATCTTCATGGGATAATGTGTACATTTTATCTTCTTCTGGAAGATTGATAAGGAATTTTTGTCTGGAATATCCTTTTGGGGTTTGTTTCTTTGTAATTACAGGTTCAATCTCCTCTGGATCTACTTCTGCTACCTCTGCTTCATCAAACTAGCCAAATTCTAATCCTTCTAAAACTATTTGACCTGATAATGCTGATGTCTTTTCACTTTTTATTCCAAATAACTTTTTTATCAAATAGTCAATCTGCTCACGGAGAATTTTAGAGTCAGCATTTAACTCTTCGATGGTTTTTCTAAGGGATGCAATTGTTATATTCTGTTCTTTGATTACATCTAGTTTATCCATATTATCAATTTAAGATTATACAATCTTAAATTATGCATATATTCTACAATAATTTATCATATCTGCTGCATGGGAATATAATTGTTACACTTGTACCTATTCCTATCTCTGATTTTAAATGTATTTCCAACCCTAACTTCCTACAAAGATTTTTACATAAATAAAGACCAATTCCTGTACTTTTTCCAAACCTCCTACCATTTTCTCCAGTAAAACCCTTTTCAAACACTCTGTTAATATCCTTACCACTAATCCCAACACCATTATCCTCTATGGTTAATATAATTGAGTTTTCTTTTTGTTGACTATAAATACTTATTCGAGCATCATTTTCTTTTGAGTATTTTATAGAATTAACTATTATTTGATTTATAATAAATTCAACCCATTTTGCATCAGTATAAACTTTATGATCAATATCTTTTAAATCTAACTTAATTCTTTTATTTATAAAATCTCTATAATTTCTTTTAATTACAGCATTAATTACGTTACTTAATGTAAATTCTTTTATTATATAATCCTTACTAACATTATCACTTTTACTGTAATATAAAGCTTGTTCAACAAATCCGTCAATCCTATCTAACTGTATATCAATCTTCTTGGTTATATCATTTGAATTGTTTTCAACTAGTAATTTTGCAGAAGCTATTGGAGTCTTTATTTCATGAACCCAAGTTTCTATATACTCTCTATATTCATGCTGTATATCCTTATAATACTTAACATTTTCATGCATATCTCTAGCAATTTCCTTTAACACTTTATTAAGTATTTTCCCTTGAATAAAGTTAGGTTCATTAAGTACTTCTGGCAATAGATATTTTTTATCTAATTCCTCTATAATCCTATAAATTTCATCATAATATTTCTTATGCCTCATCATATCCAAAACTATGTATAATATTAAAGGAATAAACCAAATACAAAATACCATAAAGATAATTACAAGATCTACATTTGTAATAGCCATTGTTATGGCTACTACAATAAATAGCACTAAGTTAATAGCCAAAAATAATAGCTTATCTTTTAAAAACTCTATTATACTCATGGCATAATATACCCTAATCCTCTTTTAGTTTGTATTGGATTATCCATACCTATTTCTCCTAATCTATTTCTAAGCCTAGATATATTAACTGTTAAAGTGCTATCATCTACAAAATAATCGGACTTCCATAAATACTCCATTAATGACTCTCTTGAAGCAATAGTACCTTTATTTCTTATTAAATAAGAAAGAATTTTAACTTCATTTTTTGTTAACTCTAAAGATTTATTATTGTATTGTATTGATGCATTTGAAAGGTTTAAGCTTAAGTCATTATAATTTAAAATATCTTGAGGCACTGTATTACTATATGTTCTTTTCAATATAGAGGATATTCGTGCTAATAAGATTTGAGTATTATAAGGCTTTGTAATAAAATCATCAGCACCTAAATTCATACTCATAAGCTCATCCATATCGCTATCTCTACTTGTAACTATTATTATAGGAACATCGGATGTTTTTCTAATTTCTCTACAAATATAATAACCATCAAATACTGGTAAGTTTATATCTAATAATATTAAATCTCCTTTTTCTTTTTGTATTATCTCTATTATGTTATCAAAATCTGTTGGGGCTACAATATTATATCCGTATTTAGTTAAAAAGCTTCCTAGCTCCTCTCTTATAAATTTATCATCTTCAATTATTATTATTTTTCTCATACAAATCTTCCCTCCCTTATTATATTACCCTAAGTTTAATAAAAAGAAATGTAGTTACAGTAATAAATATTAATTTTACTGTAACTACATTATTAAAGCTAGATATTATTTTTAACTATGTTTTTATACCCTGAATATGTTGCAACAAAGTAACCACCATAAATTAGTACTAATATTAATGATGTAATTATTGAACTGGTAACTATGTTAGCTTCATTAAACATTGATATAAAATCATTTGCTACCTTTATTCCAACGATAGAATGTACTAATGCTAATAAAATTGGCAATGAGAAGTATACTAAAGTCTGAGTAAAGATTGTTTTCTTTATCATATCTTCGCTAGCACCAATTTTTTTAATAGCTTTATATCTATCAATACTATCACTAGCTTCTGACAATTGTTGAAGTGAAAGTACTGCCATGCTAGTAATTAAGAAAACTAACCCTAAATATATTCCAACGAATAGTATTGTTGTTGTTAGACCTTTATTTTGATTGTAAATATCAATTTTTGTATATCCATTAACAAATCCAATATTTTCTAAATTAATTTTACCATCTCTGAAATCTTCAAATAATTTATAATACTTTTCTTCACTCTGCTCTTTATTATTATCTGAATAATTTATATTTAAAACATACTCTGTAGCATTATAATCATTTACTAACTTATCATTAACCACTAATGTTGGAAAAACACTAGTAAATGTATCTGTAGAGAGATTATCTGTTATTAACTCTTTATTTTTAATTACAAGCTCTTTTTCTCCAAGTTTAACACTATTATTTTTATTTAAAAATTCCTTTAAAATAGGTTCAACTTTACCTATATTGCCTAATAACAATGCTTCATCGTCTCTCAAAATTACATTTTTTTTGTTCTGTATATTTAATATATCATTATACTCTGATAATTTTACTATATCCACATTATAGCGTAGCTTTCTTAGCTCAGACTTGCTTTTTTCGCTAAGACCATTTCCGAACATGTCCAAAGGTGTTTGTTCAGATTTGTATATGGCATACTCTGTATATTTTTCGTTATTATCAAATTTAAATCCAATATTGTTTAAGCTTTCAAGTATACTAATTGCTTTTTCATCTCCAAATACAATATTCCTTGCACTAGCATCAAAAGGTGTGGCTTGTTCTAAACCTGCCTCAAGACTACTTTTAAAACTTATACCCGTAGATAATATTCCAATTGTAAAAAATAGCATTAAGCATATTATTGACATAGATAAAAAGTTTGTATTTACCTTACTGTTTAGCTGTTTTACTATAAATATATTTAAATCTTTAAAGTATATTTTTTTATTTCTTTTTGTTATAAATAATATAAAGCCTGCTAAACTAAAGAAAAATAATATAGTTCCAATTATACCTAATATTATTGAAATTAAAAATTTACTATTACTTACATCTAATCCTACTTCTAATATTAATTTATATGCTACTGTAAGGGATACTACACACAATAAAAATCCTATTAAGTACACTATTGGATTTTTAAATTTTATATCTTCATTTTTTCTACCAGCTATCAATAAATCTATTATTTTATATTTTGAAATAACAAAAGTATTGAATACTATAACAAGTAAAAACATTATTCCAAAATAAAATATTGTCTTTCCCATAGCTGCTGTTGAAATTATAAAGCTATATTCACTCATACCAACTTCAAATAGCTTTGAAGTAAGTACTGAAAGACCTTGTGATACTACAATTCCTATTAACAATCCACTAACTAATGATATAACCCCTACTAAAATTGTCTCTGTTACTAATATTCTTGAAATCTTAGACTTACCCATTCCTAAGGTCATATAAATTCCTAGTTCTTTCTTGCGCTTTTTAATTAAAAAGTTATTTGCATATAATATTAAACTACCTAGTATTACAGATACAAATACAGATACATAACCTAAAATATCAATTAACATATTTGTATATTGTTTACCTGATTTTTGCATTTCAATTATAGCACTTTGAGATTCTATTGAGTTAAAGCTATAGAATATACATACTGCTAATGTAAGTGTTAAAAAATATATTGCATAATCCTTAAAGCTCTTTTTTACATTTCCTACTGCAATCTTAGAATACATTGTTGTCATCACCTCCAAGAAGAGTTATAACTTCAATAATTTTGTTAAAAAACTCTTTCCTTGTATCCTTACCTCTAATAATTTCTGTAAATATCTGGCCATCTTTAATAAATAATATTCTGTGAGCATAGCTTGCTGTAAAGGCATCATGTGTAACCATTAGTATTGTAGCATTTAAATCTTTATTTAAGCTTTCAAATCTTTCAAGTAATAGCCTAGATGATTTAGAATCTAAAGCTCCAGTTGGTTCATCAGCTAAGATTAAGGATGGCTCTGTTACTATGGCTCTTGCTGATGCTACTCTTTGCTTTTGTCCACCAGACATTTGATACGGATATTGATTTAATACTTGTTCTATTTCTAAATATTTAGCTACAGACTTTATTTTACCGTCAATTTCTGAGCTTTTCTCACCCTTTATAGTTAAAGCTAAAGCTATATTTTCATATGCTGTTAAGGTATCTAAAAGATTAAAGTCTTGAAATATAAACCCTAATTCATTTTGTCTGAACTTATCTAGGTTTTTTGCCTTTAATCTTGTAATATCCTTATCATTTATTGTTATCTTGCCAGTAGTAACATTATCAATTGTTGATATACAGTTAAGCAAAGTAGTTTTTCCACTACCTGAGGGTCCCATTATCCCAACAAATTCACCTTCATCTACTCTAAAACTTATGTTATCAATAGCCTTAGTTACATTATCCTTATTACCATAATACTTTTCTATCTTCTCCACATTTAATATGTTTTTCACTTTTAAATTTCTCCTTTTCCTTTATAATATTTATAAATCCTATCCTTTTTAAGTCAAATTTTTAAAAATTGTTTCTTTGAATCTTATGAACTTATTATATAGTTTCGATAAATTCTTTGAAATTGATTCACGTTACACTAACATTACATTCTTGTAATATTAATATTTTTATAATTTTCCAAACAAAAACTTCAAAAAATAAAAAAGTCCTTGATATCATAGTAAGATTGATATTTTCAAGGATTTTATATCTTGTTTTGCATATTTCCTGGACCTTTGGGTCCCATGGAAGCAGATTATCTAGTAGTGCCTTATCTTTTTGAAATGGCATTTTAGGAAGAGTAGTAAGTAGAAGTTGTAAATATTTATATGGATTTAGGCCGTTAGCTTTTGCTGTTTCAACTAGACTATATACCATTGCATTGGCTGTTGCTGCTTTTGGATTTCCTGTAAATAACTAATTTTTTCTTCCAACAGTAAATGGCCGTATACTGTTTTCTTGTAGGTTATTGGATGTTTCACAATTACCATCCTCCAAGTATACCATTAACCCAGATTGTTGATTTTTTATGTATTCTGCTATTGCCTTTTTATTTCGCCCTACTGTATCAACATAATATCCTTTGCACCTAAAATGTCTGTTTCCATATTTGTAATTTAATTTTGGTTGGTCAGACCTAACTTTATTTTACAACAGGAGGTTTTCTTTTTTCTACTCACCGCTGAAAGCTCTTTAGAACCACCCGCATAGCAGGTGGTTTTCTTTATACAATAAAAGTAATACACCAAAAGATAAATACTCTAAAAAATTTGTGTTAATATTTACATGCATCCTTTTATTGAAAACCCTACCGAAATTGTGATATCCTTAGATATATAATGATTAAGTAAAAGGGTGGTAAACAAATGGAAAAAATTAAAGATATACTTCATGATTTCAGTGATGTTTTTATTGCTTTATTTATCGGCCTCCTGATGATGGGCGTAGTGGCTTGGAACTTAGGGAATTGGTTTGATAGTGACAGCAGGGTTATAGCTATGGATATTGAATCTCAATTAGAAGAACCGTCTAATGAAAAAGGTGAAACAAATGAAGAAAATTCTGACGGTTCCCCAGTAGAAGAAGATTCTTCTCTGGAGGAAGATGAGGAGGAAGAGGAAGTTATAGAGGTTACAGTAGTTAGCACTAAAAAAATTACCATTCCTAGTGGTACAACCGGTTCTGGCGTCGCAAAAATACTTCAGGAAAATGGATTAATTGAAGACACCAATGACTTTATTAAAACAGCTGAAGATTTGGGTTTAACTGCTAGATTAAAGTCTGGAACCTTTGATATACCATCTAATGCAACAACAACCAAAATAATAAATATTATAACAGGAAACAGATAGAGAAGCGAACTTCGCTTTTCTTTTTTTATTCCTTATCATCTATAATTCTATTAAATTGATCATGACTATGTTTTGTATATTTGTTTAATCGTATTAGGTTAAGACGCCATAGATAAATGACGTAGGGAATAAATAAAACCATTAAAATAGGGATTTGTGCCATCAAAATAAAGTTGAAAACTCCATGAAATGCCATTGGAGTTAAAAGGGACCTAGAAAAATATTTTCTTTTTAATTCTTCTTCTTCCGTATATTTTGCTAGTGATAAATAATACCCCATTGTTACTGCAAATAACACATGGGCTGGTACAGAGAGAATACCCCTCATAATTCCTACATAATAGTTGGTGCTAAATCGAAATACTACATACATAATATTTTCAACTGTGGCGAATCCCAATGCAGAAAAGCTACAGTATATAATCCCATCTAATTTTTCGTTAAAGTGTTTACTTCGATAGGCAGTGTATAGAACAACGGCCCTTTTAAAATATTCCTCTGTTAATCCAGCTATAATAAAGGCCGTGAAGGCTGCTCCCAATAATCCAGTAAATATGTTGATGGTCAAAAGTATTCTTTGAACAATTAGAACTGGAATTACCGACAATGCTCCCAGTATAAATACTTTAAGAAGTAAGTGTAAGGGCTCTCTATCATATCGATCTGCTAAATATAAAGCTATAGCAATTGCAATACTAGGTGTAACTGCTATAACAAATAATCTTGTAACCATGTGCTTCACCTTCCCATCTTATCTTGTATCTTAATTATTAGTATTATATAAAATCTAACATCTATCCAATTAGTTTCTTCCTACTATGACAAAATCAGGGTTGCTTTCTTCATTATTGCATCTATCTGGCCTATCTATACTTGAAAACTTAAAGTATTGAACTTCCTTCTAAGTTAATAGGTTTCTGTCATTAACTCTAATTTATATTAAAACATATATAAGAACTTATTCCTATTTCAAATGTCTAAAGAAATTTTTTCCCTTATATTCTATTCATTAAATCACTGTAATTTCCTTGAGGGAATCTTCAGGTTTTAAGAATAACTTTCCATACTCTGTATTTCCTATAATAAAAAGGAGAATCCTTTAGGGCAAAATGGATTCTCCTTTACATAAAATCATTTATATTATAATTTAAAATTTATACCATTGTCATTTTTAAAATAGTGAGCCATTGTTGATTCTTCAATAATATTTCGTCAATATAGCTTAAACGGTTTTAATTAATGACATACTAAGGGAAGTAAATTTTACAGTATTACAGATACGATGCTGCCTCTTTATCTATGATAAATGTTATTTGAGGGTGTAGCTGTAAAATAGATGCTGGTACTTCAGAGGTGATTTTACCTTTAATTGCTTTATATATAATTTCTGCCTTTGTTCTACCACTGGCAAGTAAAAGAATATTTCTTGCCCCCATTATTGTTTTAATTCCCATACTAATTGCCTTAGTAGGCACTTCATCTAGGGACTTAAAAAACCTTGAATTGGCCTTAACAGTATTTTCGTCTAACTCTACTAGATGAGTGATTGCTTCAAATTTTAAGTCAGGTTCATTAAAACCTATATGACCATTTCCTCCTATCCCTAATATCTGTAAATCAATTCCACCAGCTAATTCAATGTTTTTTTCATATTGAACACACTCTTTTTCAATATTTTCTGCCATCCCATTGGGAAGATGTATGTTTTGCTGCTGAATATTAATGTGTTTAAAGAAATTCTCCATCATATAAAAATAATAACTTTGTGGATTTGATTTGTCTAGCCCATAGTATTCATCTAAGTTAAAGGTCTTTACATCAGTAAAATCTACATCTCCTTCTTGATAAAACCGTGTCAGATTCTTATACATACCTAAAGGGGTATCTCCTGTAGCTAACCCTAAAACACTGTTAGGTTTTAAAATAATTTGACTGGCTACAATATTGGCTGCTTTCCTACTCATTTCTTCATAGTCGTTTACAACTATTATTTTCATGTGTACTTACTCCCTTCTACATTTTTCATAGGTTAAGATACTATACTGTTTTTTAGGTGCAAATTTACCTTCATTTAGAATTTTAAAATAATAATCCTTCCTACCACTCTTTTTATAATTTGATTGTTTTTTAATTGCTTGATTTTAATTTTATCATATATTGCACTTTAAAATAAGTGTAATTTGTGTAGGTTAGCATCAAATATTTAACAGCAAAAAATAAATATTTGATACGTTTTTTATGTGTGAAGTCCTCCTTCATCATTTACCTTAATACTTGCTTATAATAGTGTGCTTTAAAAAAGATCAGGAAAATCCCTGACCTTTAATAAACTTTTTTCGTCTGCATATATTCCTGAACAATTCTCAAGGCTTCACCAAATCTTTGGTAGTGTACAACCTCTCTTTCCCTTAAAAATCTTAATGTATCTTTGACACCCGGGTCATCAGTAAGCTCTAGTAAATGCTCATAAACAGCTCTAGCTTTTTGTTCTGCTGCCATATCCTCATGAAGATCTGTTATAGGATCTCCGTGGGCTTGAATGTAGGTTGCTGTCCATGGAACTCCATTAGAATCCGAATAAAATAAAGCGCCATCTCGAATTGCATAGAAGGAACCCATATCCGCTGCTTTAAAATCTTCAGGTTTCGCGTCCTTCGTCAATTGATAAATTAGGGTAGTAATTACTTCTACATGGGCTAGCTCTTCTGTACCTATATCTGTTAGTAATCCTTTTGCTTCTCTTGTTGGAATTGTATATCTTTGGTTTAAATATCTTAATGCTGCAGATAATTCCCCATCTGGTCCTCCATATTGTGTAAATAAATATTGTGCCAACTTAGGGTTGGGTCCACAGGTAACCTTTACAGGGTATTGTAATTTTTTTTCATAAATCCACATATACCTTCCTCCTTATGCTCCTAAAATTCTTCTTCCCATGGCCAAGGGGTTTCTATCCATCTCCAAGGGTATTGGCTTTGTGAAAATCCAAAATTCAATAAGGGTCCATAGGCCAATTCATACTGCTGTTTTAACATCATCAATTCTGCTGCATATTGATTAAATTGCATCAACGCCCTTTGATCCTGTGGATGGGTATCTAAATATAGCTGTAAATCTGTGGCTGCAAATTCTACTTCCTGTATCCGCTTCATCAATGCTATTCTTTCATGCATCATTTTTCATCCCCCCATAGTTTTTCTTTTGGTACATAGGGCTGATATAGTTCTGGGAACAGGGTACCCTTTATCAAGGCTTCCGTCAGGGGATATTCCATCATATAGGTTTGATAGGGTACATAAGCGTGGGCTAGCATAACATACATTGGCATAAAAGGTATAGGATATATACCATAATAGGGTGTATGCATCATATAAAATCTCCTCCTTATTTAAAAATTCACAAGGAATTTCCTGTAATAACATTGTATTCTACTAACAAGATTTTGGTGTTTTTCTTGTCATAAATTCTTTTTATTTTGCATATATTAAATAATTGGACAAAAAAACAGAGGTTTATCCCCTGTTTAAGGTATATCTGTAGACTCTGCAGAAATTTGAATTCTGTTATATTTCTATTTTACTTAATGCCTTATCAATGATAGCTCCCCCTAAACAAATGTGATCCTCATAAAATACAACAGCCTGACCTGGGGTAATGGCTTTTTGTGGTTCTTGAAAGATCACTCTACAACTATCTTCAGACAAGAAATGAATTGTTACCTTTTGATCTTTTTGTCTGTAGCGAAACTTAGCTGTACACTCTAATCTAGCAGGGGGCTTTTTCTTGCTAATCCAATTTAAATCACTGGCCAATAATCCGTAGGAATAGAGGGCTGGATGATTTTCTCCCTGCACAATATAAAGGATATTTTTCTCCAAGTCCTTATCTGCTACAAACCATGGTTCCCCTGTACCACTCCCTCCGATACCTAACCCCTTTCTCTGTCCTAAGGTATAATACATTAATCCTTCATGTCTCCCCTTAACTTCTCCTTCTAGGGTTTGAATTTCTCCAGGTTGAGCAGGTAAATATCTACTTAAAAATTCTTTAAAGTCCCGCTCTCCAATAAAACATATCCCTGTACTATCCTTTTTCTTTGCCGTAACCAAACCCTTTTCTTCAGCAATTTTTCTTACTTGCTTTTTATCTATATCGCCTATAGGAAATAATGCTTTAGAAAGCTGATATTGGTTTAATGCATTGAGGAAATAGGTTTGATCCTTATTGGTATCAATTCCCCTTAGAAGTCGATATTCCCCGTCATAATAGTCCACTTGAGCATAGTGACCTGTTGCCAAGTAATCGGCTCCTAACTTAAGAGCATGGTTAAGAAAAGCTTTGAACTTTATTTCCTTATTACACATCACATCAGGATTAGGTGTCCTACCCTTTTTGTATTCATCCAAAAAATAAGTAAAAACTTTATCCCAGTATTCCTTTTCAAAATTCACTGTATAATAGGGAATATCGATTTGGTCACATACTCGTCTCACATCTTCATAATCCTCTGTTGCTGTACAATAGCCAAACTCATTGGTTTCATCCCAATTTTTCATAAATATTCCTATAACATTATAACCCTCTTCCTTCAGTAATAAAGCTGCTACAGAGGAGTCTACACCACCGGACATGCCAATGATAACTTTCGTATCTTTTTTTTGTTTATCCATAGCTTTACCTTCCTTTTATCTAAAGTTGATTTTTTTGTATATATAAACTATTTATATCTTATTGTATCTCCATCCCTTTATTGTATTCTTTTTGGTATTCAAGAAAAAATCTCTGTTGCGTTCTATTGTTAATTTTAGATTAGGCTCTGTTAAACGCTATTGTTGATTTCCACATTTTATCAATTCTTCAATGCTGTCATAGTTTTATTTATACAATATCAACATCTATCTTTAACATAGTCTAAAAAACTGCTATTATATAGCAGTTTTAAGACGTTTATGATACTGATTATCTAGACTTTACTCCTTAAGAAAGGCATTAATTGGACTTTTTATATCAATCATTTCTGTCAAAATATCATAGGAGATTTTAAATTCTGGTATACCATAGGCATAGGGTGTATATTCATATATTTGGAAAAATATAGTGATTCCTTCCTTGGTTAAGTAGAAATCTTGTCTTTTATCAATTGTTTCAAATTCTACCAATAAGGGAATATCCTTGGTTACAATTTCTTCCTTGACGATTTCATTGATTTTATCGATATAGTTATTGTTTTGTAGAAATAAATCCTTTAGTTCGTATAACTTCCCCCTCTTGAGATCTATATTGAGGGCCTTCACTGCTTTTAGTCCATGGGCAGCCCCTTTAGAGTAGGAATGAATGTTAAGAAGTATACTTAGAAGGTCTTTATCATTGACTTTTACTTCATAGTCCCCCCATATCTCTATTGTATAGTCCTCTTCATAGCCTTGTTCTACAATCATCCTGTATATTTCTTCCTGAATCAGTTGGTTTATGGTGTCCTCTGCTTCTTTATTCTCTAAGTCCGTAATTTCTGGGTAAGTCAAACCTATTCGATATCTTATTAGCTTTTTTTGAATTATCCTTGCCCCAAGGACTTCCCTATTCATTCAATCAACCACCCCTTGCTTTTTAAGTCCCAATTCCTTAAATTTCTCTATATTTAGTATAGTATTCAGTTAAGTAGGATAGTGTTACGAAAAATTTTACTCAATAACACTTAAATGAGATAAAATGAATAGCTTTTGTATAAATAAAAAAAGAGCATCTACTTCAGATAGGATAGATGCCCTTTTATAGTAATTATTTGTTTATCGCATAAAAACATCTCTTGGGAGACATAATTTTTCCTTCTTTTTTTAATTCCTTGATTGCTTTATCTGCTTCCTTTTTATCTAAACCCGCTGCATCTGCAATCTCTCCAGGCCTTAAGGGTTCTTCAGATTTTGACAAAATATCTAATACCTTTTCATTTGAATTCATGTTAATATCCTCCTTGGTATCTATTTAATATTGTTAGCATATAAGCTTTATAGTAGATTTATACCATAAAAAATACCCTTTAAACATTTTTTTATATCCAATAACAACAGCTGCTATCACTTCCATCAATTAAGATGTTTTGATGAATTCAATTCCTATACAAGAAAAGGTCAGAACTGTAGTTCCCGTCAATTCCAATCTTCTTCCTTTACTTCAATTTTATTGTAACCCTTTCATCCGCAAACCTAGTCTCTTTATAGCCTCTTATCACCAAGTCAGTTGGGATAATTTCAGGTGGACCCCATAGCTCTGGAGGTAAGTTTTGATAACTTGATCTTCTTTCTAGAATAAAGCGGGTTTTGGTTGTATAGACCTTAGGGTTTTCCATCTCCATTAAATAATAAAAGTAATTATTATTGTTGCCTTGTACTTGATTTCCCTCCCTATCTACAAAGTAAAACTCCTCCCAATCTCCTTGATGCCAAACTGACATACTGTGGTTTGTTCTAAAATCCACTTCTAAGCTTTCATAATTTCTACCTTCTAAAGTTTCTAAGACAATTACCTCTGTTCTATCCTCTCCAACAATCACATCCTCTATAATAATTGGACTACCTTTATATTCAAATTGTTGGGGAAAGGATTTATCTATATTAATTTCAAAGGATTCATAGGCGTTGGCCTTTACATGAACATGATATCCTCCAACGCTTATTTCTACCTCCTTAGGATTATCTAAATATATAGTATCGAATTCCATCCTATGTTGGGCATACCTTCCTTCAATACTACTGCTGTAGCCGCCGAAAAATCTACTTTGATACTGTTTGCCATTACTAATAAGACGGATGTCGGAGAAATATTCTAAAGTATATTCCCTATTTTGTTTAGGATCATAGCTGTAGGTTAAGAGGGTGGCAGTGGGTCCTACAACCAATTCCTCTATTAGTAGAAGGTTACCGTCAACCTCTACTTCTTGATTGATTGGATGGGTTGTTATATCATACTTTGTGACAGGTATTTCAAAGCTCCAATTTCCTTCTACTACCTCATGTGAATCTGTTAATGTATTTTCAAGGGCTGTTATATTCAAAGAAAGGGTTGATTCTTTTTCTTTTAAGGGACCTAGATTTAATAAAAACCTTCTTTTATGCTGTTCCTCTGAATGTAGGGTTAATAGAGAATAACCAATCTCCCGGAATTCCTCAGGAATATCTTCATCATACTCAAAGCTTCCTTCAAATCTAGTACCATTCCTTGTAGTAATATAAGGATTTGCCCCTTTAAGGTCTTCTATCTCTAAAAGAATAACCGTTTTAATATCATCTGCCAAAATACTTTCCACTGTAATGCTGATATCTTGATCTACAGCCCTTAGATCCACCTTATCTCCATAGCCTTCATCCAGCAATTCATATACCGAACGACTTTCCCTAATACTTAAATCCCTCCACCAGTTTAGTAATCCAAACCCTTCTGTAGCAAAGGCCGTTATAACAAAGAGGGTAAGTAGAATGGCTACCATAATGGCTGTTCTTCTTTTTCTAGGAGGTTTAAAGGTTGTTTGGGGAGATGGCTTCACTTTATCTTTTATGCCTTCTATAAAATCCTCTGGGGCTATAATTTCATTGCTTTCTTCTTTTATATAATCTATAGCAGCCTTTAATTCCTCTAACTCTCTTTTGCAGGCTTCACAGTCCTCCATATGTTCTTCAATAATTTTTTCTTCTTTGTTGCTCATCCCTCCTTCTAAATAATCTATAAGTTGATTTTTTATCCTCTCGCAATTCAATCTATTTACACCTCCTTATCCATACCTACCTTTAACATCTTCAATCCTCTGTAAATTCTAGACTTTACTGTTCCTATTGGTATTTCTAATATTTTACTAATTTCCTCCTGGGAATAGCCACTTATATATTTGAGAATGATAGGTTGCCTATATATATCTTCTAATTGATCTAACTTTTCCTTTAATTCTATATTGGCATCTATCCCAGGGCATTCTATATAGGTATTCCCTCCACTGTTTGCCTCATCAACTGTATCTACAAAGACTTCTCTTTGTCTTTTTCTTAAAAGACTTTTACATTCATTTAAAAATATTGAGGTTACCCAGGTTTCAAAATATTTTTCCTCCCTTAATTGATGGATATTTTCATAAACCTTCATGATGGTGATTTGAAATACATCTTCTATGTCATGATGGTTATATAGATAGGACCAAGCTATTTTATAATATTTGTTCTTTCTCATCTCCATCCAAAGAAAAAAATTATTTAACTGGTTCTTCTTAATTTCTTTAATTATTGATTTGGTTGCTGTATTTTTATCCCTGTTTTTTATATTGATAATATTGGTAAGTAATTGATTGATTGCCACCTCTTCACCACCTTTACATTAATTAGAGTTATTAGAAGGTAAAAAAGTTCCCTTAAAATATTTTTTATTGAAAATTTGTTTTCTTTTTTATTTCTAATAAAAATACCACAAGAAAGCATTGTCCCTTGTGGCGTTTATTTCTCTATACAAATTGTCTTTTAGATAATCTTATTAAAGACCTTTCTTTTTAATCTATAAATCCATATTGTTTAACAGGTCCCTTAACTGCCTAAGCTCATCCTTTGTTAGGGTAATTCCCTTACCCATTTTTTCGTTTTCCGGTGCCCAATCCCGAAGATCGTATTTAGCCTCTCGGTTATTCCAGCTAATGAGGTTGAGCTCTTTGAACCATCCTTTATTTGATTCTGATAAAATCCCAATCTTCTCTATAATATCATATTTAATCTCTGCCATATTCCCCGTCCTCCTTCTTCTTGATTATTTGGCTATGTTAAAGATAGATGTTGGTATTGTATAAATAAAACTATGACAAAATTCAAGGGTTTATAGAATGTGACAATCAACAATAACATTTAACAGACCCTATGTTTAAAGAAAAAGCCATGTACTATACATGACTTTATTTATTTCTTCGTAATTGTCTATACTCTTCAAATGTCAGGGATTGGTGGCCATCACTTAAAGCACAGGGGGGATTTGGATGGACTTCTATCATCAGGCCATCAGCTCCACATGCCAAAGCAGCCTTTGACATAGGCTCCACCAATTCTCTAATCCCTGTGCCATGGCTAGGGTCAACAATAATTGGTAACCCTGTTTCCTTTTTCATAATAGGGACAGCAGCTAAATCTAATGTGTTTCTTGTGTAGTTATCATAGCCCCTAATACCTCTTTCGCATAGGATAATATTTTTGTTTCCATGAACAGCGATATATTCTGCCGCCATAATCCATTCTTCTATGGTGGCACACATACCTCTTTTAAGCAGGATAGGTTTATTTAGGCTCCCTATTGTCTTTAAAAGGGAATAATTAAACATATTTCTTGATCCTATTTGGATAATATCAGCATATTCTGCTACAATGTCCATATGGCCTTCATCCATTAGCTCTGTGACAATGGGTAGACCTGCAGCTTCACCAGCCTCTTTTAGATACTCTAATCCCTCTACCCCTAAACCTTGAAAAGCATAGGGACTGGTCCGAGGCTTAAAAACTCCTCCCCTTAAAATATCCACACCTATCTCCTTTAATGTTAATGCCGTCTCCATAATCTGTTCCTTTGATTCTACAGAACAAGGTCCCGCAATATAGACAGGAGGATGATTGGTACCTATCTTTAAATTTCCTATTTCTACTACAATTTTTTCTCCAGTTAGAATTCTTCTATCCGCCATAATGAACCTTCCTAATTCCTTGAACTTCAAGGTTTTTAATGATTTGTTCTATTTCCATCCCATTGATTTCAACATTTGGTGCAATCTCATATAATGGAATCATCACAAATACCCTTTCCTTCATTCTAGGATGGGGTAATGTTAATTTGTCATCTTCAGCAATAAAGTCCTCATAGAGTAATAGGTCTACATCAATCGTTCTTGGACCCCAACGAATGATTCTTTTTCTTTTTAATATTTCCTCAATTCCATTACAATATCCAAGTAAATGATGGGGTGATAATGTGGTATAAATCTCAACCACCGCATTTAAGAAAGTATCCTGCTCAGTATAGCCCACTGGATCTGTTTCATAGTAGGAGGATACTTTAGTAATGATGATGGATTTATGTTGTTTTAGCATCTCAATAGCTTGATCTATATGCTGTTTTTTATCTCCTATATTACTCCCCAGCCCTAAATATACTTTAGCCATTATTCCTTCTCCTTATTTCTACACCAAAGTAGTCATAGATACCATTTACTGGAGCCTCTGGTTTTCTAATGGTTACAAGAATCTCTCTTACCACTGGAAAATCCTTTAGGACAGTGGCAGCAATCCTTTCTGCTAAAGCTTCAATTAATTGAAATCTTTCATTTTCCACAATGTCCTTGGTGATATTGTAGACATCAGCATAGTTTACAGTATCTTTTACATCATCCGATTCCCCTGCCGCTTGTAAATCTACATATAACTCAATATCTACAAAAAACTTTTGTCCCAGTCTATTTTCTTCAGGGAGTACCCCATGATACCCATAAAATCCTAAATTTTTTAAGATAATTTTATCCATACTACTTCACCCTCACAATGGCATCAGTAACCATTACTGTCCTTAAGTTTTCTACAATGTCATGAACCCGTAAAATGTCTACACCTTGAATAATCCCCATAACGGAGGTTGCTAGAGTTCCCTCTACTCTTTTTTCAGGAGGTAAATCTAAAATCTTTCCTATCATTGATTTTCTAGAGGTTCCTAACAGGATAGGATAGCCTAATGCATTTAATTCTCCTAATCTAGCCATTACATGGATATTTTGCTCTGGTGTCTTACCAAAACCTATACCAGGATCTAAAATAATATTTTCATCTTTTATTCCAGCCTTTTTAGCAATGTCTATAGACTGCTTTAAGAAATCAGCAACTGCCTCCACAATGTCCTTATCATATTCTGTGCCTATTTGATTATGCATTATAACAACAGGTACATCATATTTAGCAATGACATGGGCTATTTGAGGTTCCCGCTGTAATCCCCATACATCATTAATCATATGGGCTCCTGCCTCCAATACCTTTTCAGCTACGTCTGCCTTATAGGTATCGACAGATATTGGTACATCTATTTCGTTTGCAAGTCTTTCTACAACCGGAAGAACCCTCTTTAATTCTTCTTCTCCAGTAACCTCTTGGGCTCCTGGTCTAGTAGACTCTCCCCCTACATCTATGATATCAGCACCCTCTGCCACCATTTTTTTTGCATGAATCACAGCTTTTTCAATATCTACATAGCTTCCACCGTCAGAAAAGGAGTCTGGGGTAACATTGAGAATTCCCATAATGTAGGTTTTAGACCCTAAATGTAAAGTGTGGTTGCCACATTTGACTTCTACTTTTCGATTTGGATAGTATTGAATATTTCTCATAAAATAACCCTCCAATTTAACTGCCAAATTGAATTAATGACATGGCTTCTGCCCTTGCTTTTGCATCCTTTTTGAATATTCCCCTCACAACAGAGGTAACAGTTTTAGAGCCTGACTTCTTTATTCCCCTCATGGTCATACACATATGCTCTGCTTCTACTACTACAATAACACCGTAGGGATCTAACTTATCTACAATTGTATCAGCTATCTTAGAGGTTAAACGTTCCTGTAGTTGGGGTCTTTTGGCAACAGTATCTACAACTCTAGCTAATTTACTTAATCCCGTAAGTTTGCCGTTTTTAGGTATATATCCTACGTGGGCCTTACCATAAAAAGGAACTAAATGATGTTCACATACAGAATAAAAGGGAATATCCTTTACTAATACTAACTCTTCATGCTTCTCATCTTGAAAGTATATATCTAAATGTTCCTTAGGATCCATCTCTAATCCTGCGAAGATTTCTTCATACATTTTAGCAATACGTTTAGGTGTATCTATTAGGCCTTCTCTATCAGGATCTTCTCCTATCGCCTCTAGTATATCCCTTACTGCCCGCTGTATTTTTTCTTTGTCCATCCTTCTCCCTCTTTCATTATTTATTGTAGTGTAGCTATATAACATTCATATTCCTGCCTGAGGATTTGGGTAATACTACTATTTTGTAAAGATAATTGTTTTCCTTCTATCTCAACTACTGGCATGATTTCCAGTAGAGAATTCGTTACAAAAACTTCATCTGCCTTTAATAAGTCTACCTTAGTATACTCCCCTACTCTAACCTTTAAGGGGAGCATATTAGCAATTTCTAATATCTTTCTTCGCATAATCCCATCTAAAATACCACAACTTACAGCTGGGGTATAAAGGACCTGATCCTTCACAAAAAAGATATTGGATAAAGCACCTTCACAAATTTTTTCGTGAACATTGGTAAATATTACTTCATTGTAGCCTTTATCCATAGCCTCTTGTCTTGCCAACAGATTTTCTAAATAATTGTTGGACTTAGTATAGGTCAGGATAGAATAAGGATTTCTTCTTATATTGGTAAAGCAAAGCTTAAAACCCTGGGAATAAGCTTCTTTTCTATAGGGATTTCTTCTTATTGAGAGGATAATATCCTCTTTCTCTTTATTTTTTACACAGGATATTTTTAGAACACCAGATGACAGCTGATTTGCTTCTTTTATTTCGTCAAACCATTTCTTCAATAATTCTTCATCAATGTCTCTATAAATTCGAAGTTCCCTACACCCATTCTTCAGTCTCTGTATATGTTCTTGAAGAAAATATATCCTTCCCCTGTCGTATTTTATTGTTTCAAATACACCATACCCATAGGCAAAGGCCTCTGCCATAGGAGACAGTACAACCTCTTCTTCCTTTATCAATTGTCCGTTGATAGAAATATACATCCTAAAATCACCTTTGTTTTCCAAAACCTATAAGGGCTTGGTTATACTAGCTATTTAAAGCTTGAATTAACGCTCTTGCTTTATGGAGGGTTTCTTCATATTCCATCTGAGGATCAGAGTCCCATACAATTCCTCCACCCACCTGAAAATACGCCTTATCATCTTTACATACTATTGTTCTTATAACAATATTTAAGTCTATATCACCATTTAGTCCAATGTAGCCTATGGAACCAGTATAAATATTTCTTTGGGTAGGCTCCAGTTCATCAATAATTTCCATAGCCCGTATTTTAGGAGCTCCAGTTATAGACCCCCCAGGGAATGTAGCTCTAATACAATCAATGACATCGCAGTCCTCCCTAATCTCACCCTGTATAGTAGAAACCAAGTGGTATACTGTTGCATATTCTTCTAAATGAAATAACTCGGTTACCTTTACTGTGCCAGTTTTAGATACTCTACCCAAATCATTTCGTTCCAAATCCACAATCATCAGGAGTTCTGCCTTATCCTTTTCACTGGTTAATAAATCCTTTCTGTTCACCTGATCTTCCTCTGGTGTATTTCCCCTTGGTCTAGTTCCTTTTATAGGTCTGGCTTCCATAAGACCTTTTTTGATTTGTATAAATCGTTCAGGGGAGCTACTAACAATATGGCCTTCCCCAAAATCAATAAAGCTTGCAAAGGGAGCAGGATTAATAGCTCGAAGTTTGCCATACAACTCATAGGGAGTTTCCTTCATATCACACTGAAATCGTTGGGTTAGATTGGCTTGATAAATATCCCCTGCCTTAATATAGTCCTTCACTTTATTAACAGCTGCAATATATTCTTCTTTAGTGAAATTAGATCTTAATTCCACTGGCTTATCTAGCTTGTCAATCTCTATTGTAACACCTTTAATCTCTTCTTCATAGATTATATTTGATATTTTATTAACAATATTTTGAGGATCTTCCATTACCCCTACAGCTGCTATATAAACATCTTTGTTCCTATGATCAATGATAATAACTCCATCATAAAGACCAAAGAAGCAATCGGGAATATCTACATCGTCTATTGCAATCCTTGGAAGCTTTTCAATGTGGTGACACAAATCATAGGATAAATAACCAACAAACCCTCCTATAAATGGAAGTTCACTGCTGTAATCCATCTGATATTTTTTATAGATTTCCTTTAGTTTGTCAAAGGGATTACCGTAATAGATTTGACGTCGATCCCCTTCTAAAATGTCTATTTTATCATTTTTACTTTTAAAAACTACACAGGGATCAAAGCCTATAAAGGAATACTTCCCTAACTTATCATAATCCATCCCACTATCTAGAAAAAAACTATAGGATCTGTCTTTAAAAATAGTGTATAGTTGAAAACTATCTAATGAAGTATTTATCTTTTCTATACGCATTTTTTCACCTGCTCATATTGTTTTCGTGTCGCTATTAAAAAATTATTTAAAAGCTCCATCCCCATCTCTGTAAGAATGGCTTCTGGGTGAAATTGTACTCCTTCAATCATATATTCCTTATGCCTTATTCCCATTATCTCGCCTTCATTTGTTTCTGCAGTAATTTCAAAGCATTCGGGTAGACTTTCCTTTTCTACCACCAAAGAATGATATCTGGTAACCTTTAAAGGGTTTTTTAATCCTTCAAATACCCCTTGGTTGGTATGATGAATAGGATGTACCTTGCCATGGACTGGCTCTATAGCCTTAATAACCTTACCACCAAATACTTGTCCTATTGTTTGGTGCCCAAGACATATCCCTAAGATAGGTATCTTTCCTTTAAATCTATGAACTACATCTATACATATCCCTGCTTCATTAGGCGTACATGGTCCAGGAGACAGTATAATTATTTCAGGATTTAAAGTCTCGATCTCATCTAGCGTAATACAGTCATTTCTATAAACTAAAATTTCTTCCTTTAAACAAGATAAATATTGTGTCAAATTATAAGTAAAGGAATCATAGTTGTCAATCATTAGTATCAAATTCCTCACCCCTTTATTTTTTATAAGAGTAACTACAAATTTCATCAACTTTCTCCAACTAAATTATACACGTAGTTGAAGGAAAACGTCAAACCAAAATCCTGAGAAGAAAGATATAAAACAAAGTTGTTTTATAATAAATTCTCTAATGCTAAAGGATAAAACCTTTGAAAACACTAGTTTGCACAACTGAATTTACTGTGATTTTCAAAAAGATAAATTTTTAACAATTTATTGCCAAATATAGATTTATATAGTAAAAAATACCTTCAATATTTAAAACTAGGCTTTTTATGTTGGTAAAATCTTTTGCAATCATCTATCGCTATACAATCTATGCATAGGCGGGATTGCTTGTCCCCTTCATATAGGGCTATATCTAATGATGTTTTCAAATTTTCTCCTTTTCGATGTTTCCGAATAGCCTCTACAATAGCTGTTACTTCTTCTTCTGTAAAGCTACATTCCTCTAATATAATTTTTGCTATTTCTCCACTTATGATGGCATGATCACTTCCATCAATGTACTGTTTCCATCGACCAATGTCATGGAGAAGGGCTGCGGCATACAACTGTTCCTTTTCTACCTCCATGTTCTTTTCCAAGGCTATGATATATCCTACCCTTGCTACATCTAAAAAATGTTGAAGATTATGGCGACAGAAGGTGCGATCTTTTTCTGCTGTTATATTTTTTTTAAGGTTTACTTGATATTGAGGATGCTCCATAATTTTATTGACTCTTTCCATTCTTCTAACCTCCCTGTCCTCTAATACTACTATACCTATTTTTCATAGGGTTTTGCAACCTTTAATAATCCCCTACCTAAAAAGAAAATCCACCAGCAGTTTGTGTATCTTGTGGTGGTTCTCTCGAATTTCTATCTATGAAAAAGAATGTTTTTAACTTGTAGCTTCTTCTTTGGTTCTTGTAAATTTATTTTTTGCAGCTGTTGCAAAATCATCTGTTAACGTATAAACCACTGGTATCAGTACAAGAGTCAATAGGGTTGATAGTAATAGCGCTCCTATAACCACCGTAGCCATAGGAGATTGAATCTCTGCTCCTTCTCCTATACCTATGGCTACGGGCAATAGTCCTAAATCAGTTGTTGAAGTAGTCATCATAATAGGTCTTAGTCTTATAGGTCCCGTCGTTGTGATAGCAGCATTCCTATCCTTCCCTTCTATTCTTAGAGTATTAATATAGTCTACCAATACAATAACATTGTTTACAACAATCCCTGCCAACATAATTATCCCTATGGTTACCTTTAGAATCTTAGAGGAAAGCATGGGAATCAAGGTCAAGGATACTAGTAGGGACGCCAAAAGCGACAAAGTAACTGTCATGGCTAGCTCTCTAAAAATTGTAGAGGTTATACCTCCAACAAAAGTGATTGGAACAAACACTGCTATCGTCGTTAAGGTAGATGCTGTAACCGTTACCCCTACCTCCGATGCCCCTTTAATAGCAGCTTCTTTTCTAGAGTATCCTTCTGTTCTAAATCTATAAATATCTTCTAGCACAACAATAGCATTATCCACCAGCATACCTATTCCTAAAGCCAAGCCCCCTAAGGTCATTAGATTTAAAGTAATATTATTGAAATATAACAATATAAAAGTGGCAATAACGGAAATAGGGATAGAGGTCCCTATAATTAAAGTAGTTCTAATGTTCCTTAAAAATAGGTGCAGAATAGCAATAGCTAGTAATGCGCCAAAAACAGCATTTTTAAACACATTATCGATTGCCTGAGTAATAAAAGTAGACTGATCCAGGACCGTATTAATTTCTATTTGAGTATATTCCCTCTGTAAATCTTCTATTTCAGCATGAATTAAATTTGCCACCTGTACAGTATTACTTAAAGATTGTTTTTGTATAGCTACATTGATGCTATTCTTCCCATTCACTCTTGAAATTGTATTTATATCCCCATGGGTTAACTCTACCTCAGCAACTTCCTTTAAGGGAATGATACTGCCAGTAGGTAGAGTTAGTGGCATTTCTTTAATTTCATCTATAGAACGAAATTCCCCCATATTTAACCCATATCCTTCTAATCTCTGTTCATTGGTTTTAATTTGTATCTCATTGGTGTAATCTCCAGATATGTTTACAGAAGCAACACCATCCCTAATTCCTTCAACATATCCTTTATATAGTTGTTATGGGTGTTTTTAAGTCATGGGATATGTTAGAAAAAAGTTCTTTTCTATTTTCTTCATATTGTACCTGTATACCTATGGAGTTCTTTAATCTTTTTCGCATCTCTTCAAAGGCATAGGATAGTTCCCCTATTTCATCTTTAGCATTGAATTTTATCTCGAAATCCAATTCCCCCTCTCGTATCTTATTGGCTGAATCCTTCAGCTTATTTAATGGTTTAATGATGCTCCCTGCCACAATATAGTAGGCCCCAGCAAATATACCTACTATAATCGTTAAAACAATAGGTACCAAAAGCATAGCTATATAGGATAGCACTAGTCTGAATTTTATGGACATCCCTGATGTTTCTCCTTCCCTACGAAAAAATTGCCGATTGTTTTCTGCATTTTATTTTCATGACTCTATTATATATAATGACTCTAAACTCCCTATAAAGTATTTCTTAAATTTCTATAAAATCTATGATTACCTCTCCATAATTTCATAAATATTTAAGATTTTATTTATCTATAGTTTAGAATTAACGGTTATAATAAGTATATGTAGTAAATCTAGTATAACCTATATAATTCCTCTAGAAAACTGAAGATTGTAGTTTTCTAGGGATTTTAAATTTTGGAAATCTTATGGTGGAGGTGGATTATGATGGATTTGATTACAAGTATGTTTAGATTTTTCCTAGTTTTTTGGATTGTTAGAGTTATTTTAAATACTATTCTTACGTTAAGATTTAGAAAAAGACAAACAGAAGAAACTATAGATCCTATAAAAAAATTCCCTGAAGAAGATCAAAAAGAAGTAGCTGTTGAGATGGTCTTTGATCAGATTTGTCAAATCTATGTACCGAAAACCAAAGCCTATCAGATTGTAGAGGGTGACATAATCCATTATTTTTGTAGTTGGGAATGCAGGCAAAATTGTATTGAACATATGAAAAGCTAATGTACTTCTTTCCTAATCCTCATAGTTCCTATATCTATGAGGATTTTCTATATTTTTTTCTTATTTAAAATAATTTTAGATAATAAAAATTGATGACTTAGGGAATAGGACTTGGTTTTTTTACATATATTCCTATGAGTAAGTTTTGGAGGGAATAACATGGTAATTATCCTTAGATTACGAAAAGTTAAAATTATTCTGTTGCTTATAGGCTTCTTAATAATTAGTGGAGTAGGTCTTTATTTATGGGGTCAACTTAATAAAACCTCTTCTGTGTTTATAGATGAAAATTTAAATAATAGGTTGACACTAAAGATGCAGCAAGTATTTCATCAGCGAAATAAAGCTCTATTAGAAGGGGATGTAGAACTTTTAAGCTGTCTCTATGACAAAGATGTGAGAAATGGATTATGGGCCTATGAACACGATTTTAAAAAAATGAAGTACTTCCATAATTGGTCTGATAAGCAGGGGGTAGAGTTTAAAAATATTAATTCTCATGTTGTGGTAAAAAGTGTAAAGGAAAAGGGGGATGGTTTTGCCATAAACCTGGCTGTTTCCACAGAGTATCAGTATGTATATATTGATACACCTGAAGTATATAATTCCTTCAGAACCGGCACATACCATTCGTTAGATTTGATGCCAAAGGAGGATACATGGGTTATTACTAGGGAATGGTATACAGATCCCTTCGCTGATTCTTTAGATTTAGATGAGATTTCGGAAGAAACCATAAGACAGCTTATCCTATCAGGGGAGCCGAAGGATTTGTCAGACCTCAGCGAAAAGCGGATAGCTGTCGTGGTCTATGCAGATCAATACTGTGGTGCTGCTGTATTTCCAGAATTTGGTTATAGATATAATTATAAGTATAAAAATTATAATTATCAAGGAGGGGACTGTGCTAACTTTGCTTCCCAAATATTATATGAAGCTGGAAAATTTAAAAAGAATTCCACATGGAATTATGAGAAGGGGGCAGGAAGTAAGGCTTGGGTAAATGCCCGTGCCTTCAACAGCTACATGAGGAGTAGTGGCAGAGGTTCTGTCATTGCTCATGGGACCTATGATAAAGTCTTGGCATCTTCCTATAAGCTTTTACCTGGGGATTATATAGCCTACGAGAAACAAGAGAAGGTTACCCATATCTCTGTTGTTACTGGATTTGATTCAAAGGGTTATCCTTTAGTGAACTCCCATAACTCAGATCGTTACAGAGTTCCCTGGGACTTAGGCTGGAGTAATAAAGGCATAAAATTTGGGTTAGTAAGGGTTCATTATTAATACTATCATTTATAATTATCTCTATTTTTCATAGACTCTGTTAAAAACTACTGTTGATTTTAGCATTGTATGAATTCTTGCATTCTGTCATCCTGAGGGACCCGAAGGATCTAAGACTCTTCCCTATGCTCAGAGTGACAATCACTCCGTATCTTGTCATGACTCTATTCATACAACCTCAACATCTATCTTTAACATAGCCCTTCCATAAATAATCCAAATTTACCTATATACAATATAAGGAGCGGTTTTGATAGTATATCTATTAAAACCGCTCCTTTTTGTCCTTATGCAGATGTTATCATATTTAAATGACTATCGTCACTTACTATTTTGATAAAGTTAACCTCTGGATCATCGGTTCCTTGAACATACAGTCCCGCATCTTTAAGGGTCTCTATATATTCCACAATTTCATCAGTAATGATTTCACCAGGACAAAGCACTGGAATTCCTGGAGGATAGGCCATTAAAAATTCTCCACTAATTTCCCCCACACTATCTGCTAAAGCCACAGAAACAGTATTGCCATTAATAGCATCTCTTGGAGATAGGATTCTTAAGGGAATCTTAGGAATATCAATGATGTCTATTTTATTTCTATTATCACTACTATATATCTTGCTTATTTCCCTTAGGGCAGATAGTAATGCATCTATTTTTTCCCGTGTATCTCCTATAGAAAATACACAGAGGATGTTATATAAATCCGACATTTCCGGCTGAATAAAGTACTTTTCAGCAAGAATCCTTTCAAGCTCATGACCGGAAATACCAAGGTTTTTACATGTAATTGTTATCTTTGTTGGATCAAAGTCGTAGGCACCTTCTGTCCCTATAATCTCTTCCCCAAAGCAAAGGAATCCATCAATATTGTTGATTTCCTTTCTAGCATATTTAGATAACTCAATGGTTTCATCTAATAGTTCTTTTCCCTCAGTTGCCATTTGCATTCTTGCAGCATCTAGAGAAGCTAAGAGAATATAGGATGGACTTGTGGTTTGTAGTAGACTCATAACCGTCTTAACCCTGTTGACATCTACAAATCCTTCCCTCACCTGTAGCATAGAGCTCTGGGTTAAAGAGCCAATGATTTTATGGGTGCTTTGAGCACATATATCTGCACCTGCATCCATAGCCGATATAGGAAGTTTGTTATTAAAATGTAGATGTGGTCCATGGGCTTCGTCCACGATTAAGGGAATACCATAACTGTGGACAATATCGGCGATCCTTTCAATATCTGTTGAAACCCCATAATAGGTTGGGTTAATAATTAGAACAGCCTTAGCATCTCTATTTTGCTCTAATGCTGTTTTAACAGTTTCAGGAGTAACATTAAGGGCCACTCCTATATTCCTATCAATTTCCGGTTGCATATATACGGGCATAGCACCACTTAATATAATGCCAGCAGTGACTGACTTATGCACATTTCTAGGAACAATAATTTTATCTCCTTCTTTGACAACACTCATGATCATAGCCTGAATAGCTCCTGAAGTGCCATGAACGCAAAAAAAGGTATGGTCAGCATTGTTTGCATCAGCAGCAAGCTGTTGAGCTTCCTTTATGACACCAGTTGGTTTATGAAGGCTATCAACCTGTTTAAATACAGTAACATCAATTGACATTACATTGGTTCCAATAAAGTCCTTAAACCTGTCTACCATTCCCTGTCCCTTTTTATGCCCTGGTACATGGAAGGGTATTGTATCATTATTTACATACTCCAATAGAGCATCAAATAATGGAGTTTTTGTTTGATCAAATTTAAACATAAATCAACACCAGCCTTTCCTTGTTTTAGTTCAAGAAAAAAAGCCCCTACTTCGTTGCATTAGTTTTGGGCTTTTGCAGAGCGCTCATCAGGCTTTTATTATTTGAATTTCTTAAACAATTATAAGACAAATTTTTCAAAAATACAAGGTTATTTTTTTATATTTTTATCTCATGGGTTTATGGCCTCAAAGCCAGGTATTTCCTTAAGTTTAATGATCAACAATTCAAGTTTTATTCATTAATTGTACAAATTTATTAATATTTTCCTCTAAAATATTTAAAGTATCCTTATCTGTATTGGCCACCCTCTTTGTTATGAATCTATGTGAAAAATTGTTTTTTAAATATAAACTCTCCTACCAAGTGTTTCTTTGACTAAAACCTATCCTTGAAGATTAATGAAATTACTCCACTATTATGGAATTTTAAGATGTCAGCTTTATAAGTCTAATTTTCTTCCCTTGGATTTAGAGGATACCCTTTATTTATAAAGCTTCTCTGGTGTTGTCTCCCTAAATTCTTTAGTTCCATCCTAATCGAAATGCCTGTTAAAATTGATGAAACCAAATCCGCCAAAGGTATTGCCATTAAAGCACCATCTAAACCAAAAAATCTAGGTAGTATGAGTAGAGCTGGTATTAAAATTAATACTTGTCTTGATAAGCTCAGAACTGCAGCTTGTTTTGGCTTACCCACTGCTTGGAAGTAATTTGCAGAAATAATTTGAAATCCTATTATGGGTAAAAATACCATTGCTATTTTTATTGCCCGTGTTCCAAAGGCAATTAGTTCTGCATCCTCAGGGTTGAAAAATGCTACTATTTGTTGAGGGTACAGTCTAGTTCCAATAAATCCTAAAAGTACAATAATCGTTGCACCTAATATCCCTAATTTTAATGCTTCCTTTACTCTATCGTATTTTTGAGCCCCATAATTATATCCAATAATAGGCTGTACTCCCTGGTTGATCCCAAAGATAGGCATTAGAATAAGGACCGTAATACTATTTACTACTCCCATGCCAGATATAGCAATATCTCCACCATAGGTAGTTAATGTTCTGTTCATGATTACATTCAACAGACTGGCCGCCAGTTGCATGGCGAAGGGAGCAGACCCTAGTGTAATAATTTTCTTTATAGTAGCAAAATCCAATTTTAAATTTTTAAGACGAACCTTCAATGTACTTCTTCCTCCAAGGAAATGATAAAGGACCCATATTGCCGATGCCATCTGGGAAATAATAGTAGCTAAAGCTGCACCTTGCATTCCCCAGTTAAAGACAAAAATAAACAGAGGATCTAGAGCCATATTTAATAATGCTCCTATTAACATGGTAAGCATAGCAATCTTAGGATTTCCTTCAGCACGAATAAAGTTATTCATTCCAAATCCAATGGATTGAAATACAGTACCAAGCAAAATAATCCGCATATATTCCTTTGCATAGGGTAAAACTACTTCACTTGCTCCTAAAAGCTTCAATAGAGGATCAATAAAAATCAAACCGATTGCCGATACGAAGAGAGATATGATAATTAATAAAACCATTGCATTACCCATAATCAACTCTGATTCTTCCTTCTTGTCCTGTCCTAATCTAATAGAAATTAGGGAGGTAGCACCAAGTCCTATCAGCATTCCACATGCCATAATAAATATCATAATCGGAAACCCAATAGTAATTCCTGCAATTCCTAAGGAACCTACACCATTGCCAATAAATATTCTATCTACTACATTATATAAAGCATTTACCAGCATACCTATTATAGCTGGAACAGAAAACTTTAATAACAATTTCAATACTTTTTCTTCGCCTAGTTGTTGTGATTTATCCATAATTTTTCTCCTTTAACATTAAGAACCATTTGATTCATGTTCTCATCTTCTTTGTTTATATGATTAGTGTATTAACCTTCATTAAAATTATTAATAACTTTTATAAGATACTCCCTTAATTGTTCCACTTCATCTTTTTTAAAGCCTTTAAATGTTTTCCGAACCACCTTATTTCTAATCTCCATTAGTTCTGGAAGAATTTGTCTTGATTTGTCAGTTAGTATAATCAAATGAGATCTTCCATCGGAATCGTTTTGTTGTTTTTTCACCCATCCCTCTTTTATTAAACTTTCAATTACCCTTGTAATAGCAGGTCTTTCTACACTCAGTCTTTCGGCTATAAGGGCAGGTGTAGTCTTATTTAGTGAAGGTGATCTATTTTCTTGGCATTTTATATCCATTAAAACTCCCCATTGTGACGACGTAAGTTGATATTCCTTTAAATAACTATTAAGCTCCCACTTAATTAAATGAGCAGCTTTATTGATAAGGTAACCTAAATTTCCTTCCTGGTTTTGCATTTTTTCCTCCTAAGTCACTTTTGATTAACATGTTAACTATAATTAGTGTAACCATTTTAGTATAACCATTATATTTAGTATAGTCAATAGTGATTTTTTTCAAATAAACTCTACAGACAAAAAATAGATCTAATCTCCCTCTTTTTAAGGAGTAGTTTAGATCCCTTAAAAAATTAATAACCCTTGAATTCCTATTGTCTCTAAAACAGCTACTATTTAACCTGCAGGTTAAATAGTAGCTGTCTCTTGAGTTGCATATTTGTAGGATTGTCTCCTCAACAGAATTATGAACCAAATCGATAATACAATTCCCTTTAATACACTACTGATACTAATGCTCCACCATACCCCATTTAGCCCCAGGAGACTACTGGAAGAAAGAATCAGGGCCCCAGGTATTCTAAGGGCATTGAAGAAAATCCCTACAATAGAGGGAGGTACTGTTTTGCCCAATCCATTAAAAGCTCCAGCTGTGGCAATCTCAATACACATAAAAAGTTGGGATAATCCTAAAATCCGTAAATATACTATACCATAGGCTAATGCTTCTTCCTCTTGGAGAAAAAAGTTGAAAACTGGTCTAGCACCAAATATCAGTAGACAGGTTGCACCTATTCCAATCACTCCAACAATCCTCAGAGCCACATAATATCCCTTCTGAATTCGATCCCACTTATTAGCTCCATAATTTTGCCCTACAAATGCACTAAGGGCCGTCGAAAACCCTCCTGCTGTCATCCAAGAAATGGCCTCGATTTGAGAGCCTATCTTTTGAACAGCAATAGGCACTGGACCCCATTGTGCAATGATCCTTGCAATAACCATTGCAAAAATAGTAAACAGTCCACTTTGTAAAGCCGCTGGTAACCCTAATCTTACAATGCTCTTTATATGGGTAAAATCAGGTTTCTTCAGGATATAAATTTTACAAAACAACTCTCCTTCAACTTTTCTAATATTGTATAAAAAAAAGCAGGTAACGATAGATTGAGCTATCACTGTCGCTATGGCAGCTCCCTTCACCCCTAATGCTGGAAACGGTCCTAGTCCATGTATCATTATGGGATCAAGAATCATATTTACCGCTAATCCAATAACATTAAGGGCAAATGGTAGTCTGCTATTTCCATAGCCATTTAAAATTCCAGTAAACACTGGATTAATAAAGTAAAAACTCATTCCTAAAGATACAATAACTAAATAAGATTTAGCCATTTCTGTTATTTCCACATTTCCTAAATTAAAAAAGCCTATTAAAGATCTTCTGAAAACTATTAAACCAGTTCCATAAAGCAAAGCTAAAAAAACTACTAACTGCAGAGTATGGCGAATGTAGCGTTTAGCTTCTTTCATATCTTGTCTTCCCATAGATTGAGCCACACCCACTTCAGCTCCAATCTTAGGGATAAGAATAAATGCAAAGGCTAACCAAGTAAAAAAACCTGCAGTTCCTACAGCTGCCACTGCATTACTCCCTATCCTCCCAATCCAAATCATATCCGTCATATTATAAGCCATTTGAACAAAAGATGTTCCCATAATAGGTAGTGCTAATTTTATTAAAGCTTGTGAAATACTACCTTCTATCAATTGATTGCTTTTTCCCAATTTAAGTCCCTCTCTCTCCTAGCCATCCCATCAATTTATAAGCTAGTTCTAGTACTTTTATTATATATACTTATTGTTATCCTCTAAAATTCATTTCCTATATTCATCTCTACAACCATACATTGATAAGGGTTAATGAGGCTCTCCAAAAGGATTTTAAGTTGATATCATAAACTGATAACTACAACTTGGACAAGTCACCCGAATTTTTCCCTTGTTTTTAGGGAGCCGCATTCTCCCATCACATTTTCCACAACTAATGACAATATAGTTCAACAATACTTCAATCCTCTGTTTATCTAAGCCAACTACTACTTGATCTCCAATTAAAAAAGCCGGGACACCCTTTAAATTTAGCCGCGAAAACTCTGCTCTTGCCAAAACATTCTCATTTATATCCCTTTCTTCAAATACTATGCCCCTCTTCGAAAGATACTCTTTCGCAGTACGACAGTGGGGTCATGTTTTGCTTGTAAAAACAATTACTTTTTCCATATTTTATCTCCTTCTTAGTAGATTTTTAAGGGGTTGAAAAGCGATTTGTAAAACTTACCATATATCCATCATCTTAATGATTCTTTGCTGATGACAGGCCCAATAGACTTCCGATAATTCCTAAGATTGTACTAAGGAACATCATCAATATCACCAAATCTAGTGTCAATACTTCACGGGATGGCATGGGGATAAAGGGTAGGGGGCCTGCCACCTGAAGATAAAGATATTTCAAGGCTAATGATGCTAAAACTACCGCCACCATCCCTCCTCCTAGGGTTAACAGTAGTCCTTTTAACAAAAATGGAAAGGCAATAAAAGCTTCAGGGGCTCCCAGTAATCTTAAGGTATTTATTTGCTCCCTATTATTATATATTTCTTGCCTAATAATATGGGATATGATAACTAAGGTGGAAATCCCTACAGCAGCTACAATCAAGTATCCTAACAACCTCAATACCCCTGTAATATTTCGGAGACGATCCAAAACTTCTCTGTTATCCCTCACATGTTCAATATCCCCTATAAACTGTAATTCCTCTAGAACTGCATCCATTTCCTCCAGATAAATTCTTATCTCAATGAAGGGACTAAAGGGATTATCATCAAAAAATTCTAAGACACGGGCTTCTTGCCCTAGTATTTCCACCATTCTACCATAGGCTTCTTCTTCATCAACCACTCGAGCTTCCCGTACACCCTCTATGCCATTGATACCTTTAACCAACTGTGAAACCCTTGTATTATCTATACTTTCATGAAAGTAAGCATTTATTTCTGCCTCCCCCTGCATAACCTCAACTACTTCATTGCTTATCCACCATCCTAAAATCACCATGGTAAGAATAAAGAAAATAAGTCCTATGCTGACAAGGGAAAAAACATTGGACAGTAGGTTTAACTGCATCATTGTTTTTACTTCTTTTAAAAAATAGCCCGTATTATAAACTATATTTTTCATTTTAAGCTTCCCCCAGCCTTTTCCAGTAAATGTTTCCCTCCTCCATTTGAATAAACATAGCATCTTCTTTCCCATCAATCAAATGGGTTGCATGGGTGGTAATGATTACTGCCGTATTTTTATCTTTAAAGGAGGTTAAGAGTTCTAAAATCTTTAAGGCATTCTTCATATCTAAATTCCCTGTGGGTTCATCTGCCAATATTATTGCTGGCTTCCTAGCCACCGCCCGTGCTATCGCTACTCTTTGGCACTCTCCCCATGATAGATTGTCCACCAGTGAAAATGTTTTATGCTCTAACCCCACCCTCCTTAGGGCAGTACTGGCACTTTCCTTTAACTGACTGGGAGGTATATCTAAAAACCGCAGACCTAACATAACATTTTCAATAGCAGTTCTCCCTTTTATTAGCTTAAATTCTTGAAAAACTGGTCCAATAGACCTTCGTAATTGTCTAATTTTCTCAACCTGCCCCTTCATCATAGGTTGCCCCAGTACCCTTAGTACACCTTCTGTTGGATACTCCATCCCCATAAAAAGCTTTAATAGGCTGGTTTTTCCCGAACCACTGGGCCCAGTGATATACACCATTTCTCCGGGCTTCACCTGTAGATTAATATTTTTCAAAGCCTTTGTTCCATCAGGATAAATCAAACAAAGTTCTTTTGCTTCAATCATTTTTAGTTCCTCCCCAGTATTGTATTAAAATAAAACTGGTATAATGATTAATTCCAAATGGCCTTCCATAATTTCTACGGATCGTAGGATATTATCACCTATCAATGGCCTAAGATTTAATGCTAAATGACCCTCCCGGAATAATTCTTCTATCGTCCCAGCTTCTAGTGGCATGCCATAAAAACTTCCTTCTTCAGCTTGGAATTTTAAAGTATGTCCTCCCTCTATTATAAATGTTCCTGCTACAATGAGGTTTTTTTCAGGTAATGCTATTTCAATTTTCTCTGGATGTAAGCTAAAAATCATTTTAGGTAAACGGGGTTGTCCTATAACTATATCGTTAAGGGTTTTCTCATCTAGGATTCCCTTAATCCTTAGGAAAGAAAAAGTTGTTTTTAGGGCATCTGCAGGTAGATTGTCCTCCTGGATAATACGAGAAAACTCCCTTGCAGCTTCTGAAAATAATGGCTTTATCTCTTCCCACACCTGCTGTATATTCATCAGATGTTGAAAATAATATTCTTGTTCTTCTTCTAAAGCTATAAGATACTTCTCCATATCCTCTTTTACCTGTAATTTCTTTGCTAGAGATGTCCTTAATTTCTCCTGTTTTTCCTCCATCATCACAAGCTTTTCGGTTAATTTCATTCTTTCCATGATCAGATTTTCGTTACTCTCCTCCAGTGAACCCAAAAGTTCTCCTGTGTTTCGAGTAATATCCCGTAGGATATTTAACCTCCTAAGAAAGGTAGTAAGGTTATCGGAATCTAAAATTATCTCCAAATAAGACCCTGGTCCCCTTCTTTGATAACTCTTAAGGACTTGCTTTAGGTCTTCTCGTTTCTTTTCATAGGCTATTTCTTCAACAGCAATCGTCGATTCCAGAATTGTAATTTCTTGATTGATTACTTCTATATCTTCAATAATCTCTGTTTCCTCCCTCTCTACCTCTTTTATCTCCTGCACTAGACTAAAGAGATTTTGAAGAATTTCTTTTTCTTCCTCAGAAATTCCATCCAACTTTTGTTGAATTTCCAAAAATAAATCTGTTTGGCTAACTGCTATACTTGAAAATACAAACCCAAAGAAGAAAATAAAAAATAAGCTAAAACCTAAAAACAGTTTTATCTTTCTTAACTTAGACATACACCTCCCCCTCTCTGGACCGGAAAATAATTTCTTAAAATTCATTATAATCTAATTTTACCAAAATAATGTTTATACTAAAATCTTTTTTTACAATGATAGTACTTATAAATAAAATACTACTAAGTAATCAAATGAAAAAAGGGACTATGTGTCCCTTAACTTATATAAACTTTAAATTTTCCACGCCTCTTTCAAGCAAATCCTCCTTCTTCAAGAAGGTGCCAATAGCTGGTATATTTCCTCGGTAATAATCCACGTCTGCAAAATCCACTTCCTCTAAAGTCTTGATTGTCGATAATGTACTATCTTTTTTAGACTTCAATACTTGTATTCCAATAGAGTTTCTTGTGGTTTTTTCATTAATTTGTTTGGTATCAAAAACCAAGATTTTTTTAATACTACTTACTGCCACTAGTTCCTTATCTTCTTTGATATGCTCCATGTACACCAATTGACTTTCAGAGGAATAGGCATTTGCCAATTGCTTTCTATTTGTCTTTGTTTGATAGCTTTCCATAGGAATTTTAGCACATTTGCCACTACTATAGAAAAATAACATGTGGCCCTTATAGTCATCAGTAGCAACCATATAAATGATTTTTTCATCATCCTCTAGGGCTAAAAGGTTCTTTAAATAATCTCCTAAGCTACTTGTCTTTTTATCCTCCAACTCATGGCATTTTATTTTATAAACTATGTGTTTATTTGAGAATAGAAGTAAATCTGACTTGTTGGTTCCTTCCACTTCTTGAACAATAAAATCATTGTCCTTTAACTTATGACCATTGCTACTACTTCTTAAGGATGCTAACGATATCTTTTTAAGATAGTTTTCATTGGTTAAAAATAATTTTATGTTATAGTCCTCAATAAAAAGCTCTTCTGTAACTACTTCTATGTGTTTTTCTTCAATAATTTCTGTTTTTCTAGGGTTTCCATATTTTTCGGATACTTCCTGCAACTCCTTAATAATAACTTTCTTAATTTTCTCTTCATTTTTCAAGATAGCATCTAAGGTTTTTATTTCTTTTTCAAGGGTTTTGATGTCCTTAGTTTTATTTAAAATATATTCTTGATTAAAGTTTCTTAACTTAATATCTGCAATGAACTCAGCTTGAACCTCGTCTATTTCAAACCCTTTCATAAGATTGGGAACAACCTCTTTGTCCTTTTTTGTGTCCTTTACAATTTTTACTGCTCGATCGATGTCCAGGAGAATTTTTTCCAAACCCTTTAATAGATGTAATCTTTGGTTTTTATGATGGATATCAAAGGTTAATTGTCTTTTAACACATTGAATTCTAAACAGGGTCCACTCTTTGATAATGTCTTTTACTCCTAGAACTCTTGGGTTACCATTAATCAAAATGTTAAAGTTACAGCTGAAGGTGTCCTGTAGAGTTGTCATCTTGTATAATCTATTCATCAAGTGTTCAGGATCTGTATTTCTTTTTAAATCTATGGTGATCTTTAGACCTTCTTTGTCGGTCTCATCCCTTATATCATTAATATCCTTAATTTTCCCTGCCTTAACCAGTTCAATAATTTTTTCTATAATAGCTTCTGTGGTGGTGGTGTAGGGAATTTCATAGATTTCTATACAATTATTTTTCTTATCATATTGATATTTTCCTCTTAAATGAAAGCTACCTCTACCTGTAGTATAGATGGTATTCAATTCTTTTTTATTAAGGATAAGCTGTCCCCCCGATGAGAAGTCAGGAGCTTTCAAATATTGAGTTACTTCCACCTCTTCATCCTTGAGGAATTCAATTGTTGCTTCACATACTTCCTTTAAATTAAAGCTACAAATAGAGCTTGCCATACCGACAGCTATTCCCATATTAGGATTTGCTAAAATATTGGGAAAGGTAGTAGGAAGCAGTTTAGGTTCTTCTATTGTATTGTCATAGTTAGGTACAAAATCCACTGTATCCTTATGAATATCCTTAAAAAACTCTTCACAAATTCCTTCTAATTTTGCTTCAGTATATCGTGGTGCTGCATAGGCCATTTCTTTAGAGTAGTTTTTCCCAAAATTACCTTTACTATCTATAAGGGGATGGAGAAGGGCTTCATTTCCTCTGGTTAATCGTACCATTGTCTCGTAGATGGCAGCATCTCCATGGGGATTTAATTTCATGGTTTGTCCAACAATATTTGCCGACTTGGTTTTTGTTCCCTTTAATAGTCCCATTTTAAACATAGTATAGAGTAATTTACGATGGGATGGTTTTAATCCATCAATCTCAGGTAACGCTCTAGAGACAATTACACTCATGGAATAGGGCATGTAATTTTTTTCTAAGGTTTCTATCACATTTAGATGAGTTAATTTAGACTGCATATGTACCGACTCCTTTTGTTTTTTAAATATAATTTCCTATAAATTTGTCCATTAATATAATTGTTCCATAAGTATAAAAAATAAAAGTCTTATATAAATTAATATTTTTTACTCTGATCCCATGATAATCATTAATTAACTAATAAACATTATCAAAAGAGAGCAGGATTATGCCAACTACTATTGTAGCCTATAGTCAAGAAAGTATCGATCTCTTGCAAAATGTAAATTATACAATTAGTAAATCACACTTTAATTATCTTTGCATAATAGTAGAAGGGGATAGTTCTTTGTTTGTTAGGATTTAAATCTTGAAATATATGAGTTTAATTCTTCTCCTAACTCAGCTAGACATTGGCTTGCTGAAGCAATTTCCTCCATCACAAGCCTTTGTTTTTCTATGGAAGAGTATACTCCATCTGTTTCTTTAGATTCAAAATCTTTTAAGTCCTTTAAGTGATTATATTGTTTTAGTATTTCCTCAAGTAAAAACACTATCTCTCTACCCTTATCGTCTATGACATTTGAAAGTATATCTTGGTCTATCTTTTCTTGTAAAGAGTTAAGTAAAAGACTGATGTCCTCTATTTTCTTTGCTTCAATTCCTTTGATCTCTGTAATCGAATGGGTTATTTCTGCCATATTGTCTATGTCTTTACTAGTCTTTAAAGAAATAATTGCTAACTCATCGGAAAATATAGAAACTTTAGCTGTAATAGTTTTTAAATCCTCTATGAACTCTCTTAAACTATCAACTATAAGCTGAAACGATACAAACATTGTCCCAATTTCATCATTCTTGCTTTTAAATTGTTGTTTTGGTTCTTCAGTTATATCCCACTTTGCCATTGTCTCTATATAATTCGCTGCTTCTTTTATAGGTTTTGCTATTGAATTTCCCAATACAAAAGTAAGTCCTACAGATATTGTAGTTAATATCAAAGTTAACAAAATAGCGTTTTGCACTATTCTATTTAAAGGACTCATTACGGCATCTTCTTCTATAGCCAAGCCAATATGCCAACCACTGAAGCCTAATTTTGTGTAGGATATAAATCTTTTTTCGCCATCATAGTCTAAAACCCTGTTAAGTTTTCTATCACCAATAAATACCTCTTCGTACCCATTAATAAAAATAGAATCTACATTTGTCATTCCTTTATTTGGTAAAAAAAGGAATTTGTCGTTTGGATGAGCAAGGATATTTCCATTATTATCAGCTATAAAAGCATAGCTACCTTCCATGGGCCGCGATTGATCCATTACATTTCCTAAGTGTTCCATTCCAATATCTGCTCCCAGTACTCCTATTAGTTTTTCTTTATGCCATATGGCTCTTGATAAAGTAACAATTATTCCCCCATGATTAGCATCAACATATGGTGAAGATAAGAAAATTCCATCATTCTCAACTGCATTTACGTACCACTCTCTCTCTTGGACATTGTAATCTTTATCAGGTATCCACCAACCCTCACCTGTTATAAAGGAATTGTCTGGATAAGCAATATAGTACTCTATTATATCTGCATTGTTCTTGTTTTTGAAATCTAAGTAGTTGATTAAAGAATCATTCCCAGAATAATAGTTTCTGTATATAAGCTCACTGTAGAGTTCCTCCATTAATCTTGTTTGAAGGATAAACCAACCTTCTATATCATTTGCATGCTTTCTTGATATTTCATCTAACCTTCCAAAGGTTTGAACTTTTATATTATCTGATACAATTGAATATCCTATAAAAGTTGTGCACAAAATACTCCCTATACAAATTAGACAACTCAAAAGAATAATTCTTGTTCTTATACTTTTCATCCTTACCCTCCAAGACCTTTTGAAAAATTATTGTGGTTTAATTTTAACTTTAATGTCTGTATGTTTTTTCAAAAATAAATTGATTTCATCAATTTGCTTGTTGTCAACTTCAACTTTTCTTGCAAATTCGTCTTTCATGAAAAACAAAATTCCCTTAGACCCATGAATAATTATATCAACTTCTTTAACACTTTTTAAGTCATACTTATCGGTTTGTTTAAATAAAAAGCCAGTGTATGTACTCACCAAACCATCTGGTAATAAGAATACTTTCTTGTTGTAGGTTGAGTAAAACAATAATAAAATTCCAATAAGCAAATTTATTATTGATAAATTAACTATACCAGTAATAATTAAAATTCCTCCTAGAATTACACTCATAACTTTATAGACTCTATTATTTGGATTTGTTTTGGATATGTCAATCATCTCCAAGTACCACACCCCCTGTATCTATATTAGGCTTTAAAACCATTATATCTTAAATCTAGAAAAGCCCCAACTACTTTGAGGCTTTTCCTGAGATTTATTTATGAATTAACAACTTCTGGATTTTGTTCTTTTTTATAAAATACTGAAATTCCAAGATATGCAAATACTATTGCTACTATTGGATTTATAAGATTCATAAAAGCAAAAGGTAAATAAGAGAAGGTAGCTACACCTAAAGTGGCTGCTTGATAGGCCCCACAACCATTCCACGGGCAAAGGGGAGACCACATGGTACCACCATCTTCAAGGGTTCTTGATAAAAATTTGCGATCTAGATTAAGTTTATCAAAAGCTCCTACATACATTCTTCCAGGTACAATTATTGATAGATACTGATCTGTAAGAATAAAATTGCTCAATATCCCAGTTGTAACTGTTAATGTGACAAGACCTCCAACAGTCTTTACTCTATTCACCAATCTGCTTAAGATGACATTCGTAAATCCGCCTCTTTCCAATATCCCTCCAAATGCTAACGCAAAAATAATCAAAGATATTGTCCACATCATTGAATCTACACCACCTCGATTCAATAATCTGTCTACTACAGAAACTCCGGTGTCAGCTTCAAATCCGTAATGGAAATTCATCAAGACTTCTCCAATATTTCTTCCTTGGAATATAATACCAAACAATCCACCTAAACCAGCTGCAGATAGTAGAGATGGTATACTGGGAACCTTTTTGATCGCTGCAAAAATAACAAATAATGGAGGAATTAAAAGCCATAGGTTGATATTGAAATTATCCAATATGGTCATTCTAATTAATTCTACTCTTTCTGGATCATAGTCCCCCCCACCAACTGTAATGCCAATAATTGAGTAAATCACTAAGGCTATTGCAAAGCTTGGTATAGTAGTTCTCATCATGGAACCAACATGTTCATATAATGGTGCTCCTGCTGTTGCTGCGGCGACGTTTGTACTATCAGACAACGGAGACAATTTATCTCCAAAATATGCTCCAGAAATAACCATACCTGCTGCTAATGCAGGATTTATGCCTAGTCCAACAGCGATACTCATAAGAGCGATACCTACTGTTCCTGATGAAGTCCATGAACTTCCTGTTGATAAAGATACTATTGCACAAAGAATTGCTCCTGTGGGAAGAAACCACTTGGGAGATATTATTCCAAGACCATAGTAAACCATAGCAGGAACAGTTCCAGCAGATACCCATGTACCAATAAGCATACCTACAATCATGACAATAATAAGTGCTTCTAATGCTCGATGGATACTTTCCAGCATACCACCTAAAATACTGGACCAAGAATGTCCTACCCTATATGCCATTATAGCTGCAATAATAGAGGCTAAAACAATCGGAATATGTGGCTCCAATTCATACTTTAAAATTCCCACAATGATGATTATCATCATGGCAAAAATTGGAACAAGGGCTTCCCACAGTTTAGGTGTCCTTATTTCCCTCATTTTTTTAATTGCTTTCATATTATTACCTCCCATCTTTTAATTACTTGTTTTTATTGCAAAAACTATGCCATTATACCACAATAGAACAATCCTTTTAATCTAGCATTTTACAGTGTCTTAGAGTATTTGTGTTTGCATTTTTAAATAAATAGACAAAATATTGTCAATTTTTTAAACTAATTTCTTTAACATGCTATAAACACAAGATCTTTCTTAAATAGAATAAACGCCAAATATTTAGCAATTGCTAATATTTTGGCGTTTATTCTATTGACATCTTTTTAATTTTATACTGTAATGTCTGTCTCTTAACTCCTAATAGTTTTGATGCTTCTGTTACATTTCCATTGGTAATCTCTAAAGCTTTTTTTATTATCCTTCTTTCAAACTCATTTATCCTATCCTGATAAGTTGTTTCATTTAAATCAAAGTTAATCTCAGAGTTAACCAATACCTGTCTGGACATAGCCTCTGGAATATGTTCTATTTCTACTTGCTTGGCACCATAAGCATCCATTAGTATCAAACTAATAACATTTTTCAATTCTCTTACATTGCCAGGCCAGTGATAATCCCTGAAAATTTTCTTCACTTCAACAGATACTTGTGGTTCAAGTACTTTAAGGGCTTTACTTTCTCTTTTCATAAAAACTCTAGTCAAGTAATCTATATCTGATTTTCTTTCCCTTAGGGGAGGTATGTTTAGATAAATTGGTCCTAAACGGTAATAAAGATCTTCTCTTAGTCTACCCTCTTTTATTAATTGCTCAGGTTTCTCATTTGTGGTGCAAATAACTCTTACATTTAAATCAATATCATTTTTACCTCCTACTCTTCGGATTCTCTTTTCTTCCAATACTCTTAATAGCTTAGCTTGCAAGTAGGTAGGTAAAGAATTTAACTCATCAAGCAGTAAAGTTCCACCATTGGCTTCCTCAAATAATCCAGGTTTTGTTATTGCTCCTGTAAAACTTCCTGCCTCTGTTCCAAAGAAAATAGATTCCAATAGGGTTTCAGGTATAGCTGCGCAATTTTGAGCAACAAATTTATTATGATTTCTTTTGCTGTTTAAATGAATGCTCTGGGATAGTATCTCTTTGCCTGTTCCAGTTTCTCCATAGATTAGTACATTGTAATCTAGAATAGCCATTTTTTTGGCTTTTTCCAACAATCCAATCAAATCTTTTTCTATTGTTAAAAAATCTTCAAATCCATAATACTTATTTCTTGGCAATACTTTGATGAGTTTGGATCCCAAGCTATTTGTATCAGTTTTGCTTATACGATCCAATAAATCTCCAAATGAATCTTTCGTCTTAACATACTCAATGGCACCAATAATATTTCCCTTCTCTATAATGGGGATATTTGTGACTACTAGGTATATACTTTCTCCATTACTTTTAAAGTGAACTTTTGTCTTATTTTTAATTCTAATTCTACTTCTCATGCATTTTAAAAGAGTGCTTGTATACTCTCCTAATTCATCATGTAAATCCAATAAATGTTTCCCAACTGCTTTGGTAGGATGAATTTCAAATATTTCCCCAGCTTTTTCATTGCAATATACTATTTTCCCATCTTTATCAATCACTCTAATGCCTATATCAATATTCTCAATAATATTATTATAAAGAAAATCACTGTCGGCTTTATCTATAGGAATCACTCCCTTACTTGTATGATAAGTAGTAAGTAATAATAAATTACCAGGTGAGAAATCTTTTCCTGGTAATTTATTGTTAATGATTAGTATGTGAATTTAGTTTTAGATGTTAAGGGTTTTAACCCCAATATTTTTATGGCTTCAGCTGGAGTTACAACTTTACAACTCTTTTGTTAAAAAATCCATATCTCATATCTTGTACAAATAATTGTATATGCTCTAAAGAGATTTCTTCTGCTACCTGTATTCTTATTGCACAGGACATATTCATTCTATTTTCATTATACCACAAACTATTTTTATAAAAAGTATTATTCTATTAATTTAAAGGAATGTCCAATCCACACCTTAAGTGACCATCTAAAGAATTTCAACCCCTACACATCCATCAGATGTAACCTGCCAACCGAAAAATGCAAACCCCTATAAAAGCTTAAAATTTAAATCACATCAGATTCATCAATGTACTTATATCCATGCTCTGAAATATATTGTTTTCTGCCTGCTAAGTTATCTCCTAAAAATAACTCAAAGGCTTCCTTTGTAGTTCGAGCTTCGGCAGGAGTGACTTTAATTAATCTTCTTGTTTCTGGATTCATAGTGGTTTGCCACATCATTTCAGGTTCATTTTCTCCTAGTCCCTTTGATCTTTGAATTTTATAATTTTTCTTTAGTTTCTTTATAATTGTGTTTTTTTCCCCATCAGAATAGGCAAAAAACACATTATTCTTGCTATCGGTAATCTCATACAGTGGTGATTCTGCAATATATACATAGCCCTTTTCTATCAAGGTGGGAGTAAGGACGTAGAGCATAGTTAGAATTAAGGTCCTAATCTGGAATCCATCTACATCAGCATCTGTACAAATAATGATTTTATTCCAATTAAGTTTTTCTATATCAAAAAAGCTTAAATCATTGTGTTTGTTTTTTATTTCAACACCACAGCCCAATACCTTCAAAAGATCTACAATAATATCATTTTTAAATATCTTTTCATAATCGGATTTTAAGCAATTTAATATCTTTCCCCGAACAGGAATAATTGCTTGAAAATCTGCATCTCTTCCCATTTTTGTTGACCCTAAAGCCGAATCTCCCTCCACAATAAAAAGCTCTCTTTTTGTTATATCCTTAGTTCTACAATCCACAAATTTTTTTACCTTGTTGGAAAAATTATCAACACCCTTACTTAATTTTTTCCTAACATCAATTCTAGTGAGTTCTGCCTTTTCTCTACTTCGTTTATTCACCAGCACTTGTTCTATAATCTTTTCTAAATCCATTTGATTTTCTATAAAATAGATTTCTAGCTTTTCTTTCAAAAAGGCAGTCATGGCTTCTTGAATAAATTTATTAGTAATAGCTTTTTTTGTTTGATTCTCATAGCTTGTTATGGTGGAGTATGTATTGGTAACTAAAATAAGACTATCTTTAATATCTGTAAAGGTTACCCTTTTCTCATTTTTTGTATATTTGTTTTTGTCTTTAATAAAGCTATGGATTTGGGAGGAAAAGGCACTATCAACAGCCTTATCGGGAGATCCTCCATACTCTAAAAAGGAAGAGTTGTGGTAATATTCAAGAACTGTATTTTCATTATTGAAGACAAAGGCCACTTCAATTTTAAGCTTATACTCCTCTTTATCTTCCCGATCCCTACCCTTTGTCTCAATTTCAAAATATTGAGGTTCAGTAAAACTCTTGTCCCCATTAACCTCCTTGACATAGTCTATAATGCCATTTTTATAGTAGTACTCAAAGGTTTCCTCAGTTTCTTCATCATACAGTTTAAAAGTAATACCCTTATTTACAATGGCCTGTCTTTTTAGGGTTTCTTTAAAAAAACTTAGGGGAATATCAATATCGTTGAAAACATCAAGATCAGGCTTCCATCTAATGATAGTGCCAGTATGTAAATAATCAAATTTTTCCTTGATTAATCCACCAATATTATCTCCCTTTTCAAAATGAAGCTGATATTTGTGACCATCTCGATAAACCTCCACATCCATATATTCCGATGCAAATTGTGTAGCTGCAGTACCCAGGCCATTTAGGCCAATACTGTACTGATAATTACTACCAGAATTGTTATTGTACTTGCCCCCGCCATAAAGGATTGAAAATACAATCTCCCAATTATACTTTTCTTCCTTTGTATTATACTCCAAAGGGATTCCTCTACCCCTATCCCTTACTTCTATGGATTTATCCTTGTAACGGAATACTTCTATTAAATTTCCAAAACCCTCTTGGGCTTCATCTCTAGCATTTGCTACTATCTCCACAAGAGTATGACGACACCCTTCTATACCATCACTCCCGAATATTACTCCTGGTCTAAGCCGCACTTTATCCTTTTCTTCTAAGGTTGATAAGCTATCGTTACCATAATCCTGTTGATTTTTTATAGTCATTTTTGCCCCTCTTTTCTCTTGTAAATACCATTTATAATCATATCATATAAAATGATATGCTATCTACATATCTTATGGCCTGTCTTTTACTATCTATTAAACATTTAAAACTTTTTTCCTTCTAATCCTTATAATTAAATATTTTCTCTATTGAACAGTATATCAAAGGCATCAGTGCCGAACAAGTGTTTTGCAAGAACTTTTAAAAGCATATACTTGTTTGTAGATATAGGCTTATAGAATCAACATTTCTCCATTCGTTTTTCTAAGCGGGATGTCTATGATCTTATGTTGATAAAGATATTCTTTAATATTTTTATCCATTAACTTAATTATATCATTGTAGTTACCTTTATTCTTAAATGTAGCAATACTACTATTTAAATAGTATACTAAACTTATGGATATTTGATTTTTAGGGGGGACATAAATGAAAAGAGTTGATGAAAGAGATACAATGTTTGCTAGAGTAGGCTATGAAAAAGGAACTAAAGCCTATGAAGATTACTATAGGAAGAATCCAGATAAAAAAGCTATCGATGATAGTATAAGAACAAGACCCCATCTCTGTAGTGAAGGTACCATGACCTACAACGCCCTGAACTCTCCTATGGCCGGTGCCGCCTTTGACTTTTTAGGAGATATAAAACATTTATGTGAAGGTCCTGTTAATCCAGAAAAGGTTGAAGGTAATACAAAAATTATAACAAAACGGATAAAGGGTTTAGCTAAAAAATATGGAGCAAATCTAGTAGGAATAACAGAACTTAAAGATTATCATTTTTATACCCACAGAGGTAGACATGCAGAGGACTATGGCCAACAAGTCCAGCTAGATCATAAGTACGGTATCGTTTTTGCCGTTGAAATGGATAAGGATATGATCAATAGGGGCCCTATGATTGCAGAGGTCATAGAAACATCTAAATGCTATGTAGATGCAGCTATAATAGGTATGATCCTCAGTTATTACATACGAAGCCTAGGCTATGAAGCTAGAAATCATATGGATGCCAATTATCTACTGATGCCTGTTTTAGTAGCTAAAGATGCTGGTCTAGGTGAAATAGGTAGAAATACGATACTTACCACTAAGGAATATGGTTCTAGAATTAGACTTGGGGTAGTGACTACAAATTTAGAACTTGAAATTGATGACCCCATCTCCTTTGGTCTTGAGGATTTTTGTAGACTCTGTAAAAACTGTGGTCTTACATGTCCTTCTCAATCCATATCCAATGAAACAGAAAAAGAAACTAATGGAAACTTAAATTGGGTTATTGATCAAGAAACCTGCTATATTAAATGGAGGTATTTGGGTACTGATTGTGGTATGTGTATATCTAGCTGTCCCTTTAGCCAAGAAATGGAATCCATTAAAAATATAGATACTTTTGAAGGCAATGATGCCCTCATAGCAGATGTGCTTAGTGAGTTTAGAAAAAAATATGGTAAACGACCCTTCGTACCTGGAAATCCCGATTGGTTACGCTAAAAGAAATGCAGAGGGATTGGTTTTCCCAATATCTCTGCATTCCCTACAATAGATCCCATCCCCTGATGAATTGCTTCTTACCGACTTGAGAAGTCCTATTGCATCATATTGCCTAAAGGTTGTAGTACTAATACTTGCCAAATTTATTAGCTTTGATACTATATACTACTTCTTTATTGAATAAGTATAAATTCTGAGAGAATATTTTCATCATAAATCACAACAAACTTATATGTAACTACAGATTAACAACATTTATGGGGTTTTGTAATAAGAACTTTTCTAAATTGTCTACAGCTATATCCATCAGACGTTTACGGGATTCATGAGGGGCCCATGCAATATGGGGAGTGATAATACAATTTTTAGCTGTCAGTAAGGGATTGTTATTTTCAATAGGTTCTGTTGATACTACATCTACTGCTGCACCCGCCACCTTGCCATTGTTTAAAGCTTCAGCTAAGTCTTCTTCTACAATCAAGGGTCCCCTAGAAGTGTTTATAATCATCACCTTATCCTTCATTTTTGCAATTGTATTTCTATTAATGATACCTTGGTTGCTTTCAAATAAAGGACAATGCAAACTAATAACATCTGACTCAGACAGCAGTTCATCCAACTCTACATACTTTAATGTATCCCTCTCTAGTTCTTTGTTTTGATAATTATCATAAGCTAAAACCTTCATGCCAAAAGCTTCAGCAATTTGTGCCACTGCTTGACCTATTCTGCCAAAACCTATAATTCCCATATTTTTTCCTGCCAGCTCAATTAGTGGATAGTTCCAAAAACACCAATCCTGGTTATTGGTCCATGCTCCTTTTTTAACTTCTTCACTATGATGTCCTACATGATGACATAATTCCAACAATAGTGCAAAGGTCATTTGTGAAACTGCTGTTGTGCCATAGGTAGGTATATTGGTTACCACTACACCTCTTTCCTTTGCTGCATCTATATCTACTACATTATACCCTGTTGCTAGAACACCTATGTATTTTAAGTTAGGCATTTTGTCTATAGCATATCTTGTTACTGGAGTTTTATTTGTAAAAACAATTTCTGCATCTCCAACTCTTTCAACAACCTTATCCTGTTCCTTTAAGTCATAGGAGGTACGATCATAAACAGTTACATCACCAATTTTTTCTAACTTCTCCCAACTTAAATCTCCAGAATTTAATGTATATCCGTCCAGTACAACAATTTTCATATTATTTTCCCACCTTTATGTCTTTTTAAAACTTTTAAAAATCAGTGGTTTTACCAGAAGTCGATTCTTAACATCTAGTACGCCCATTGTATTTTCCCCAGTATTCTCTATTCCCTTAAAAGGGGTTTCCATAGTTTGACTTAATTCCTATTACTAATGGGCTACAGTTCCTTCTCCACCGTCTACCCTTAATATCCTTATATTCTCTGCATCATGATGGATTTTTCCTATTCCCCTTTATAGGAATCAGAAGCTATAACTACCTTCTCATCTCTCCCTCTTTCATCATCAGCTCTTTCCCATAATCTTTTAAACAATGATTTATGAAAAAGTTTTATTCATCCCAAAATGCTAATTTATAGCCTTATCTTATTTGGAGCTTTACTTCTTTCTACCCCTAGTTTTTGTTTTTTTATCTAGCCTTTTGTTGTTTTTTGCTTGATATGTTCCTCTGCTATTTTCCTTTGATTGATTAGACTTATATGGGTCTACCTCTTGTCTTGGCCTTATTAAACAGTTTTTGCCGAAGCCGATTAAATCAGTTCTCCCGGCTTTAACCAAAGCTTCATAAACCAACTGATAGTTTTGGGGCTTACGATATTGTATTAAAGCCCTTTGCATAGCCTTTTCACGGGCCGACTTAGGTACATAGACTTTTTTCATGGTTCTTGGGTCTAACTCTGTATAATACATGCATGTAGATAATGTTCCTGGGGTTGGATAAAAATCCTGAACCTGTTCAGGCATATGTCCTAAGTCCCTAAGATATTCTGCCAGCTCAACAGCTTCCTTTAGGGTTGAGCCTGGGTGACTTGACATAAGATATGGAATAAGAAATTGCTTCATCCCTAAATCTTCATTTATTTTATGGTATTTTTTTACAAACCTATCATATACTTCTTTTGTGGGTTTCCCCATCTTTTCTAATACACCAGAGGATATATGCTCTGGTGCCACCTTAAGCTGGCCACTAATATGATGCTTACATAGCTCTTTAAAAAACTCATCATTCTTATCATGAATAAGATAATCATATCTTAATCCAGAACGAATAAATACCTTTTTAACCTTGGGAAGCTTCCTTAAATCCCTCAACAGCTTTAGGTAATCCCTATGATCTATCTTAAGCTGTTTACATGGATTAGGAAACAAGCATTGTTTATTTATGCAAACTCCATGTTTTTCTTGTTTTTCACAGGCCCTATGACGAAAATTGGCGGTGGGACCTCCTACATCATGGATATATCCTTTAAAGTCAGGCTCAGCTACAAGTTTTTTTGCTTCAGCTAGTATTGAGTCATGACTTCTCGATTGTACTACCCTTCCTTGATGAAAGGTAAGGGCACAGAAGTTACAGCTTCCAAAACAGCCCCTATTACTGACTAGGCTAAACTTTACTTCTTTTATAGCCGGTATTCCGCCTTTTTTCTCATATATAGGATGATAGGTCCTCATATAGGGTAAGGAATAGATATTATCTAGTTCCCCTTGTTCCATAGGTTCATGGGGAGGATTTTGTACGACATAAAAACTATCATAGGGCTCCACCAAAGGCTTTCCTACTATAGCATCCATGTTGTTATATTGTAGCATAAAGCTTTCTATAAACTTTTTCTTAGACTTGATTATTTCATCATAATGGGGTAAAATCACTGGCTTATAGGGTCTTTGCTTATCCTTGGTTTTATATACAGTTCCTTTTATAAAGGTTACTTCTTCTACCGGGATACCACTTTCTAAAGCCTCTGCTATTTCTACTATTTGACGTTCTCCCATCCCATAAACGATTAAATCAGCTTTAGCATCTAAAAGTATGGATTTTCTTACCTTATCTGTCCAATAATCATAGTGGCCAAATCTCCTTAGGCTAGCCTCTATTCCTCCTAAAATTATAGGAACATCCCTATAGGCCTCTTTAATTCTATGGGAATATACAATAGACGCCCTATCGGGTCTATACCCCCCTTTCCCTCCTGGGGAATAAAGGTCGTCAGTTCTCTTCTTCTTCCCTACTGTATAGTGATTTACCATGGAGTCTATGTTCCCAGCAGTAACTAAAAAGCCCAGCTTTGGCTTGCCAAGAGCCTTAAAATCCTCGACACTCTTCCATGAGGGTTGGGCTATGATACCCACCCTATAGCCTCTATTTTCTAAAACCCTTCCTATGACTGCTGCTCCAAAGGATGGGTGATCTACGTAGGCATCTCCAGAAATCAGGACAAAATCTAGTTCCTCCCACCCTCTTTCCTTCATATCCTTTTTATTTATGGGTAAAAACTTTATCATATCTATCATTCCTTTAGCATTATCTATTGCCTCGCAAGCTTTTAATTTGATTCTGGATATATTTTATATCATAGGAACTAAAATTCTTTTTTCCATTTACAATGATGGCTTTATCATCTACCCTATGTTTGATAGTTAAATACTTCTTTTCCTCCTCATCATTTACTTTTTCACTACAGCTGTCATATACCTCATATTTCCACTGTCTTCCTTGTTGGTAAATAATAAAGTTTAAAATGCCTGCCTCCAAGTCCTCCTGTAGTTTTTCGGCTAATTCTTTTAATCTCATATAACTTGTCCTCCTTATGATCTGTATTTATTCAAACAACTTTCCTATATATTTATGGATTTGAAATATAGTTTATCTATTTATTTCTTTCAACACTATATAGTATATCCTAATTTTATTATTCGTTGTTATGTTTATGGCTATCATACTCATTACTTATGGTTACTTTAACAGATTTTCTTTATTGAAGCAACAATTCCTCTAGTTCTTGTTGCTTTCAGCTCCTTTTATGTTAATGTTCACCTGAAAAAAACTTTTTTAATCCTTGATGAAGATGTATCTTCCCAAACTGCAGAATGAGGAAAATGGGTACATGATTGACTCCAATCATGGTATAATAAAGCATATCAAATACAAATAAGGAGTTTAAAAGAAGAAATGAGAAGAAGAAAAAAACCAGGAGCTAAGGAAAAATTACTAAGTCATGAGGTTTATTTATGTAACCAGCCTGAAGAATATAAAGGCCAATGGGAGCATTATTTTATTGAGAAAAAAAATATCCATGTAGAATTAGGAACAGGTAGGGGCCAGTTTATTACGACCCTGGCTGAGATGAATCCTGATATCCATTACATAGGTATTGAGATAAAAGAGGAAGTCCTTTTAAAGGCTGTAGAAAAGGCGGAAGCTAAAAATTTAAAAAATATTGTATTTCTTTGGTATGACATTAACAAAATAGATGATATTTTTGACGAGGGTGAACTAAGCAGAATCTATATTAATTTTTGTGATCCTTGGCCTAAGAAGCGGTGGGAGAAACGAAGGCTTACCCATAGAAATTTTTTAGAAAAATATAGGTCTATTCTTACAAGGGATGGAGAGATTCATTTTAAAACCGATAATGAAAAACTTTTTGAATTCTCTTTAAATCAATTTTCTAATAGTGATCTTCTCTTAAGGAATATTAGCTTTGACCTTCATCATAGTGAAACAAAGGATTCTGTTACTACAGAATACGAAGATAAATTTTCTGCCATGGGAATGAAAATCTATCGATGTGAGGCATTAAAACGAATTTAATATTTTGAAATATCTATGTATAATCTATATTATAGCTGGAAAGTTACCTTTTTATTATTACATAAGGAGTGAAAATATGAGTCGAGTAGGAAAAGCTATTCAACAACAAAGAATGAAAAAAGGAATAACCCCTAAACAACTGGGAAAAAAATGTGGTGTATCTGAAGCTTTTATTTTAGATATTGAGGGTGGCAAAAAAATTATCAATGAAAAGCTTTTAGCACAAATCTCTAAGGTTTTAGGTGGAAATTTAGAGGAAAATATGGTGCTAGAAGCACCTCCTCAAGAAAAGAAAGAACAGGAAACACTAGAAAAAAAGCCCCAGAAGTTTATGGAAACTACTTCCTCCAAAAGAAGGGAGGTAGAACCCTTAGCCCAATGGGGAGAAGCATTGTCTAATATTATCAAACAGATCCCTATTTATGATATGGCAATGGTTGATAGAAAGGGATATAAAAGCTTTCCCATTATTGATAAGAAGGTGGAGGGCTTCCATCCAGATAAGTTAATCTATATCCAATTAGAGGATGATACCCTTTCTGAATATAGAATGAAAAAGGGGGACAGATGTCTAATCTACTTAAACCACGAGCCGATGAATGGTACCTTTCAATTGGTGGAATATGATAAAAAGACTTATTTAAGAAAAGTAAAAAGAGTAGAAGGCAATAAGATTAAATTGATTAAAGGAACAGCAGATAGCCAAGCAGTTATTAAAGAAATGAAGGACATTAAAATATTAGGTAAATTGATTCGGGTAGAAATTGATTTTTAATTTTTAAAAAACTAATGTGTAAAATAGTTTACGTATTTTATTATAGAAAAAAATTAACTCCTTCCTGGTGGGATTTGAAGTAATATGCCAGGAAGGAGTTGTCGGTATACTATTGGTATAACTGCCCTTGTAACATTAGATGTTCTTTGGAACCAATGGGTTTAGATTTTTAATGGTTACAGTTGTGATGATTTTCGTCACAGCCATAATGAGAATCAGTACCTTCTGATTTTCTAAAAAGATGAATCCCTTTTTTTGTTTCTTCTTCTACTACTTCTATTATCCTATCAAGATACTTGAAAACCTCTTGGGAACACTTTTCTGCTCCATGATACAATTGTTCAACTTGGTTTCTATTCTTATCTTCAACAGCCTTAAGAAGCTCTTCCCCTAATTGATGGAGTTTTTTATGGACTCCGTCAATTCTTTGCCACTCCTTTAGTATAGATGGATGTGTTACCTTTATGGCGTCATAAAAATGTCCAAAGGCACACTTTGAACCGTTAATCTGTATAGGATAGGTTCTCATCTCTTCAGCAATGGTTTTTAGGGTTTTCATCCACTCCAAGTGACTTGTTTTTCCATTATTAAGCTTATGCAAAAATTCTTCATTACTAATTGCATTGCTACTTCCCTGTAGGGCACCCATCATTTCTTTTACTGTGGCTGAGAGGGTATCATCAATTGTAGATATTTCCTTAGCATACTTAGCACTTGCTGAAGCATCCTGTTGAATAATCAAAGTCATCTCACTAAGTTTTTCTGCATCCTGACTGGATGAATCCATAGCTAAATTTATTTCTTCTGTGGCCTTTCGTATACCAATCATAGATTCATTTATAGTTTTTACATCATTAATTGTAGCTTGAAGCATGTCTACATTTTTTTCTGTAGTTTTTGTGATACCATCGATCTTATGACTCATATTTTCAGTAGAATCAATAGCATTTATCATACTTTGCTTTCCTTCTTTTGCAGCAACTTGAATATTTTCCACAAAAGATGTCATGCCCGAGAGCTGTGTTTTCGTATCATCTGCCAGCTTTCTAATCTCTTCTGCTACAACTGCAAATCCTCTACCATGCTCACCAGCCCTAGCTGCTTCAATAGAAGCATTAAGGGCTAGAAGATTTGTTTGTTCAGCAATGGCTCCCACTCCCTTTACAATGTCATTTACTTTATTAGCCATATCCACCAATTGTTCTATCTTTTCATTCATAATTCTCGCATCTTTTATAACATTTTCCTTTAATTCGTTGACTTCTTTTATTTCTTCTAAGCTTGTATAGTTACTTTCTACTAAATTTCTTGAGGAATCCGATAGCTGGTTTAATGTTTCTGAGGTCATACTTACTGTACTTCCTACTTCATTCATACTGGCGGTGGTCTGTTGTACTATGGCTAAATTTGATTCACTAAGAATTGCCATTTCCTTAGCAAAACCGATAAGTTTCCTTGAAATGTGAGCCATATTAACATCAAAGCTGCTTAGAAGGGTTGATACTTCCAAAACGTTGTTGGCGGCCTTTGCCATCTGTTTTTCGTTAGAAAATAATTTTTTGAAATAATTTAAAAAAGTAACATGGATAGGATATTTAACATTAGGTTCTTCAGCTGATTGACCATTCATTGCTTTTTCTACGTATTTTATAATCTCTTCAGTTTCCCTACAGGGTTTTTTGCCAAATCCTTTTAACATATTATTTCCCCCTCTTATTTTCAATAGTTTAGCATTAAGCTATATTTTTTGAATCTTTAAAGCTTTGTCGAAATAACTCATATACATTGCTACATTTTACCATATGATGTAAAATCTTTCAATCCTTATACTGATTTATACATAATATATTTATTCTGCTGATTACATAGAAAAAATAAGGAAATCTATATAATTTAGTTTTTTATGTTTAATCCAGCAATTATTTAAAGGTTTTTAAGGAATAGATGTAGAATGAATTTAGGAAATAGAAGCTGTTTTTAAAATAGAAGTGAGAGGTGTTCTTTATTTATGGATAAAAATACTAAGTCCTATATGAAGCTATTTGATGATGCACTAATTGGAACTTTTTGCAGTACCCTTGATGGAAAATTTTTGTATGTAAATAAAGCCTTTTCCAACATATTAAAATATGATTCTCCAGAGGATGTCATCCACTCTGTTAAAAATATCGAAGGTGAAATTTATGCAAAAAACACCCACTGGCAATTACTTGAGGAAATTGAAGGGGATGGAAAGCTTTCTAATTATCAAGTGCAATGCTATTGTAAGGACAGGAGTATAATAACTGTCCTTTTAAATATACATATAAAAAAGGATAAACAAGAAAATACCCTCTATCTTGAGGGGTTTATCCATGATATTACCCCTTTAAAGGAAAAAGAAGAACAACTGAAAAAAAATGAACAGATGCTACAGGAATTAAATGATGAGTTAGAATCCGCCCTACAGCAATTAAGTGCAAGTGAAGAAGAGTTATGTGATAATTATAATCGCTTAAAGGAGAAGGAAGCTGATTTGGTCTATCAAAAAAACTCCTTTGAATGCCTTTTTAATAATTCTCTGGATGCTATCATTCATTTTGATGAAAATAAATATATTATAAATGTTAATCAACAATTTATTGAGTTGTTTGGCTATACCCTCCAAGAACTCAAGGGAAAATATATAAATGATATTATTGATCCCTTTAGTCAAGTAGAATATTATCTTACTTACGCTAATTTAGAGAAAGGTGATTGCAAGTTTAGAGATACTCTACGATATGATAAGCATGGCAATCCCATTAAGGTCTTTGTTAAAGGGGTACCCATTGTTATAAATAACAAAGTGGTAGGAGGCTACGCCATCTATACCGATGCCAGACCTATAAAAGAAGCAGAAGAACAAATTAAAAAACAGCAACAAAGATTGGAATTTCATTTTAATTATTCTCCAGATGCTATTGTCTACCTTGATATGAACCACAATATTCAAGAAATTAATAAAAAGTTTACAGATCTATTTGGATATTCAGCAAGTGAGTGTATAGGAAAAAACATTCAAAACCTAATTATAGGTGAAGAATATCTTGAAGAAAGTCAATTAATTAATGATTTGATCCACAAAAAACAAACAGTGGAAATAGATACTTTCAGAAGAAGGAAAGATGGTATCTTTATTGATGTTTGTGTTCGAGGGGGCCCAACAATTGTTGACGGACAAATTACTGGCTATCACGTTATTTATACGGATATTAGAACCCGAAAAGAAGCAGAAGAGAGAATAAAATATTTAAGCTATCATGATAATCTTACGGGATTGTATAACCGAGCTTTTTTTGAAGAAGAATTAAAACGTCTAGATACCCAAAGACAGATGCCTCTAGCTGTTATTATTGGTGATGTAAATGGTCTAAAACTGACAAATGATGTTTTCGGTCATCTACAAGGAGATAAGCTTTTGGTCAAAACCGCAGAAATTCTAAAAGAGGCTTGTCGTAGGGAGGATATCGTATGTAGATGGGGTGGAGATGAGTTTGCTATTCTACTAACCCAAACAGATAAGGAAACTGCTAGAGTTATTTGTCATAGAATTTATAGTTTATGTAAACAATCGGATACTGAACCAATAAATATCAGTATTTCACTAGGCTATGCTGTGAAATACAGGTCAGACCAATTTATGACAGATATAATTAAAGAAGCTGAAGAACAAATGTATAGAAATAAGTTACTTGAAAATAAAAGCACTAGAAGTAGTATTATACTTTCTCTACAAAAATCATTGTATGAAGGAAATTATGAAACAGAAGAACATGTGGAACGTATGAAGCTATTAAGTATAAAATTAGGTAAAAGCTTAAATCTCGATAATGATAAAATTAGCGAATTAGGTTTGCTGGCCATATTACATGATATTGGTAAAATAGCTATATCTGATACAATTCTTTTAAAACCTGGGAAACTGACACCAGAGGAATGGGAAGAAGTAAAGAGACATTGTGAAATTGGTTATAGAATTGCTCAAACATCCCCAGAATTAACTCATATCGCTAAGTACATTTTATTTCATCATGAAAGATGGGATGGTAAAGGGTATCCTCGAGGATTGAAGGGTGATGAAATTCCATTATTATGTCGAATTATTGCAGTCATTGATGCCTATGATGTAATGACTCATTGCAGCATTTATAAAGAATCCCTTTCCCACAAGGAGGCTTTAGATGAGATACTAAGATGCTCAGGTAGTCAGTTTGACCCTGAAATTGTCACCAAATTTATAGGAATCTTCTAGTAAAACCCCGCAAGCATCTAAAGCCCGCTATTTTACAACAAGCCCTTCTGCATTATCTTCAGAAGGGCTTGTCTTAAAAAAACAGTAAATTTAATTTAAATTTTATGCTCCCTCTTCTATAGTAACTTTGTTTTTCTCAATTTTAATTTCTTTAGAAAAATTTTTTTGATTGCTTAGGAGATTAACTTCCCACCATATTTTACCATCTGAGCATTCTCTTGTAACACACTTTTTAAGTTCAGCTCTTGGATACTTTCTCTTGACATATTCCATTTCCTCATTAGATAATCTTAACTCTCTAAAGTAAACTCCTGCTCCAAAGGAATCCTCAAGAAATTCTTCAAGTCTTTTAATTTCATTTGGCGTCATACTATCCCCCCTTTAGTTATTGATGGTTCCTATCCTTTATGGAAATTTATTGTATAACAGCTATTGCTTCCACAATTGAAGCTAATCTTCAACCAGCACCACTGCATGACCTCCTAATGCAAAATAACTATCAAAGAAAACATCTGCATTGTGGATTACTTGACCCTTTAAGGGATTCATTATATATACATTGCTTTCATCATATCCCCTTAGGACAACGGCGTGTAGATTAACTGGTGCAATAAATTCTTCTTCACTATTAGAAAAATACCAAGAATAATTTAACCTAGGAGGTGACAGATCAAGGGTTACCCATATAACTACAGGTCTTCCCTTATCCAGCTGTTGGATAATTTCATCCCTTGTACTTCCACTGATATTGATAGCCCTTTTAAATCCTCCAACATCATGGATATACTGATTAGCCGCTTCTACAATTGGAGGGGCATAAACAAAGAAACCACTGGCATGGCTAGGATCTCCAGCAAATGCCTCGTAGGGATTAGCTCCATAAAGCCTGTCATTTTTTCTGTAAAATGGTTCCATTGGTAAATAACCTTCAGACATTTCTGTTTTAGATATCCCATAGCCATAGAAATTCAGGACCGCTGTTAAGGAAGTGATTTCACATCCATTTGGTAACTCTGGCTTTTGCATAAGGACTTCCACTGGAATATCTACTTCAGTGATGATGATATCATTGGTTTCTGTCCTATAAATGTCCTTCACATATTCATTGATATTATTTTCAATGACTAAGACATGATTTTCTTCACCAATTTCTATATCAATTATTTCATTGCTTAACCCATAGGCCTCTGAAATTTGAACCTGCTCTATTCTATAGCTGGTGCCATAATCTAGGGGCTTAGAGGATGCTAAACCATCTTCATCGGTAACAAGACTTTCAATAATTTCTCCTGATTCTACAGCAGTGATGATGAATTCAGTATTTTTTATAGGCCATTGTTCTTCTCCATCAATATTGATAATTGTAATAATACCCTGTTGGTTTTCCTCTATAATATCCTCTGGATCTCCACTACTTCTAAATCGATTGTTTATCACAAAAAGGAATGCTGCAATGATTATTATAAAAAACAGTATAGTTCCAAATCTTTTTTTCATTTGTATCCCCCTATTTTAGATATCAACATCTCCCTCAAAAAACCCCACTATGTTCCTTAAATAGTGGACAACAAATGCCCTAGTCAATAGTATTTATGGCCTTCTATATAAAATGAGCCTTAATTGAGGAGAAATTTCTGTTCCCTTCAATTGTAGCTCAAATTATTTGACGGATGCAGTCCTTAATCCCCACTGTATACAGGAAGTAATTAGCACTACATTGAAATTAAAATGTTTAGTGACTTTTAATTAATTGAGTATAATTATTATAATTCCACAAAAAATTTCTTATACCATACAAGAAATACATAGGTTGTCCAAATATATCTAGCATAATTATTTTTACCGGTATAATGTTCTTCAAGAAACTTTATAAGTTCATCAGTAACAAAGAATTCCTTTGCTATATCCGATTCAAACATTTCCTTCACGATGTTGTAGTATTTTTCCTCCCTTAACCAATATCTAACTGGAACAGGAAACCCTACCTTTACACGATTTGCCCATTCATCTGGGAGAACTTCCTCAGAAGCCCTTCTTAGGGCATATTTTGTATCCTTTCTGTTGACCCTTAGATTTCTAGGTATTTCTGAAGCTAAAGCCATAACTTCCTTATCCAAAAATGGTACCCTTAATTCGAGGGAATGGGCCATACTCATTTTATCAGCCTTTAATAGAATATCCCCCGGTAGCCAAAGGTGAATGTCAAGGTATTGCATTTTGGTAACATCGTCTTTTCCCTTAACCCGATTATACACTTGTTTTGTAATACTTTCAACAGATGGACCGTTTTTATACTCATCCCGTAAAACCCTTAAAGCATCTTCCTCCTCATAGACCTTGGCCTGTCCAATAAACTTCTCCTCAATGGTCTGTCCACCCTTGACTAAAAAGTTGGTTACTCTATTTGGAGGCAGGAGGCTACATACAGATGCAACTGTACGACGAATAAAATAGGGTACTTTTTCATACTGTTCTAATTTAGCCGACTTCTGATACCATGTATAGCCGCCAAATATTTCATCAGCCCCCTCTCCTGATAAGACCACCGTTACATGCTCCCTGGCTAGCTTCGCTAAATAGTACAAGGGTACTGAGGATAGGTTGGATTGGGGTTCATCCATATGATACTGGATGGTTGAGATCATGTCAAAGCATTCATCAGCATTCATAATCTTTTTATGGTTTTCTATCCCTAAAATATTCGAGAGATCTTTTGCTAAGTTTGTCTCATTAAACATTCCTTCATGGTCTTGAAAGCCTACTGAAAAGGTCTTGTTTGGCTTTAATAATGCTGTAATATAACTGGAATCTATTCCACCTGACAGGAAAGATCCTACCTTCACATCACTGATTCTATGGTAGTTAACGGATTCCTGTAAAGTCTTTTTAATTTCCTCCACATAGTATTCTAAACTATTTTCTTTTTCGTCATACTTTAGCTCCCAATAGGGCTTTATGTCAATTTCACCCTTTTTGTAGATCATATAATGGGCAGGCCTTAGCTTGTAAACCCCTTTGAAAAAGGTTTCATCCAAAACAGAATACTGAAAGGTAAGATAAGGCTTTAATGCATCCTTATTCAGTTCTTTTATAAAGGCTGGTTGCTTTAAAAAGGCTTTTATTTCTGAGCCAAATATAAAAGAGTTATCTGATGTATTTTGGGTATAGTAGAGGGGCTTTATGCCAAAAATATCCCTTGCTAAAAGCATGGTTTCATTTCTTGTATCCCATATAGCAATGGCAAACATCCCTCTAAGCTTCTTTAATATATCTACACCATACTCCTCATAACCATGAATAATTACTTCACTATCAGAGTTGTTTTTAAATATATGACCCTTCTCTATTAAGTCATTCCTTAATTCTTGAAAATTATAGATTTCTCCATTAAAAACCATTACACAGCTTTTATCCTCATTATACATGGGCTGACTTGCTTCCTGGGATAAATCAATAATACTAAGCCTTCTAAATCCTAATGTTACCTCATCATCTGTAAAGAAATCACCACTATCAGGGCCCCTATGGAGGATAGCCATCATCATATCATTTATTGTTTTAACCTTATCTAACTCTGGGCCAGCAGAGGCAAATCCAACAAAACCACACATTTTATTACCCCCATTTAATTAGATTCATTATCTTGAGAAATGTTATATACTGTCAAATCATTGGAAATACCAGCTACTCTATTGCGTAGAGGGTAAAATAGCTTTTCTACTGGATATTCAGCTTTTTTCACATGTAGCTGCTGTAGTGCAATCTCTGCCCCATAATCCATTCCCTGACAGCCCGCCAATAGAATAAGATCCCCCTCCTCAGCCTTCGAAAGGGCATGGGCTATAGCATCCGTCAATTCATCATATAGGTTGACTTTTATATTGGCCTCAGACATTACCTCTTGAAATACATGGAGTTCCTCATCTGTAACCTTATCCTTAGATGTTACATGGGATACGCTCTTGGTTGCAATGACCTCATCAAAACCAAGCCTAGAACTCCATTTTACAATTGCTTCAGAATTTTCTCTGTTAACTGTAGGACCCCTCTCGCCTCTAATAGCATAGACCAAATGTAGATTTTTATAATCCATATAGTCTAACGTTTGTAAAGTTACGTTGATATTACCAGGATTAGCAAAATGATCATCTATAATCTTAATATCATCTTCAAAGATGAATTCAAATCGTCTTTCTACCCCCGTAAAGGTTCTCAAGGTTTTTTGTATTGTGTCAATAGGTATACCACAGAGCAATCCAATTGTTATCGCCACCATGGAGTTGTATACAGAATGTAAACCAGGAACAGATAACTCTATATCAAATTCTGTCGGTGAGTATTCAATGTCATGGACCTTAAAAGGCTTTAAGATTTCTACTGTAAATCTTCCTCTACCGGTGGATAAATCCAAGTTTTTGCAGTGAATATGACCTTCTCTACTGCCAACCCCAAAGGTTATAACCTGTGCCTTCGTATGATCAGCAAGAACCGCTGAATAGGGACAGTCTAAATTAAGGACAGCAATACTACTTTCCTTTGCATTTATAACTAAGCTGGATTTAAATTCATAATACTTCTCAAAGGAACCGTGGGCATCAATATGTTCCCTACTTATATTGTTAAAGCTGACAATATCATAATCCACTTCTTTTATCCGATGCAGCTCTAAAGCAGAAGAAGAGACCTCCATGGTTACATGAGAGACATCCCGTTCCACCATTTCATTTAAATAACATTGTAAATCTAAGGATTCTGGTGTTGTCAACTCAGCAGGTATAGATTCATCATCTATTTTTATAGAAACAGTTCCTATCAATCCTGTTTTCAATCCATGATTTTCTAAAATAGCATTGGTCATATAGGAAGTGGTTGTTTTGCCATTGGTGGCTGTAATACCTATCATTTTCATAGCTTTAGAAGGATTGTTATAAAAAGCTGCTCCTAATTGAGCTAAGGCAATTCTACTATTTTCCACAAGATATTGGGGTATATCGATTCCCTCTTGAAATTCTTCTACTACAGCAGCTACAGCTCCCTTTTCCACTGCTTGAGAAAGATATTTATGTCCATCGGTTTTATATCCTTTAATGCAGACAAAAAGATGTCCTTCACCAACCTTTTGGGAATGATATGAAATACCACGAATAATAAGGTCTTTTTCATTAGAAGCTTCTAAAACCCCTATTGAATTAAGTAGTTTTCTTAGTTTTACCATTTGTATCCCTCCTTCTATTTATCTCTAATAGAAATTTTCTTACTATAAGTTTCTTGTGTTATCTTCTAGTGATTTTTTTCAATATTTTACCTGCAAGGTTTTGTAAAAATGCAAAACCAGGTGCTGGATCATTCCAATCCCAAATTGCGTAGGCCTTTGGTTTAAATAAAGATGCCAGTACCTCCCACAAGGTAAGTTGTCCAGTTTTGATATAATCTTTAATTGCCAATAAATCCTCAAAAGCATACCAAAACACGATGTTTGTATCTTCTGTAATAGCCTTGGGCTCTAGGGGTTGTCCTGTTAATTCTCGGTAGGTTATATAGGGCATATTTAAACCCACCTTATATAACATATTATTAAAGTTGGTAATTCTCACATTTATTTCTATTAGATAAAATTCTCCAGTTTCTTCATCCTTTTTGAATTCTATTTCAGCAAACCCTTTATAGCCTACCTCTTCTAAAAATTTAGCCCCAATTTCATAAAGCTCAGGTACATGTTTTTGTCCCGTATAAACAGAGGCTCCAAAGTTGATAGGATATTGACGATACTTTTGACAGGTGGTCCAATGGGTTACTTTAGCCTCTTGATTTAAATAGGCGTCAAAAGTATACATATGATCATCAAAGCCTGGTATAATCCTTTGGACAATTACTTCTAAGTCGGCGTCTTGGGCCTTTTCTAAGGCTTTTTCTAGTTCCTCTTTATTATGAACCTTAAATATCTTTCTTCTAAATTTCGCCACAAAGGAGGCTGAATCAACAGGTTTAACAATACAAGGAAATTTAATCATGCTTTCTACTTTTTCAAAGAAATTCTCTTCATTTACCCTAACTGTCTCTGGTACAGTCACACCTTTTTCCATAGCTAATCGGTGCAAGGTTTCTTTATTCATAAGCTTTGTATATAAGCCTTTGTCAGTTTGAGGAATAAGGAAACATTCCTGCAGCTCTGATAAGTATTCATCAACAATCTCAACATATGCATCGTGACAGGGAATAAGCACTGGAGGAGAACTTTGTCTCTTGGCATAATCCTTTAAAAACCTAATAAACCCCTTTGGATCTTCTTTATAGTGGGGAGAAATAAGCCTTTCAGAACAATATTTGGATTTAGCACCATAGGTGTTTTCTTCAGAGTAGTCTACAGCTACAGTGGTTATACCATGCACCCCTAAACATCGAATGGCACTTAAACCTATATAATAATTGGATCCTAAAATTACAGCTTTATTATTCATGACTATCACCTCGTATATTATTGCATTTCCAAAGTTAACTCATATATATATCTATATTGACACAGAAGTTAGGAGTATGCAATACTTATTAGATTGTTTTAACCTGGTAACAATATGGGTCATATGGTTTTTTATGTATACTTCAGCAGTCTTCATAAGCCTTTATGATTTTTTTAAAATCTATAATAATAATATCTTATAAAAATAGTCCCTTCAGGGAGATGTATTTGGCTTATACACTGAATTATAGCCAAATAAATATTTTTGTAATCTTATAAAAATATAACTCAAATGTTTAGGAGAGATTTAATTATTTAAATCGGATAAGGGGGGTATTATTGTCTATTCTGTATTCATTTTTTCTAAGCAGCCTAATAAAATGAATTCTAATTTTGGGGAAGTATTTACCTCTACTGAAGTGTAGCCCAATTTAATTTCGCCATATAATATTTAAACTCCCACTTATTATGAAGTAGGAGTTTAAATATTTATTCTTTGGTTTTATATAACTTGAATACTCTAATAATTACTCCAACAATAAAAAGTCCTATTGCTATCATCACAAAAGGGGTGAAATATCCAAAACGACCCTTCAAATGTCCTCCAGCCTTATCCAGTAATGTGATTGTCTCGTGGGCGTAGAGGGTAAAGGATAAATCCTCATCAGGTAAATTCGGTAATGTTGCTGTATATACCTTATCTTCTCCCTTTTCTAGCTCTATACTGCTCTTCACAATATAAGGAGCTTCTTTTGGTGGGATAACTTTGATATTTAAATTTTCAAAGTCACGCCAGTTTTTAGCAGGATTTAAAATATAATCAAATGAGTATAGGGGCTTTACTGTTTGGGTTCTATCCATTGTTCCTGTTGTCTTATAGCTTACACTTACTTCTTTTTCACTATTTTGAGGAAAATCAACAGTGTAAACAAGGGTTAATATTCGCTGGTAATTTTCCTCCCCCATAAAGTCATGTTCAGAAGCATAGGCCATATTTCGGGTGAAGTGAACATCCAAAGCCTTCCCATACACATTGTACAGCTGGGTGTCAGAAATCATAGAATGCCTTTCTTTATGGGAATTCTTTTTTATATAGTCCATAAAATATGGTTTAAATTCCACCTCTTGCGTAGCTATTTCATAGGTGAACAAATCAGTCTCTATCTTTAATTCTCCATCTGTAAAAGCACTTATCTGTAAATCAATATCTTCACCTAAAACAAAAATTTCTAAAGTTTCAGGACTATAACACCAAGTAGCAATTTTTGTTTTTTCCCTATTCCATTCATACCGATTAAATCCGTTTGTAAGGACTTTGGTTGTTTCAGCATCAAAATTAAAATCAACTACAAAGTTTATTCTTTGGTCAGTAGTTGGTTTTACCTCAATAATGTAGAGCTTACCCTTTTCGTCCTCTGCAAAGTTATCGGCCCTGTAGAACTCATCGGTGATGTTTTTTATAGTTGTGGCAAAATCAAAGCTTACTTCCTTATCCTGTTGAAGGGAATTTCCGTAGCTGTTAACCACATCTCCCACATAAATTTCATAGGACAGTGGCTCTTCACCAGCGGTTATAGCAATGTCCTCAGGGGAAAAGCTATCAAGCCTTCCTACAAAAGGAAAAGCCATCTGTACCGATTGCATGTCATTTGTTGGATTAACCATTGTATAGGCAGCAGTGACTCTTCCAATAATGGTATGGAAGGACTCACTATTATCAGAAAAGTCAAAAATAAGATTTTCATTCCTTACCATAATTGGGGTGTTCTCTTGAATTGCCATGCTATCTGAAGCCGGGTATCCTTGCCAAAAAACAGGTCCAGAATTGGCAAAGACCATAGTAGAAAAAGACACCATAAGGATAGCATATACAATACTTTTTATCAACTTTTTCATTGAATCCCCTCCTAGTAATTTAGACGTTGTTGAAGAGATTATAGTTCCTTTCATTAATTAATTGATGCATCCCTTTTTATATCCTTATTTCTAAGGAATTCATTATAGAAAAATTCAAAGTTACTTTATATAATTTCTTCTCCCACCCATGGATATCCTTCTATTTCCTTTATATGTAACAATTATTTATACTAGATGAATTTTCTATATTGTTCTTATTTGAATTATGCGTCTATTCCTATTCCTTATTAGCAAATCCAATTTCATACTCTTTTCTATATCAAAACATCATTGACAAAAGATACATAATTCATTAATATTTTAATGGAATGGATTTTTTAAATAATATATAAAAATTATTTTCCTTTTAGATATAAAAGTAGTTTAAATTCTTTTGATATATTTCAATAAGTCCAAGGTCCATATCTTTCAAAGGAAAACTGTTTTTCATAAAATCATTTCATGACTAAGTTAGAAAGGGGTTTCATTATGTATTCATTTACACCTAGAGGAGTATGTTCACAACAAATTAATTTTTCTATCAATGATGGTATCGTAAAAGATGTAGTTTTTTACGGGGGATGTCCTGGTAACCTGAAGGGGATTAGTCAGCTAATCCAAGGTATGCAGGTAGAAGAAGCAATTAGTAAATTAAGAGGCATTACCTGTGGAGGAAAACCCACATCTTGCCCCGATCAACTGGCGATGGCCCTAGAGGCAGGTATGAAAAAGGAAGCTGTCTAAATTTAAGAAAGGATACGGGGGAAGATAAATAGCTTATCTTCCCCCGTATCCTTGAACTGCACCCTGTCAAGTAGACAGTGGAAATAATAAAAACTAATCTAAGCGGCCACAGCTCGAAATTCCATCGGGCTAAGGTCGCTTAATTTCTTTTGTAATCTCTTATGATTATAGAAATGAATGTATTCATCTATCGCCTCATTTAGCTCTTTGAAGGTATTGTATTTATTGAGATAATACTTTTCACATTTTAGAGTTCCAAAAAAACCTTCCATTGGCCCATTGTCAATACACTTTCCTACACGTGACATACTTTGCGTCATTCCTGCTGCTTCTACCTTATGTTTAAACCCATTTGAAGTGTATTGGTATCCACGGTC